>NZ_JBEZZW010000116.1:0-1004 GCF_040639415.1 Micromonospora sp. NPDC023888 | reverse complement strand
CCGCGCGGTCCTCTCCCGCGAGCAGCTGCTCGCGGAGGTCTGGGACTGGGCGGACGCGTCGGGCACCAGGACCGTGGACAGCCACATCAAGGCGCTGCGCCGCAAGATCGGCGCCGAGCGGATCCGTACGGTGCACGGTGTCGGATACGCGCTGGAGACGCCCGCCCCATGACGTCGCTCCGGTCCCGGCTGCGTTCGGTCTCGATCTCGATCAAGACCAAACTGGGCACGCTCGTCGTCGTCTCGGTCTTCATCACGACCGGGCTGCTGATGGTGGCCCTGCGCACGGAGACCGAGCTGCGTTTCATCACCGTCTTCTCGGTGATCGCCACGCTGCTGATCACCCAGTTCGTGGCGCACGGCCTGACCGCGCCGCTGGACGAGATGAACACGGTGGCGAAGTCGATCTCGCACGGCGACTACACGCGCCGGGTGCGGGGCGCCGACCGCCGGGACGAGCTCGGCGACCTGGCCTCCACCATCAACCGCATGGCGGACGACCTGGAGGCCGTGGACCGGCACCGCAAGGAGCTGGTGGCCAACGTCTCGCACGAGCTGCGCACCCCGATCGCGGCGCTCCGCGCGGTGCTGGAGAACGTGGTGGACGGGGTGTCCGCCGCCGATCCGGAGACGATGCGCACGGCGCTGAAGCAGACCGAGCGGCTGGGCCGGCTGGTGGAGACGCTGCTGGACCTGTCACGGCTCGACAACGGTGTCGTACCGCTGCGGTCGCGGCGCTTCGAGGTGTGGCCGTACCTGTCGGGGGTGCTGAAGGAGGCCAATCTGGCCGCCGCGCAGCGCGGGCTCAGCTCCGGCTCGGGCAGCCACACGCGCACGGACGTGCACCTGCACCTGGACGTGTCGCCGCCCGAGCTGACCGCGCACGCGGACAGCGAGCGGCTGCACCAGGTGGTGGCGAACCTGATCGACAACGCGGTCAAGCACTCCCCGCCGCACGGCCGGGTGACGGTACGGGCCCGGCGGGGCCGGCAGCCGGAGTCGCT
>NZ_JBEZZW010000115.1:0-1008 GCF_040639415.1 Micromonospora sp. NPDC023888 | reverse complement strand
GCACCAACCATGACCTCAGTGCAGGTCGATCAGCACCACGACGGCAGTGAGGCCGCGGAGTCCGCGTCCGGCGAGGGCTACCAGCGGGGCCTCGGAGCCCGTCAGATCCAGATGATCGCGATCGGCGGAGCCATCGGCACCGGGCTCTTCCTCGGCGCGGGCAAGGCCATCTCCAAGGCCGGACCGAGCCTCATCCTGGCGTACGCCATCGCCGGTCTCGTCATCTTCTTCATCATGCGGGCGCTGGGCGAGCTGCTCATGTACCGCCCCGTCTCGGGCTCCTTCGCGGAGTACGCCCGTGAGTTCGTCGGCCCCTTCGCGGGGTTCGTCACCGGCTGGACGTACTGGCTCTTCTGGGTCGTCACCGGCATCACCGAGGTCACCGCCGCGGCCACGTACATGACGTACTGGTGGGACATCCCGCAGTGGATCTCGGCCCTGGCCTTCACCGTCATCCTCTTCGGCGCGAACCTGATCTCCGTGAAGCTCTTCGGTGAGCTGGAGTTCTGGTTCTCGATGATCAAGGTCACCGCCATCATCGGCATGATCCTGATCTGCGCCGGCATCCTCACCATCGGCTTCTCCGACGCCGCGGACACCGCCTCCATGACCATGCTCTGGTCCGAGGGCGGCTTCTTCCCCAAGGGCATCGGCGGCACGCTGATGACCCTCCAGATCGTGATGTTCGCCTTCCTCGCGGTGGAGCTGGTCGGCGTCACCGCCGGCGAGTCCAAGGACCCCAAGGTCACCCTGCCGAAGGCCATCAACACCGTCCCGTGGCGCATCGCCGTCTTCTACGTCGGCGCGCTGATCATGATCCTGTCGGTCGTGCCGTGGACGCACTTCCAGCCGGGCGTCTCGCCGTTCGTCGCCGCCTTCGAGAAGATGGGCCTCGGCGTCGGCGCCGCGATCGTCAACTTCGTGGTGCTCACCGCCGCCCTGTCCTCCTGCAACTCGGGCATGTACTCCACCGGCCGCATGCTGCGCGACCTCGCCCTCAACGGCCAG
>NZ_JBEZZW010000114.1:0-1018 GCF_040639415.1 Micromonospora sp. NPDC023888 | reverse complement strand
CCGTGGCCCGGCGTTCGGCTCCGCCGGAGCGGACGACGACGTCGACGAGGAAGGTCTGGTTCGAGCGCCCGCGCTCGTCGGCGGCGGTCGGAGCCGGCGTGTGGGGAGCGGCGACGTCTCGGGCCGCCTCGGCAGTCATGTAGGTGGTCACCTCGGGGATGGAGAGGTGCTGGGAAACGGTGACGACGTCCGCCATCGTGAACTCCCCGATCACCGGCCGGGAGCCCATCGGTTCCGGGAAGGTCCACTCCAGGGTGGGCGCGGCATCGGTGCGGTGCTCCCACTGTCCACCGCTGTAGCGCAGGCGGTGGTCGCCGCGTCGCTCGCGGGAGACCGCACCTGAGAGCCGGGTACCGGCGGTGGGGTGCCAGTTGCTGAGCGCGTAGGCGATGTGCGCCTCGTCGGCTTCGGTCCAGTCACCCATCGCTGCGGTGGCCAGCAGGTCGCCGAGGCCGCCGAAGAAGGCCATGGCCGGAACGATCACCGCTTCCGCGTCCCGGGCCCTCTCGCGGTAGTGGGCGAAGATGTCGAGGTTTCCGCCTGACGCCACACCAGGACCACGCCGACGCCCACCAGCAGCGTCGGCCACACGTACCGGTTGGCCTCGCCGCCGAGGTCGACGCTGGTCACGAAGCCGATCGCGCCGATGGTGAGCGCGACGAGCGCCACCACCTGGCCCTTGTCCGGCTTGCGGAGCCGGCGCCGCCCGTCGGGCCCGGTCGCGAAGACGGAGCGCGGCCCGGAGCGGCCGCCGACGCCCAGCGGCACGACGATCCAGAAGACGGCGTACACCAGGACGCCGAGGCCGTCGGCGAGGAAGAGGGCGAGGAAGACCAGCCGCACCCAGATGACGGGAAGCCCCAGGTGCCCCGCCAGGCCCCGGGCGACACCGCCGAGCATCCGCCCGTCGGCGCTGCGGTACAGCTTGCGCACGGGCGGCTCGTCGGTCGTCTCGGGCGGGCGGGCGGCGACTGGCATGCCCCGATCGTCACACGCCGGCCGGGGCCGGACATCAGGG
>NZ_JBEZZW010000113.1:0-1029 GCF_040639415.1 Micromonospora sp. NPDC023888 | reverse complement strand
GCGAGGCGAGGCTCGGGGCTCCCAGGCTCGCCGGTCCCGGCAAGGACGCTGACCCGCTGCTCGTGCTCACCGAGGCCGCCCTGGAGCGCTACGGCCTGCCCGCCACGCTCACCGAGGGGGAGAAGCACGCCGGGCGGATCCCGGAGGGCCACAAGGTCATCAAGCAGCTTGCCCGCGCGGAGTGGCAGCTGACCAAGCGCGGGTTCGGGCCGTGGGCGCGGATCTACCGCCCCGCCACCGGCTCGGAGCGGGCCTGCGTGCAGCTGTGCATCCCGTCGTGGAATGCGCTCGACTCTCGGCACTGGGGCGAGGTCGGGCAACTGGCGCCGGCGGAGCTCGCCCGGGTGCTGGGTGTGTACGCGTCCCGGGTGATGACGCCTCGCGGCTCCACGGCGGTGACCGGGCTAGAGCTGATGACCGCGTTGCACCCGCCGACCCGGGCCTCCGAGCCGGACGCCGACGGCAAGCGGCACTCCGAGCACAACCCCGGCTCGCTGGGCAAGGACGCCATCGACCCGATGCACTTTCCGCCGTGCGAGGTCCCCGACGGCCACCCCGTTCTCAAGGACTTGCCCCGTTTCCACGTGCGCGGTCCGGCGGAGAAGCTGTTCGAGGAAGCGTACGACTGGGCGCGGCCCATGACCGACGCCGAATGCACCCTGCGGCACCTGGTCGGCATCGACGTCAACATGGCCTTCGCCGCGGGCGCGAACGGCCTGAACGTCGGCCTCGGTGAGGCGACCCACGTCAAGGCCCCCGCGTTCGACCCGAAGCTGCCCGGCTCATGGCTGGTAGACCTCTCCCACGTCGACCTGTCCCGTGTGAAGGTCGGCAAGGACAAGTGGGTAGAGCTGGATGGCAGCCTGCTGCCGAGCCCGTTCACACCGAAGGGCGAGCGCCCGGAAGGGCCGGCCTGGTACGCCACGCCGACCGTCGCCTATGCGGTGGAACTGGGCTACGACGTCGCGCCGGTCGAGGCGTGGGTCCGGTACGACAACGGCCGGTACCTGGACGGCTGGTACAACCGGC
>NZ_JBEZZW010000112.1:0-1093 GCF_040639415.1 Micromonospora sp. NPDC023888 | reverse complement strand
GGCACGGCCGCCGCCGGCGGACCGCCGAACGGTCCGTACCCGGACCCGCTCGTCGCCGCCCGCCCCCGTCGCCGTCCGGCTCCGCGTCTGTTTCCGTATCCGCGTCTTCATGTGTGAGGACATGTCTGCCTAGGCGGTGGGAAGGGCCTGCATGGCCTTGATGAAGCCGTCCGCGTCTCGTGGATCACCGATCAGTACGACCGGTTCGTGCAGGGCAACACGGTGCTGGCGCAGCCCGAGGATTCGGGCATGATCCGGATCGATGCCGACACGAATCTGGGTGTGGCGATCGCGACGGACGGCAACGGCCGGTACGCGAAGCTCGACCCCTACACCGGTGCGCAGTTGGCGCTGGCGGAGTCCTACCGCAATGTCGCCGCCTCGGGGGCGAAGCCGCTGGCGATCTCGGACTGTCTGAACTTCGGCTCGCCGGAGGACCCGGCGGTGATGTGGCAGTTCGCCGAAGCCACCCGCGGTCTCGCGGACGGCTGCCAGCAGCTCGGCACCCCGGTCACCGGAGGCAACGTCTCCCTGTACAACCAGACCGGTGAGGTGGCGATCCACCCCACCCCGGTCGTCGCCGTCCTCGGTGTGATCGACGACGTCAACCGCCGCACCCCCATCGCCTTCGCGGAAGAGGGCCAGCTGCTTTACCTGCTGGGCGACACCCGGGAGGAGTTCGGCGGCTCGGCATGGTCGGAGGTCGTCCACGGTCACCTCGGCGGCCTGCCGCCGGCGGTGGACCTGGACCGGGAGAAGCTGCTCGGCGAGATCCTGATCGCCGCCTCCCGCGACGGCATGATCGACGCCGCCCACGACCTGTCCGACGGCGGACTGATCCAGGCCGTCGCCGAGTCCTGCCTGCGCGGCAACAACGGCGCCCGCCTCATCGTCCCGGACGGGCTGGACGCCTTCACCTTCCTCTTCAGCGAATCGGCCGGCCGCGCGGTCGTCGCCGTCCCCCGCAGCGAAGAACTCCGCTTCACCGACATGTGCGGCGCCCGCGGCCTGCCCGCCACCCGCATCGGCGTCATCGACGGCAACACCATCGACCTCCAGGGCCAGTTCACCATCCCCCTGGACGAACTCCGCC
>NZ_JBEZZW010000111.1:0-1173 GCF_040639415.1 Micromonospora sp. NPDC023888 | reverse complement strand
GGGCGGGAGCGCGGTGATATCGCTGAGTGACGCACATCCGATACGAAGCCGCAGACCCGTCCTTTCGCTCGGTGCGCGGATTATCGCCGGGGTCGTCCTCGCCGCGATCGGGGCGTCGGCGCCTGGCTCCAGCACGACGCTCCCGGCCGGAGTGCGCAGCCGCGTACGGAGTTCACCGCCAACAACCCGCCCGCCGGTCTGCCCACCGCGCTCACCACCGGCCAGCACCTCCACTGGTCCCGCTGCACCTCGCCGCCCACCGCGCGCACGGGCTACGACTGCGCCGCCATGAAGGCCCCCCCTCGACTACCGGAAACCAGATGGCAGGACGTTTGACGTCGCCCTGATCCGCCGTAAGGCCACCGGCTCGAACACCCGGCGCATCGGCTCGCTCGTCCTCAACTTCGGCGGCCCGGGCGTGTCCGGCGTGAGCGGATTGCCCGAACGACTCAACCAGTACAAGCCGCTCCTCGACCGCTACGACCTGGTCTCCTTCGACCCGCGCGGCGTTGGCGCGACCATCCCCGTGCGCTGCGGCAAGACCGCGGACGACACCGGCTACGACGGGGCCGACGCAGCACACCGCGCGCGACCTCGACCTGATGCGCTACCTCCTCGGCGACGAGCGGCTGCACTACTTCGGCGTCTCGTACGGAACGGCGCTCGGCGCGGTCTACGCCCACCTGTACCCGTCGCACGTCGGACGGCTCGTCCTCGAAGCGTCCGTCGATCCGTCCGAGGACCTCAACGAGGAGCAGGTGTCGCAGGGGGGACGGTGTGCCGGGGCAGCATGTCCTGAGGCCCGTACGGATCCGCCGGGCGGCCGTCAGCACACCGGTTTGTTCGCAGGGGCCCCTGGGCGTGCACCACCACACCGCCCACACCGCCTGACCCGAGACCGCCTTTGGGCGGGTACCGGTGCGGTGGTCGGGGCAGAGCGGCCGGACGATGCGCAGGCGGGCTGCGAGGTCGCTCCGGGCGGCCTCGGCCACAGCGACGTGGTGGTAGTGGCTCCGTTCATGGCGGCGGCTGGTGCGGCTCTTGGCGCCCTGCTGTCGGTCGGCGTGGTCATGCCGCTCCTGGCTGTGGCCGGATGGCTCGGCCGCCGGTTTTCGGGGCGCCGCCGCGCTCGCGGCGGGGTCATCGGACGCGGGCCGAGGAGGCGAGGTGCAG
>NZ_JBEZZW010000110.1:0-1175 GCF_040639415.1 Micromonospora sp. NPDC023888 | reverse complement strand
TTCCTCTCCCTGTCGTCGTCTCGGCTGTCATGCGCAGAACTTAGAGGTTCGCCCCCGGCCCCGCCGCGACCCGGATCACGGACGGCGGGCCCGGAGGCGTACGGAACACCAGGTCACGGCCGGGTCATCCGCAGGACGTCCAGGGCCTCGTCGAGCTGCTGGAGCGTCAGGTCGCCGCGCTCCACGTACCCCGACGCGAGGACCACCTCGCGGATCGTCCGGCGCTCGGCGAGGGACTTCTTGGCGACCTTCGCCGCCTCCTCGTAGCCGATGTACTTGTTGAGCGGGGTCACCACGGACGGCGACGACTCGGCGTACTCGCGCGCCCGCTCCACGTTGGCGGTGATGCCGTCGACGGTACGGTCCGCCAGCAGGCGGGCGGCGTTGGCGAGGAGCCGGACCGACTCCAGCAGATTCTTCGCGATGACGGGGAGCATGACGTTCAGTTCGAAGTTCCCGGCGGCGCCGGCCACGGCGACCGTGGCGTCGTTCCCGGTCACCTGGGCGGCGACCATCAGCACCGCCTCCGGGATCACCGGGTTGACCTTGCCGGGCATGATCGAGGAGCCGGGCTGGAGATCGGGCAGGTTGATCTCGGCCAGGCCCGTGCGGGGGCCGGAGGCCATCCAGCGCAGGTCGTTGGAGATCTTGGTCAGCGAGACCGCGATCGTCCGGAGCTGCCCGGACGTCTCGACGAGCCCGTCGCGCGCGCCCTGCGCCTCGAAGTGGTCGCGGGCCTCGGTCAGCGGCAGCCCGGTCGCCCGGGCGACCTCCGCGATGACGGCGGCGGAGAAGCCGGGCGGGGTGTTGATCCCGGTGCCGACCGCCGTGCCGCCCAGCGGCAGCTCGGCGAGCCGCGGCAGCGAGGCGTGCAGCCGTTCGACGCCGTACCGCACCTGGGCGGCGTAACCGGCGAACTCCTGGCCGAGCGTCACCGGCGTCGCGTCCATCAGGTGCGTACGGCCGGACTTGACGACGTCCGCGAATTCGGCCGATTTCCGCCCCAGGGCGGCCGCCAGGTGCTCCAGCGCCGGGATCAGGTCCCGGGTGACGGCGGCGGTGGCGGCGATGTGGATGGAGGAGGGGAAGACGTCGTTGGACGACTGCGACGCGTTGACGTGGTCGTTGGGGTGCACCGCGCCGGGACGGCCGAGGCGCTCCGCGGCGAGGGTGGC
>NZ_JBEZZW010000109.1:0-1177 GCF_040639415.1 Micromonospora sp. NPDC023888 | reverse complement strand
CCGGAACGCGGCGGCGTGGGGGCTGGGCGGGGGGCACTGCGTCACCTGCCGGGCGTCGTCGGGGCGGTGGGCGGGGCGGGCTCGGCCGTCGCCTTGCTGGGTACACCCCGGACCGTGCCGTCGGGGCCCAGGAAGGCGGGGCTGCCACCGGGCACCATGCCGAGCTCGCGGGCGCGGCGTTCGAGGGCGTCGGGTGCGGAGCGGTCGTCCACGTCCCGCTGGAGCTCCTGCTCCTCGTCGGTCAGTTCGGTGGTCCGCTTCTTCAGCTCGCTGAGCCGGAAGGAGCCCTCGTTGAGGGAGGAGTTGAGCAGCAGGAGGGTGATCAGGCCGCCGCCCAGGAGCAGGACGACCAGCAGGACGAAGGGGGTGCGGGCCGCGGTGCTCGGCCCGGAGGGCATGAGCCGCGCGAGCCGCGCCGCCCGCCCCTTCAGCGGTCCCGCCTTGGTCACCTGTCCTCCCGGTTCGCCCCGCCGTCGTCCTCGTGGTCCACGTCGCCCGCGCTACGCGTGCGTGCCGTCGGGCCCGCCGCTCACAGGTCGTCCTCCCTGATCCGCTCGGCGCCCCGGAGCCTGGCGGGGGCCGCCCGGCGGATCTCGGCGACCTCCTCCTCCGTGGGAAGTTCGGCACCGCGGGTCAGGAGCTTGAGCTTCGGCTGGTAGCGCTCGGGCACGACGGGCAGCCCGGGCGGGGCCGTGCTGGTGGCGCCGGCCGCGAAGACCTGCTTGACCAGCCGGTCCTCCAGGGAGTGGTAGGACAGGACGGCGATCCGGCCGCCGACCGCGAGCGCCTTCACCGCGGCGGGTACGGCCCGCTCCAGGACGGTCAGCTCGCCGTTGACCTCGATGCGCAGGGCCTGGAAGGTCCGCTTGGCGGGGTTGCCGCCGGTCCGCTTGGCGGCCTGCGGCAGCGCGTCGCGGATCAGCTCCACGAGGCGGGCGCTGTTGGTGAACGGTTCCTTCTCCCGCTCCCGTACGACCGCCGCCACGATCCGCTTGGCCTGCTTCTCCTCGCCGTACTGGCGCAGGATGCGGACCAGCTCGCCGGGCGGGTAGGTGTTGAGGACCTCGGCCGCGCTGATGCCGGTCGTCTGGTCCATCCGCATGTCGAGCGGGGCGTCCTGGGCGTAGGCGAAGCCGCGGTCGGCCTCGTCGAGCTGCATGGAGGAGACGCCGAGGTC
>NZ_JBEZZW010000108.1:0-1181 GCF_040639415.1 Micromonospora sp. NPDC023888 | reverse complement strand
CCCGCCGTGGCCAGATCCAGGCCATGGAGGAGAGGGCCGGTGCCCGGGTCGTCAAGGGCCTGGTGCCGCTCTCGGAGATGTTCGGCTACGTCGGCGACCTCCGCAGCAAGACCTCGGGTCGCGCAAGCTACTCGATGCAGTTCGACTCCTACGCCGAGGTTCCGCGGAACGTCGCCGAGGAGATCATCGCGAAGGCCAAGGGCGAGTAACTCTCCCGGTTTCACGCTTTAGGCTTGACACCATCCGCCGGGGCTTCGGCCCCGCAACCCGAGGCAGGTGCCCCGGCGGGTGGCCACCCAGCAAAGATCACCTGGCGCCGATGAGTAAGGCGTACCAGAACCACTCTCAGGAGGACCCCAGTGGCGAAGGCGAAGTTCGAGCGGACTAAGCCGCACGTCAACATCGGCACCATCGGTCACATCGACCACGGTAAGACGACCCTCACGGCCGCCATTACCAAGGTGCTGCACGACGCGTTCCCGGACCTGAACGAGGCCTCGGCGTTCGACCAGATCGACAAGGCTCCTGAGGAGCGCCAGCGCGGTATCACCATCTCCATCGCGCACGTCGAGTACCAGACCGAGTCGCGTCACTACGCCCACGTCGACTGCCCCGGTCACGCGGACTACATCAAGAACATGATCACCGGTGCTGCCCAGATGGACGGCGCCATCCTCGTGGTCGCCGCCACCGACGGCCCGATGCCGCAGACCAAGGAGCACGTGCTCCTGGCCCGCCAGGTCGGCGTTCCGTACATCGTCGTCGCCCTGAACAAGGCCGACATGGTGGACGACGAGGAGATCCTGGAGCTCGTCGAGCTCGAGGTTCGTGAGCTGCTCACCGAGTACGAGTTCCCGGGCGACGACGTTCCGGTCGTCAAGGTCTCGGCGCTCAAGGCGCTCGAGGGCGACAAGGAGTGGGGCCAGTCGGTCCTGAACCTGATGGCCGCCGTCGACGAGTCGATCCCGCAGCCCGAGCGCGACGTCGACAAGCCGTTCCTGATGCCGATCGAGGACGTCTTCACGATCACCGGTCGCGGTACGGTCGTCACCGGCCGTATCGAGCGTGGTGTCCTCAAGGTCAACGAGACCGTCGACATCATCGGCATCAAGACCGAGAAGACCACCACCACGGTCACCGGCATCGAGATGTTCCGCAAGCTGCTCGACGAGGGCCAGGCC
>NZ_JBEZZW010000107.1:0-1189 GCF_040639415.1 Micromonospora sp. NPDC023888 | reverse complement strand
CTTGGGCTCAAGTGGTTGTTGCAACGGGGTGGATTCTCGTCAGGATGAGGGGTCATGCCGGGGCAGAGGTTGTCGTCCGCGGAGCGGGCGCAGATTGAGGTGTTGTTCGGTCAGGGGTTGACGTTCCCGCAGATCGCGGAGGTGATCGGGCGGCATCGCTCGACGGTGTGGCGGGAGTTGTCGCGTAATCACTGCGGCACTGGGGGTCGGGTGCCGGCGGGTCAGCGGCATCCGTTCGGGCCTGACCCGGGTTATGTGGCCGGGGTGGGCTATCCGAAGGGATGGGGTGGGGCGTATCGGTGGAAGTACTCTCACCGCAACGCTCAGGGCAAGGCGGATGCGCGGGCGCGGCGTCCTCGGGAGGGCAAGTTGCGTCCGGGGCGGGGCCGGGCGTGGCCGCCGTTGTGGCAGACGGTCAAGGATCGTCTGAGTCAGCGGCACTCGCCATGGCAGATCGCCCGGTCGCTGCGGCGGGAGTTTCCTGACAGGCCGGAGATGTGGGTGTCACACGAGACGATCTACCAGGCGATCTACTTCCAGGCCCGAGGTGGGATGCGTCAGGAGTTAGCTCGGCAGGTCGCGTTGCGCTCTGGTCGGGCGTTACGCCGGCCGCAGTCGCGTCAGGCCAGCGCGGGGCGGGGAAGCCGCCCGTGGGTGCGTGACTTTCACATCTCGACTCGCCCGGCCGAGGTCGAAGACCGGGCCGTTCCCGGGCACTGGGAAGGCGACCTGGTCATCGGCGCCCGAGGCTCCAGCGCGATCATCACCCTGGTCGAACGCGCCACCCGATACGTGATGCTCGGCGCTCTGCCCGAATCGCGGGTCAGCGAACAGGTCATCGACACCCTCACCGGCCTCATGCGCCGCCTACCAGCCGAGTTGCGCAGGACCCTGACCTGGGACCAGGGCATCGAAATGATCCAGCACCCCGTCTTCACCCTGGCCACCGACTGCAAGGTCTACTTCTGCGACCCCCACAGCCCGTGGCAACGCGGCAGCAACGAAAACACCAACGGCCTGCTGCGCCAGTACTTCCCCCGCTCCAGCACCGACTTCCGCACTTGGACCCAAGACGACCTCGACGCCGTCGCCCGCGAACTCAACGGACGACCACGACAAACCCTCGACTGGCAGAATCCAGCCGAGGTACTCCACAAACACCTCGTCGCAACAGCCGCTTGAAACCGCC
>NZ_JBEZZW010000106.1:0-1200 GCF_040639415.1 Micromonospora sp. NPDC023888 | reverse complement strand
CCGCGACAGGCGCCTTGCGCGCCGCGCCGCGGAGTCCCAGGAGACAGGCGACGCCGGCGGTGAGGGCGAACAGCACCATCACCGCGTTGACCAGCACGTCCGCTCCGGCGTCCTGCGTCAGCGCGTTGGACGTCGCCGCCCAGGTGCCGAGTACCTGCGTGAGGGCCACGAGGCCGAAGCCAGCGGCACGCGCCCACGAGGGGCCCTTGTCCGCGAAGGAGGCGAGCCCGAGCACGGCCGCTGCCCAGAGCAGCAGCAGGACCGTCAGCCCTTCGGCGGCGAGGAGGAGGACGCCACCGAGGCCGCCATAGCCTCCCGTGTCCGTGTGGTCGATGTGAGAGGTGTCCACCACGAACACCGCAAGGGCCAGCTCCATGAGGAGCAGGTAGCAGGCCTCCGCAACGAGGATCAGGGCACCGGCCCGCCTGACGAAAAGGGTCACTGATTGCTCCTCATAAGCCTGCTGCTCTTGATGATCCACAGCGTGCCGTTTAGCCGGGCGCTGCGGCAAATCGTCCCGCGCCCTCGTCCCGGCGCTGTTCTGGCCGGTCCGCATGGGGCCGATCTCCCGGCCGGTCGCGTTGTTCTTCAGGTCTATCTGCTTCTCAACGCCTATGGACGTCGACTCGTTCCGGGTCGCAGGAGCTCGTGGGCGTCCGTGGTGGACAGGCGGATCTCCATCCGCGCGTTCCAGGAGCAGTGCCGGAAGGAGCACCCGTGCCCTGGAAGTGGGTGCTGTCGGGGTGCCACTCCTGCGCCCGGCGCATGGCAGGCCGCGGTGCAGTCGAGCGGGTTCCAGAAGCAGTTCGGCCTCTTGAAGGGTGTGGCGCTGCGGTAGCCGAAGCCCGGGTCCATCGCGACCGGGTAGGCGAGTTCTGGGGCGGGCGGGCCGGCGCCAGCGAGACGGTGACTTCGGTGCCCGGGAGCGTGAGCTGCACGGGGATCTCGACGCCCCCTTGGCCTCCCTGGCGATCGGGTGGTGATGGAGGTGGGGTTGCCCAGTTCGTCCGGGACGATGATGACGTTGTCCGCTCCCTGCGTGGCCGTCTGGCCGGGACGCAGCTGGAGGGAGTACGCGTAGCTCTTCGCCGCGGACGCGCTCCGCAGCAGGTGGAACGTCTCAACGGCGTTCTGGCCCGTCCGGAGGGCGAGGGTGTCCGCGTCCGCCTACGTGTTGGGGTGGACGACAGGCGGCCCCGG
>NZ_JBEZZW010000105.1:0-1203 GCF_040639415.1 Micromonospora sp. NPDC023888 | reverse complement strand
AGATCGTCGCCGTCACCGACCCCCTCACCGTCGGCTTCCGCCGTCAGGCGATGGTCGGCATCAACGTCGAGGGCGACGTGGAGCAGGTGGCGGACGCGGTGACGGCCATGGCCGAATGCGAGTACGTGGTGATGACCGCGGGCTCCTTCGACCTGATGGTGGAGATCGTCTGCGAGGACGACGACCACCTCCTGGATGTGATCAACAAGCGCATCCGCACTCTCCCCGGCGTGCGCTCCACCGAGAGCTTCGTCTACCTCAAGCTCAAGAAGCAGACCTATATGTGGGGAACCCGATAGCCGTGAGCAAGGACCTCTCCAAGACCGCCTACGACCACCTGTGGATGCACTTCACCCGCATGTCGTCGTACGAGAACAGCCCCGTCCCGACCATCGTCCGCGGCGAGGGCACCTACATCTTCGACGACAAGGGCAAGCGCTACCTCGACGGCCTCGCCGGCCTGTTCGTGGTCCAGGCCGGACACGGCCGTACGGAGCTCGCCGAGACCGCCTACAAGCAGGCCCAGGAACTCGCCTTCTTCCCGGTGTGGTCCTACGCCCACCCGAAGGCGGTGGAGCTGGCCGAGCGCATCGCGCACCACGCTCCCGGCGACCTGAACAAGGTCTTCTTCACCACCGGCGGCGGCGAGGCGGTCGAGACCGCCTGGAAGCTGGCCAAGCAGTACTTCAAGCTGGTGGGCAAGCCCACCAAGCACAAGGTCATCTCCCGCGCGGTCGCCTACCACGGCACCCCGCAGGGCGCGCTGTCCATCACCGGCCTGCCGGGCCTGAAGGCCCCCTTCGAGCCCCTGGTGCCCGGCGCGCACAAGGTCCCGAACACCAACATCTACCGCGCCCCGCTCTTCGGCGACGACCCCGAGGCCTTCGGCCGCTGGTGCGCCGACCAGATCGAGCAGCAGATCCTCATGGAGGGCCCCGACACCGTCGCCGCCGTCTTCCTGGAGCCGGTGCAGAACGCCGGCGGCTGCTTCCCGCCGCCGCCCGGCTACTTCCAGCGCGTGCGCGAGATCTGCGACCAGTACGACGTGCTGCTCGTCTCCGACGAGGTCATCTGCGCCTTCGGCCGCCTCGGCACGATGTTCGCGTGCGACAAGTTCGGCTACGTACCGGACATGATCACCTGCGCCAAGGGCATGACCTCGGGCTACTCCCCCATCGGCGCCTGCATCATCTCCGACCGCCT
>NZ_JBEZZW010000104.1:0-1210 GCF_040639415.1 Micromonospora sp. NPDC023888 | reverse complement strand
GCACGTCCAGGCGCCCGGCCCCGGCGACGGCGCGGGCAGCCGCCGCATGATCACCACGGACTCGCGGGACCTCCAGGACATGCTGGCCGTACGCCTGGAAGGGCGCCCCCGCTTCCACGGCGGCGGCCAGCCGCTGCTGGACCAGCCGCACATCGTCGTTGTCCTCGACGGCCAGTCGGTCCCCGCGATGTCGGCGCTCGCCGCCCCGGAGGGCATCCAGGGCGTGACGATCATCGAGGTCGTACCGGGCGAGCTGCACGGGCCGCGCGGCGGACTGTCGGTGACCGTGCGCCCCGACTCCCTCCGCCTGGAGTCCGGCCACGGTCACGTGTACGACGGGACACCCGACCGCCTCGGGCCGGAGGCCGCGGAGGCGCTCGCCCGCCAGCTCGCCCCGCTGCGCATCGCCTCGGGCTCGGACGACGACGAACCGCTCCTCGCCAACCTGGACTTCACCGACCTGCTGAACCTCGGCGACGCCGCGTCGGTCGACGTCAGCCGCACCTGGCGGCCGCGGTCGCAGTCGGAGCGGCTGCGGGTGCCCATCGGTGTGGGCGAGGACGGCTCCCCGGTGATGCTGGACCTGAAGGAGGCCGCCCAGGAGGGCATGGGGCCGCACGGCCTGTGCGTCGGCGCCACCGGTTCCGGCAAGTCCGAACTGCTGCGGACCCTGGTGCTGGGCCTCGCCGTCACGCACTCGTCCGAGACCCTCAACTTCGTCCTCGCCGACTTCAAGGGCGGCGCCACCTTCGCGGGCATGTCCCAGATGCCGCACGTCGCCGCGGTCATCACCAACCTCGCGGACGACCTGACGCTGGTCGACCGCATGGGCGACTCCATCCGCGGCGAGCTCAACCGGCGCCAGGAGATGCTGCGCGACGCCGGCAACTACGCCAACATCCACGACTACGAGAAGGCGCGGGCCGCCGGAGCGCCGCTCCAGCCGATCCCCTCCCTCGTCCTGGTCATCGACGAGTTCAGCGAACTCCTCACCGCCATGCCGGACTTCATCGAGATGTTCGTGCAGATCGGCCGCATCGGCCGGTCCCTCGGCGTGCACCTGCTGCTGGCGTCCCAGCGCCTGGAGGAGGGCCGGCTGCGCGGCCTGGAGACCTACCTGTCGTACCGGATCGGCCTGCGGACGTTCTCCGCGGCCGAGTCGCGTGCGGCGATCGGTGTGCCCGACGCGTACTCGCTGCCCAACGTCCCC
>NZ_JBEZZW010000103.1:0-1217 GCF_040639415.1 Micromonospora sp. NPDC023888 | reverse complement strand
CCGCCGTCAGCCGCAGCGTCGACTCGCCCAGCCGCAGCAGGGCGCCCGGCGTCAGGCGGACCGGCCGGGCGCCGACCTCGTCGCCGTCCAGGGTGGTGCCGTTGGTGGAGCCCAGGTCCGCGACCGTGACGCGGCCGTCGTCCGCCACGGTCACCGCGCAGTGCAGGCGCGACACGTCCGGGTCGTCCAGGGGCACGTCGGCGTCGGCGGCGCGGCCGATGCGGATCTGCCCGGGGTGCAGCAGGTGGACCCCTCCGGCGTCCGGCCCGGCCACCACGTGCAGCCGCGTCGCCGCGCCGTCCAGGGGCGCGTGGTCCTCGCCGGGCACGTGGAGCGAGAGCACCGCGCCGTCCACCAGGGGCGGTTCGCCCAGCACACGGCGCTGCGCGTCCAGCCGCTCCCCGCCCGCGTACAGCACGACGGCGCCCGAGGAGTCGGCGCCCGACACGGCGGCGGCCAGCCCGGAGGCGACGGCGGCCAGCGCGGTCCCCGCCGGGGCGGTGACAAGCACGTCACAGGCGCGTCCCGCGGCCTGGCCGCCGGTCGGCGCCGCGAGGACGGTCAGCCGGATCTGCATCGCCGTCAGCGGTCCCTTCTGCGCGGCGCGCCCGGCGGCGGAGGGAATGGCCCGTCCCGATCTCCCCCCACCCCCACGGACGCGTCGTCCGGTCAGGTCGGCACGGACCACGGGGCTCCCGACCCCGCGATGCGCCGTGCTGGGGGCATCCTCCCACCTGGCACTGACAACTCGTCCCCGGCCCACCAAGAAATGATCTTGATCGGTCGGACCCGGTCAGGAAAACGCCTGCTTGCACACCCCTTGGGATCATGTGCGCCGGCGAGAGTCGTGTCACCCTGGCAACCGTGTCCCCTCCGCACGCGTCTTGCAGGGTCGGACGGGAGCGGAGGACGACCCGCCGGTGTGCCGCCGTCCGGCACTACAGTGGGGCGGACACCCGGGCGGACCCGAGAGGGGGGCTCGGACAGGCAAGGACCACGATCGCAGGGAGCGCATGACGTGCGGCCGGTAGGCAGCAAGTACCTGCTCGAGGAGCCGCTGGGGCGCGGCGCCACGGGCACCGTCTGGCGAGCCCGCCAGCGTGAGACCGCGGGCGTCGAGGCGGCCGTGCCCGGACAGCCCGGCGAGACCGTCGCGATCAAGGTCCTCAAGGAGGAGCTCGCGAACGACGCGGACGTGGTGATGCGCTTCCTCCGGG
>NZ_JBEZZW010000102.1:0-1219 GCF_040639415.1 Micromonospora sp. NPDC023888 | reverse complement strand
GGCGTTCCGGCGCAGCCGCACGGTCGCGGACGGCCGCGTCAAGGGCGTGCACTACCTCATGAAGAAGAACAAGATCACCGAGTTCACCGGCCGGGGCACCTTCCTGGACGCGAACACGATGGAGGTGGCGCTGACCGACGGCTCGACGACCACCCTGTCGTTCGACAACTGCATCATCGCGACCGGCGCCACGCCGCGCCTGCTGCCGGGCACGCGGCGCAGCGAGCGGGTCGTGACGTACGAGGAGCAGATCCTCGTCGACGAGCTGCCGCGCTCGATCGTGATCGCCGGCGCGGGTGCCATCGGCATCGAGTTCGCGTACGTGATGCACAACTACGGCGTGAAGGTCACCATCGTCGAGTTCCTCGACCGGATCGCGCCGCTGGAGGACAAGGACGTCTCCGCGGAGCTGGCGAAGCAGTACCGCAAGCTCGGCATCGACGTGCTGACGTCCACGCGGGTGGAGGCCATCGACGAGTCCGGGCCGCAGGTGCGGGTGACCGTGACCGGCAAGGACGGCAAGCAGCAGGTCCTGGAGGCCGACAAGGTCCTCCAGGCGATCGGCTTCGCGCCGAACGTCGAGGGGTACGGCCTGGAGAACACGGGTGTCGCGCTCACCGAGCGGGGCGCGATCGAGGTCGACGGCCGTTCGCGCACCTCGGTGCCGCACATCTACGCGATCGGCGACGTGACGGCGAAGCTGATGCTCGCGCACACGGCCGAGGCCATGGGCGTGGTGGCCGCCGAGACGCTGGCGGGCGCCGAGACCATGGAGCTCGACTACCCGATGATCCCGCGCGCCACGTACTGCCAGCCGCAGATCGCCAGCTTCGGCTGGACGGAGGAGCAGGCGCGCGAGAAGGGCTTCGACGTCAAGGTCGCGAAGTTCCCCTTCATGGCGAACGGCAAGGCGCACGGGCTGGGTGACACGACCGGGTTCGTGAAGCTGATCAGCGACGCGAAGTACGGCGAGATCATCGGCGCGCACCTGATCGGCCCGGACGTCACGGAGCTGCTGCCCGAGCTGACGCTGGCCCAGCAGTGGGACCTGACGGTGCACGAGGTCGCCCGGAACGTCCACGCCCACCCGACGCTGGGCGAGGCGGTCAAGGAGGCCGTGCACGGGCTCGCGGGCCACATGATCAACTTCTGACGGGTGCGCGCGCGTGCGCGGCGGCTCCGGCCGGTACGCGCACGCTGCGGCTCCGGCCCCCCGTAC
>NZ_JBEZZW010000101.1:0-1226 GCF_040639415.1 Micromonospora sp. NPDC023888 | reverse complement strand
GGACGTCACCCCGCTGCGGCCGGGGACGTCCGACCGGGAGTTCACGGAGGCGTCCGACTGGCTGGCCCGGTGCCAGGACGGCCGGGCCTGACCGTACGTCCACAGAAGTTATCCACAGGGTGGCTTCTCGACCTGGGGACAAGTCGACAACACAACTGGACAGGGTCGACAAATCGCTCCACTCCCCACAGGGGGTCATGGAGTGCGGCACGGCGACCGTGTCACCTCAATTCCGCCGATCACCTCCTTGGGGAGAGAATTTCCCACCCGAATGAGTGGGTGGGCATGGTTTGGCGGGGGAATCCCGGGTGACGGCAGGGCAATCACAATGATCAATTGCTGAGTCCACAGCGGATTCGCACAGCCTGTGGATAACTTCCCCTGGCGACCGGCTTCTGTGGACAACCGGGCTCGAACAGCGCGCGGGAGCCGCGGCGCGGGGCAATGCGCGCCGCCCGCCCCGCCGGACCCGAGAGGTCGGGAGTGCGGAATTCCGCTCCGATTCCCCCGGGATAAACTCCTGCAATTCGGTCAAAGTGACACGCAAGGTGCGGGCGGCATATCGGATGGGGTGACGCGACCCCGCACCGGTAGCCTGGTGGGGTGATTGACCTTCGCCTGCTCCGTGAGGACCCCGACCGTGTTCGCGCCTCCCAGCGCGCCCGTGGAGAGGACGTCGGCCTCGTCGACGCCCTGCTCTCCGCCGATGAGCGGCGCAGGTCGTCCGGCGTCCGCTTCGACGAACTCCGCTCCGAGCAGAAGGGGCTCGGCAAGCTGATCCCCAAGGCGTCCCCGGAGGAGCGCGCGGAGCTGCTGCGGAAGGCCGAGCAGCTGAAGACCGACGTCAAGGCCGCCGAGGCCGCCCAGAACGAGGCGGACGAGGAGACCAAGCGGCTGCTGCTCAAGCTCGGCAACCTGGTCCACGAGGACGTGCCGGTCGGCGGCGAGGAGGACTTCGTCGTCCTGGAGACGCACGGCACCGTCCGCGACTTCGGCGCCGAGGGCTTCGAGCCCAAGGACCACCTGGAGCTCGGCGAGGCGCTGGGCGCCATCGACGTCGAGCGCGCCGCCAAGGTCTCCGGCTCCCGCTTCTACTACCTGACGGGTGTCGGCGCGCTGCTGGAGCTCGCCCTCGTCAACGCGGCGATCGCCCAGGCCACCGAGGCCGGGTTCATCCCGATGCTGACGCCCACCATGGCGCGCGGGCGCACCAGGGTGGGCGTCAG
>NZ_JBEZZW010000100.1:0-1226 GCF_040639415.1 Micromonospora sp. NPDC023888 | reverse complement strand
CTTCGGCTACGCCATGGCGGGCCGCGTGCTGTCCCCGCTCGGCCGGATCACCCGCACCGCCCGCAACGTGGCCGGCACCGACCTCTCCCGCCGGATCGAGCTGGACGGCCCGGACGACGAGCTCAAGGAGCTCGCGGACACCTTCGACGACATGCTGGACCGGCTGGACCGGGCGTTCACCGCCCAGCAGCGGTTCGTCGCCAACGCCTCGCACGAGCTGCGGACGCCGCTGGCGATCAACCGCACCCTGCTGGAGGTCCACCTGTCGGACCCCGGGGCGCCCGCGGAGCTGCACCAGCTGGGCAAGACGCTGCTGGCCACCAACGAGCGCAGCGAGCAGCTGGTGGAGGGCCTGCTGCTGCTCGCCCGGAGCGACAACGAGATCGTGGAGCGCAAGCCGGTGGACCTGGCGGAGGTCGCCTCGCGGGCCATCGACCAGACCCGGTCGGAGGCCGAGGCCAAGGGCGTGGAGATCCGCGGCGAGCGCGCCCCCGCCGGCGTACAGGGCAACGGCGTCCTGCTGGAGCGGATCGCCCTGAACCTGGTGCAGAACGCCGTCCGCTACAACGTGGACGGGGGCTGGGTGGAGGTCACCACCGAGACCCGGCCCGGCCAGGCGGTGCTGGTGGTCTCGAACACGGGGCCGGTGGTCCCGGCGTACGAGATCGACAATCTCTTCGAGCCGTTCCGGCGGCTCAGGCAGGAGCGCACCGGCAGTGACAAGGGCGTCGGGCTGGGGCTGTCGATCGCCCGGTCGGTCGCCCGGGCCCACGGGGGCCGTATCATCGCGGAGCCCCGCGAGGGCGGCGGCCTCGTCATGCGTGTCACGCTTCCGGTGTGACACGCCGGGCGAGCCGTCCATGCTGTTCGCTTTACGCGGAATTTTCGTGACCCGTTCACGAGGGTTCCGTGTGTGATCGATCACAAGGGACCGGTTCCGGCCATCTACTCTCCGTGATCAAGAATTCCCCCGGAAAGCCGGGAAAAGTCCGGGTTTCCGGGGGGTGGGATCACGGGAAGTACACGGGGTGGCGCCCATCGGGCGCGGCTTCCGGACCGTGTACGGTCCCGTTCGCCATCCAAACCCGATCGCTCTCGAGGGGTCCGGTTGGGTGTCGATTGAGTAACAGACCTTGATGTGAGGCAAAATCTCCGCCTCAGGTCGGGCACAAGTCCGGCCTCTCACGCGTTACGTGCGCTGGAGACACCGCAACCACCCAGAGGGG
>NZ_JBEZZW010000099.1:0-1354 GCF_040639415.1 Micromonospora sp. NPDC023888 | reverse complement strand
GGAGCCATGGCGGAGCCATGGTGACCGACGACAACGCCGCGAGCGTGCGTGCAGGGCGCCGCGGGCCAGGCGAGACTTTGCGGACACGACCTAGGTGTATTGACCCGCAGCGTTGTTGACACGGCTGATGGGTGGGTGTCCGTCGAGTGCGGTGTGGCAGCGGTGGTGGTTGTAGGTGTGGAGGAAGTCTGCCAGGGCCTCGGTCCGCTCGTGGTTCGAGGTGTAGGGCCGCAGGTAGGCCCACTCGTCCAGGAGCGTGCGGTTGAAGCGTTCGACCTTGCCGTTCGTCTGGGGACGGTAGGGGCGGATCTTCCTGTGGGCGATGCCAGCCGTAACCAGGCCCTGGGTGAAGATCTTGGACTTGTAGCAGGCGCCGTTGTCGGTCAGGACGCGTTGGACGGTGATGCCATGCGCGCTGAAGAAGGCGTTTGCCCGTTGCCAGAAGGCAGCGGCGGTGTGTTGGCGTTCGTCGGGCAGGACCTCGCTGTAGGCCAGGCGGGAGTGGTCGTCGACGGCGGAGTGGATGTAGCTGTAGCCGATCACCGGCTTGCAGCTGCGGCGCTCGTGGGTGGTGGCCTGCCGGTTGTGGTCGCCGGCCGTGCGGCCGACGGTTCGCCAGCCGCCGCCGTCGGGGATGTTGCCGAGTTTCTTGATGTCGACGTGGACCAGGTCGCCGGGCTGGTCGTGTTCGTAGCGTCGGATCGGTTCGCCGGTGGGCCGGTCGAGCCAGGCCAGACGGTGCAGGCCGTGCCGGAGAAGGATGCGGTGCACGGTCGAGGCGGGCAGGCCCAGGATCGGGCCGATCCGTGCCGGGCCGAGTTTGCGGTCGGACCGCAGTCGGCAGACCCGGGCCTCGACCGCGGGGGGAGTCCGGTGCGGTGTCGTGCGGGGCCTGCTGGAACGGTCGTGCAGGCCCGCGTTGCCTTCGGTCCGCCAGCGACGGACCCATTTGTGGGCCGTGGGCCGGGATATCCCCATCTCCGCCGCCACATGCGCGACGGGACGGCCCGCCAGGACACGTTCGACCAGGATCCGCCTGCCGTGAACGGTCAGCCGGGCATTACGGTGGGACACGAAGACCTCCGTGCGGTGTAGTCCTAGACACCTCCACCACACCGGAGGTCTTCGCCATGATCAAGACCGCCAAGTGTCAACAACGCTCGTGATCAATACACCTAGGGAGTGTCCGCAAAGTATCGGCGTCCGCCCGGAGGGCGGGGGTCGCGGTGTCCGGTGCGTGCGATCGCAAGGCGGAGGAGGGAGCCATGGCGGAGCCATGGTGACCGACGACAACGCCGCGAGCGTGCGTGCAGGGCGCCGCGGGCCAGGCGAGACTTTGCGGACACGACCTAGG
>NZ_JBEZZW010000098.1:0-1409 GCF_040639415.1 Micromonospora sp. NPDC023888 | reverse complement strand
GGGTGGCCGGAGGTTGCTCCGGTGTGTCCGGTGGTGGGGGTGGATCATCCGGCGTATGTGATTTACACGTCGGGTTCGACGGGGCAGCCCAAGGGTGTCGTGGTCACCCACCGCGGGCTCGCGAGCATGGCCGCGACGCAGCAGCGGCTCGGGGCGGGCGAGGGCTCGCGGGTGCTGCAGTTCGCCGCACTCGGCTTCGACGCCACGGTGTGGGAACTCGTGCTGGCCCTCGGCACGGGCGCCACCCTGGTGGTGCCCGAGACCGACCGCCTGGCCGGTGAGGACCTGGCAACCGTCCTGCGTGAGCAGCGCATCACCCATCTCACGCTGCCACCGACCGTGCTGGCGACGGTGCCGGCCGAGCGGCTCCCCGACCTCGGCACCCTGGTGGTCGCCGGGGAGGCGTGCCCGCCCGAGCTGACCGCGCGGTGGTCGCCCGGCCGCCGGATGTTCAACGCGTACGGCCCGACCGAGTCGACCGTCTGCGCGTCGATGAGCGGTGAGCTGTCGCCCGGCCCGGCGCCGATCGGCCGCCCGGTGGTGAACACCCGGCTCTACGTGCTGGACGACGCCCTGCAACTGGCGGCACCCGGCGTGCCGGGCGAGCTGTACATTGCCGGCGAGGGCCTGGCCCGGGGCTATTACGACCGCGCGGGCCTGACCGCGTCCCGGTTCCTGGCCGATCCCTACGGGCCCGCCGGGTCGCGGATGTACCGCACCGGCGACGTGGTCCGCTGGAACGCCGACGCCGAGTTGGAATACCTCGGCCGCTCCGACGAGCAGGTGAAGATCCGCGGCTTCCGCGTGGAGACCGGCGAGGTGGCGTCCGTGCTGCTGCGCCACGCCACGGTCGCGCAGGCCGCCGTCATCGTCCGGCAGGACCAACTCCTCGCGTACGTCGTACCGGCCGCCGGCCGGGCGGTGCGCGACGACGAACTGCGCGCCTACCTACAGGACGAGCTGCCGGAGCACATGGTGCCGTCGGCCGTCGTCGTCCTCGACGAGATCCCCCGCACCTCACACGGCAAGGTCGACCAGCGGGCACTGCCGGACCCCGAGCAGACCGGCGGCCGGGGACGCGCACCGCGTACGCCGCAGGAGGATCTGCTCTGCGTCCTGTTCGCGCAGGTGCTCGACGTGCCGTCGGTCGGCCCGGACGACAGCTTCTTCGACCTGGGCGGGCACTCGTTGCTGGCCACCCGACTCATCATCCGGATCCGCAAGGCGTTCCGCTGCGAGCTGCCCCCGCGCGCGCTGTTCGCGGCGCCGTCGCCGGCTGAGTTGGCGGTGGTGTTGGGGGAGTCGGGTGGCGGGGTGCAGGTGGCGTTGGGGCCGGTGGTGCGGCCGGTGGTGTTGCCGTTGTCGTTTGGGCAGCAGCGGTTGTGGTTTTTGCACAGGTTGGAGGGGCC
>NZ_JBEZZW010000097.1:0-1451 GCF_040639415.1 Micromonospora sp. NPDC023888 | reverse complement strand
ACCTGTTCAGCTGGGTGCCGGTGGAGGGCTTCCAGGCGGACATCGCCTTCCAGCTCGACCAGCTGTCGATGACGTTCGTCCTGCTCATCACCGGTGTCGGCACGCTCATCCACGTGTACTCGATCGGGTACATGGAGCACGACGAGCGCAGGCGCCGCTTCTTCGGTTACCTGAACCTGTTCCTCTCGGCGATGCTGCTGCTGGTGCTCGCCGACAACTACCTCCTGCTGTACTTCGGCTGGGAGGGCGTCGGCCTCGCCTCGTACCTCCTGATCGGCTTCTGGCAGCACAAGCCCAGCGCGGCCACCGCCGCGAAGAAGGCCTTCCTGGTGAACCGGGTCGGCGACATGGGCCTGTCGATCGCCATCATGCTGATGTTCACCACGTTCGGGACGTTCACCTTCGGCCCGGTCCTCGCGGCCACGGGGCAGACCTCCGAGGGGATGCTGACGGCCATCGGCCTGATGCTGCTGCTCGCCGCGTGCGGCAAGTCCGCGCAGGTGCCCCTGCAGTCCTGGCTCGGGGACGCGATGGAGGGCCCGACCCCGGTCTCGGCCCTGATCCACGCTGCCACGATGGTGACCGCCGGCGTCTACCTGATCACCAGGTCGGGTGCGATCTTCAACGCCGCCCCGGACGCCCAGCTGGCGGTCGTGGTGGTCGGCGCGGTCACGCTCCTGTTCGGTGCGATCGTCGGTTGCGCCAAGGACGACATCAAGAAGGCGCTGGCCGGTTCGACGATGTCGCAGATCGGCTACATGATCCTGGCGGCCGGCCTCGGCCCGATCGGGTACGCGTTCGCGATCATGCACCTGGTGACGCACGGCTTCTTCAAGGCCGGACTGTTCCTCGGGGCCGGTTCGGTCATGCACGGCATGAACGACGAGGTCGACATGAGGAAGTACGGCGGCCTCAGGAAATACATGCCGGTGACCTTCGTGACCTTCGGGCTCGGCTACCTGGCGATCATCGGCTTCCCGGGACTGTCCGGCTTCTGGTCCAAGGACAAGATCATCGAAGCGGCCTTCGCCAAGGGCGGCACCGAGGGCTGGATCCTCGGCGCGGTCACCCTGCTGGGCGCGGGCATCACCGCGTACTACATGACCCGCGTGATGATCATGACGTTCTTCGGCGAGAAGCGCTGGCAGCCCGCCCCGGACCCGGACAAGGCGCCCAGTGCGGAGCCCGGCGTCGAGGTCCGCCCCGGCGAGATGCCGCATCCCCACGAGTCGCCGAGGTCCATGACGATCCCGATGATCCTTCTGGCCTTCGGATCGGTCTTCGCGGGCGGGCTCTTCTCCCTCAACAGCGCGTTCGTCAACTGGCTGAAGCCGGTGACCGAGTTCGAGCACGGCCACCCGCCGATCAGCGCGGGCGCGGTGACCGCGTCCACGGTCGTCGTCCTGCTGATCGGCGTCGGCATCGCGTACGCGCAGTACGGCCGCCGGCCC
>NZ_JBEZZW010000096.1:0-1556 GCF_040639415.1 Micromonospora sp. NPDC023888 | reverse complement strand
GCCCGGTCGTAGAGCGCCTCGCCGACCGGGTCCTGCGCGGCGAGGTCGTGGCTGCCGTACGGGTCCTGCTCGTAGGCGTGCTGGACGTACGGATCCGGGGCGGGAGGCTGTGCCGGGGGCGGGACGTGGCCCGCCGCGGGGAACGCCTCGCCGGAGGGCGCGCTGCCGCCGCCCGCGCCCTGACCGCGGTCACCGTCGTACGGCGCGTTCATGGTTTACCCCACCTCATCGTCCCCGGCCGACCGGCCACGACATCGCTCAACGGTCCACTTTCTCACCCTGGCCCGACGGGTCGGTGCTTTGCGCTCCGGTGTCCGGCGTCGGGTCACTCGGCTGCTCGGGTTCGTCACTCCGCGCAGCCGGACCGTCGGCGTCAGGGCCCGCCTCCGCGTCGTCCTCCGGGTCCGCTTCCGGAGCGTCCCCGGCTTGCGGTTCCGCCTCCGGTGCGTCGGCCGCGTCCGCGTCGCGCGCGGCGGCGCGCTTGCGGTGGGTGTACATCCGGATGCCGGCGAGAGCGAGCAGCAGGAAGCCGCCGGCGATGACCAGCATCACCGTGGGCGTGATCTCGGAGACCTTGACGGTGAAGGTCATCGGCTTGCCGTACGGCTTGCCGTCCTCCGTGTACAGCTGGGCCGTCATCGGGACCGGACCGTTGGCGTTGGCGGAGGCCGTGAACTTCACCGACTGGCTGTGCCCGCCGGCGATCGTCACCGGCAGCTCGGCCACGGCATCGCCGCCGTTCAGCTTCAGCCGGGTCGGCTTGGTCGACGTCAGGCGCAGCACGAGGTGCTCGACGTCCTGGAGCAGCTGGTTCTGGACCGTTACCGGGATGGTGGCGCTGCGCCCCGAGAGGGTGAGGTCGGACTTCTCGATCAGCTGGACCTCGGAGGTCAGATCGAGCAGGTGGACCTGGACGCTCTGCCGGTACGCCGCCGCCGGCTCGGCGCGGCCGCGCCAGGACGTCGACATCTCCCGGTTGATCGCGTTGCCGAAGGGCGTCACGACCCGGGACGCCATGGTCAGGATGACCTTGAAGTTGTCCAGGGTGTCCTGGGTGACCTTCATGGCCTGGAAGGCCTGCACGGGCAGCTCCCGCTTGCGGAGCTTGGCCGGGTACTTCCGGGCGCCCGGGACCTTCGTCGTGGCCCGGTCGTCGGGCTTGGCCGCGGCCGCCGTGAGCAGGTCGCTGGGCTGGGACCAGCGCTGGGCGGACAGGGCGCGCAGTGCGGTGGCCATCGACTGGGCCTGGGCGGCGGTCGGCATCCGCTGCGGGGCGACCACGATGCTGCGCAGCTTGCCCGGCTGCTGCTGGGTCACCGCGAGGGTGTGGGCGAGGAACTGCTGGACGGCCAGCGTCGAGTCGCCCGCCCGCGTCATGTCGCCCTCGAAGGCCGTGGACAGTGACGCGTCGGCCACGACGGCGGTGGTGCCGCCCCCGATGGGACGAGCGGCGTTGGGCGTGTAGGGCAGCTCGTCGCGGATGCTGTCGTTGCGGGCGATCACCTTGTCGGCACCCGCGGAGGTGGCGATGTCGATGATCGACGGGTCGACGGCCC
>NZ_JBEZZW010000095.1:0-1612 GCF_040639415.1 Micromonospora sp. NPDC023888 | reverse complement strand
CGAACTCAACGGACGACCACGACAAACCCTCGACTGGCAGAATCCAGCCGAGGTACTCCACAAACACCTCGTCGCAACAGCCGCTTGAAACCGCCCGTCCCGGATGCCCCGACTTCCGTGAACCCGAGTGGATCACCCGGGTGAGGGGCGACTCGACGCCGCGGGCCGGATGTTGTGCGGGCGGTTTGTCCATCGCTGGGTGTTTGTGGGTTGTGACCGGGTGCACCCACGGGCTGGAATCATGGCGGGGCCGGGGTCGTTACACACCCTGACGATCGCAGCGCCACCGACAGCAGCCCGGCCCGCACGGGGTTGGATACAGGTCCCGCAGGTTGGAATGCCGATCCGCACCCGGTCGTTGCAGTCCCCACGAACGACCGCAGGCACCGCCTCGATGAGGGCGCCGACGGAGGGGCCAAACCCCGGAATGACCCCGGCTCCCCGGTCGTTACACATGGACCCGGCGCCACGAGCCCCCCGCTCGCAGGTCGCCGACCCGACGCCCGACAGGGCGTCACCCCCAGACTTTCCCCTTTGCAAGTGCAGCGCCGGACGAGGTGCTCACACCCTGTGTCGCCGACCCCCCTTGGCGGCCTGGGTGTTCCTACCCCCGAAGGAGCTACCCCCATGAACACGATCTTCCGTAAGAGCATGCTGTCCGTTGCTGGTCTCGCGTTCGCCGGTGGCGTGTTCGCCGGCCCGATCGCCGCCCACGCCAACCCGGTGGATGCCAAGCCCGCCGCCGTCGCGGTGCAGTCGGCGCCGAAGCCGCAGGGCGACCAGTCCCATATCAGCCTCAACGATGAGCAGACCGCCAACGCCAAGGCGATCATCGCCGCCACGAAGAAGGCCGGTCTCCCGGAGCGGGCCGGGGTCATCTCGATCGCGACGAGCCTGCAGGAGTCGAAGTTGGAGAACCTGGGCCACCTCGGCGACATGAACGACCACGACTCGCTGGGCCTGTTCCAGCAGCGCCCGTCCAGTGGTTGGGGTACCCCGGAGCAGATCACCGACCCCGCCTACTCGACCACCGCGTTCCTCAAGGGCCTGCGCCAGGTTGACGGCTGGCAGGACATGCCGCTGACCCAGGCCGCCCAGACCGTGCAGGTCTCCGCGTACCCGGACGCGTACGCCCAGTGGGAGCAGCAGGCCACCGACCTCGTCGCCCAGCACTGGAACAGCTGACCCGCACCACCACAGAACACGCACGCCAGCACCACCGCACAGCAAGACCACAGCACGACACCGACCGCTGGCCGGCACCCCGCAACACTGGGGGTGCCGGCCAGCGGCGTACCCGGGTCCGTGCGGCAGGCACCTGTCGCCGGTCAGTGGTTGCGGATACCCCCGACCCCCGACCCCCGACCTCCGACCTCCGACCGAGTCGGATCGGTCCGCGGGGCCGGTGGGACGGCCGGGCGGACCGATCCGATCGGAACGGTGGGCGCGGCGGGGCGCGGGAACAACGCGGGGATCCGGCTGGTTGTGGACAGTGTCGGTGTGACTCAGTGTCCCCGGCAGTTCCGCACCGGCCAGCCGGATCTCGTCGTCCTCGACGTGATGTTGCCCGGCTTCGACGGCCTGGAGGTGTGCCGCCGCATCCAGGCCGACC
>NZ_JBEZZW010000094.1:0-1618 GCF_040639415.1 Micromonospora sp. NPDC023888 | reverse complement strand
GGTGGCGGCGGCCCACCGGGTGCAGCAGTGGCCGCTCGCCCAGCACATCGGCGAGCTCCGGGCGCAGCGAGCCCGGTGTCCGCTCCCACCAGGGCGCCGGGGACTCGGCGGCCAGTCCGGCGCTGTGCCCGAGGAGCTGCGCGACCGTCACCTCACCGACGCCCGTCCCGGGGAGGTGCTTCTCCAGCGGGTCGTTCAGGTCGAGCAGGCCTTCGTCCCGCAGCCGCATCACCAGGACGGCCGTGAACGGCTTGGTGATGGAACCGATCCGGTACTGCGTGTCGGCGTCCGGTACATGCCCGTCGACACAACTGCGCCCGCCCTCCCAGAGCAATCGGCCGTCTCTGGCCACCGCGCCGACGAGTGAGGGCGTCCGGCCTTCCGTCTGCGCGGTGGCCACCCGGTGCAGCAGGGCGCGCTCGGTGGTGGGAAGGAGTGCTTCGAAGGATGACGTCATGCCCCAGGTGTATCCGCCGGGGAGCGTCATCGTCGACCGCATTGATCCGCTGCGGGCGCCCGTGTCCCGGCCCTCAGGCCCGGCGGACCGGCATGACCAGGCTCGTGAAGCTGCCCTGGTCCGCGGACCGGACCACGACCGGCTCCGTCGGCGCGGAACACTCCAGCAGGACGTCCGGCCCGACCGCCGCGTCCAGCGCTCCCAGGAGCACGGCCGGGTCGAAAGCGAGGTCCAGCGGCGGCCCCGTACAGATGGCAGGCAGCGTGCTGTCCACGGCGCCGGCTCCAGAGACCACCAACCGCTCTCCTCCGGTACGCAGGGCGACGGCAGGCCCTCCGCAGCGGCCCGTCACCGCCGCGCGCAGGCCGTCCCGTCCGGTGATGATCCGGTGAGCCGCCGGAGGGAGACCGTCCAGGACCGTCCGGTAGTCCGGGAAGGTCCCGCCCTCGACCGGCACCGCGAGCCGCTCGTGACCGGCACGGACACGGACGCCGTGCTGGTCGTCCTCGATGGTGACCTCCGCCTCCCTCAGCGCCCGGGCGGCGAGCCCCCTCATCGCCCCGACGTCCACGAGCACCTGCCGCGGCCCACCCTCGGCGGCCTCGGCGCGCAGCGTCCGCACCGCCAGCCGGAAGCGGTCCGTCGCCACCAACCGCACCTCCGGACCGTCGAGTTCCAGCAGCACACGGGCGAGTACGGGGAACTCCGCCCGTGCCTCCGTACCAGCCGCGACGGCCGGGGCCACCTGACGTACCGCGCCGGCGAACTCGGCCCCACCGACCCGGGCCCGCGCCCCGGGCCCGCATCCCGCCTCCGGGGACGCCGGGCGCAAGCCCCCCAGGATGCCCTCGGCCGCCTCCCGGGCGGCCACCGCCACGTCGCAGCTCCTGCGCACATGCTCCTCCAGCACCGCCCGGGCCTCCTCCTCGTCGCCGTCGAGCACCACCAGGGCGTCGACCAGCGGCAGGCCGGCCTCCCGCAGGCGCCTCACCAGACCGGCCCGTGCTTCCTGCCCCGGCTCGTAGAAGCGGTAGCCGGTCACCTCGTCGACGTGGGCGGGCCGCAGCACCCCGCAGTCGTCGTAGAACCGCAGGGCACTGGGCGCCAGCCCCACCCGGCGCGCAAAGGCACCGATGCTCAGCAGCGCTTCGGTCGTCTCGT
>NZ_JBEZZW010000093.1:0-1762 GCF_040639415.1 Micromonospora sp. NPDC023888 | reverse complement strand
GCCCGGACGGGGCGTATCACGTGTTCCATGCCCCGATCCTGACGCCGGCGCCCCTGCCCGGCAACGCAATTCCCCTCGGGCCGACGGCTCTCCCCACGCGGTCAGGCCGCGAGGACGGCCCGGATGACGTGGCGGGCGTTGTCCGCCATCGCCGGGTTGCTCCCGCGGTGGTACGGCAGGGAGATGAGCGCCTGCGAGAACGCCCGGGCCCTGCCCCGGAGCCAGGTGGCGTCGTCCACGCCGAGCGCCGCCCGGAAGACCTCCCTGGCCCCGGCCGGCAGCAGGTTCCACGCGGGGAACAGGTCGCAGGCCGGGTCGCCCACGCCCATGCACCCGAAGTCGATCACCGCTCCGAGCCGGCCGCCGTCCACCAGGAGGTTGCCCGGCATCAGATCGGCGTGAACCCACACCGGTGCCCCGTGCGGCCCCGGCGCCCGCAGCGCCTCCTCCCACACGTCCAGAGCGGCGTCGCAGTCCACACCCTCCTCGGGAATGCCCCTCAGCCGGCCGATCGCCGCCCGGGTCGCGGCGTCGAGCGTGCCCAGCGGGCCACCCCGGTACGCCGCCGGCGCCCCTGGCAGCTCGACGCTCCACATGGCGGCCACGAACCGGGCCAGGTCCTCGGCCAGCAGCAGCGGCTCATCGAGCGCCTCGGGCCGCGGGTTGGCGCCGTCCAGCCACCGGTACACCGCCCAGGCCCAGGGAAACCCCTCCGCCGGTCCACCGGCTCCCAGCACCTCGGGTATGCCCACCGGGAGCCGTTCCGCGAGCCGCGGCAGCCACTCCCGCTCCCTCACCAGGTCCGCCGCCCCACCCTCGGTCAGTGGCAGTCGTACGACCATGTCGTCCCCGAGCCGGTACACGTCGTTCACGGTCCCGCCGGACGGAAAACGCTTCACCGGTAATGCCGCCCACTCCGGAAACCGGCCGGCGATCAGGCGCCGCACGAGGTCGTCGTCGATGTGCATGTCCATGCGGGCCATCCGACCGCCGGACGGCGGTGTGCGTCAAACAGAATTCCTGGTCCGGAACGCAAAAATGCCTCAGCCCCCGGACACAAAATCCGGGGACTGAGGCTAAAAATTGTTCGGCGGCGTCCTACTCTCCCACAGGGTCCCCCCTGCAGTACCATCGGCGCTGAAAGGCTTAGCTTCCGGGTTCGGAATGTAACCGGGCGTTTCCCTAACGCTATGACCACCGAAACACTATGAAGATATCCGAACTACAACCAGCCACCCCAACAAGGGGGTGTGGGAGTTCGTTACTTCAGAACTAACACAGTGGACGCGAGCAACTGAGGACAAGCCCTCGGCCTATTAGTACCGGTCAACTCCACCCATTACTGGGCTTCCATATCCGGCCTATCAACCCAGTCGTCTACTGGGAGCCTTACCCTCTCAAGGAGGTGGGAATACTCATCTCGAAGCAGGCTTCCCGCTTAGATGCTTTCAGCGGTTATCCCTCCCGAACGTAGCCAACCAGCCATGCCCTTGGCAGAACAACTGGCACACCAGAGGTTCGTCCGTCCCGGTCCTCTCGTACTAGGGACAGCCCTTCTCAATATTCCTACGCGCACAGCGGATAGGGACCGAACTGTCTCACGACGTTCTAAACCCAGCTCGCGTACCGCTTTAATGGGCGAACAGCCCAACCCTTGGGACCGACTCCAGCCCCAGGATGCGACGAGCCGACATCGAGGTGCCAAACCATCCCGTCGATATGGACTCTTGGGGAAGATCAGCCTGTTATCCCCGGGGTACCT
>NZ_JBEZZW010000092.1:0-2025 GCF_040639415.1 Micromonospora sp. NPDC023888 | reverse complement strand
CTGCTGCCTCCCGTAGGAGTCTGGGCCGTGTCTCAGTCCCAGTGTGGCCGGTCGCCCTCTCAGGCCGGCTACCCGTCGTCGCCTTGGTAGGCCATTACCCCACCAACAAGCTGATAGGCCGCGGGCTCATCCTTCACCGCCGGAGCTTTCCACCACTGAAGATGCCCTCAGTGGTCGTATCCGGTATTAGACCCCGTTTCCAGGGCTTGTCCCAGAGTGAAGGGCAGATTGCCCACGTGTTACTCACCCGTTCGCCACTAATCCCCCACCGAAGCGGGTTCATCGTTCGACTTGCATGTGTTAAGCACGCCGCCAGCGTTCGTCCTGAGCCAGGATCAAACTCTCCGTGAATGTTTACCGGTTATCCGGTTGACACTCGCGTTGAGCGGAACCGGAGGAGAGGAATAGTCTCCTCGGTTCTCAGCGTCCTCGCTGTGTTTTCTTCAAAGGAACCTCGACCATCCGAAGATGGACGGGGTATCAACTAATCTGGCGTTGATTTTTGGCACGCTGTTGAGTTCTCAAGGAACGGACGCTTCCTTCGTACTCACCCTCTCGGGCTTTCCTCCGGGCGCTTCCCTTCGGTCTTTCGTGTTTCCAGCCTAGCAGATCCGTTTTCCGTTTCTGCCACCCGCTGGAGCGGGCTGCCGGGCTGTTCTGCGCTTTCACGCTTTCCCTTTCCGGCGGTTCCGACTCTATCAGATCCTTTCGGGCCTGATTCCCAGTCAGAGGGGGTTGTCTTTCCGGCTGTTGGGCCGTTCCGACGAGTGAGACTTTAGCGGATTCCGTGGCCCCGACGCTAATCGGGCTGCGTCCGTTCGAACGCGGATTCCTCATTTCGCAAAAGCGCACGGAAAGCGGGGCGACGGATCGTCGCTCGCTTGGAGTGGTTCTTGCGGAATGGCTGTCCGGGGACCGACCGGGGTCGGCGCTCACGTCGGACAACCCGGAGAACAGTACGGATGGAGCAAAGCCGTGTCAACCCCGGGTCCCCTGCCGTAGTCTGCAGGCATGACATCGCGTGCGTTCACGACCCTGTGGTGGGCCGCCTGACGGCGGCCGCGCAGACACGCATGCACTCAACGGCCGCCGCTTCGGCGGCCGTTCGCGTTTCTCCCCAGGGAGGCCCGGCCGCGGTGGCGGCGGCCTCCACCGAAGGATGGAGGAGGACGCGATGACGCGGATCTTCAGTGGGATCAAGCCGACCGGACACCTGACGCTGGGGAACTACCTCGGAGCCGTGCGCCGGTGGGCCGAGGTGGACCAGTACCGGGCCGACGCGCTGTTCAGCGTGGTGGACCTGCACGCGCTGACCGTGGAGCACGATCCGGCGCGGGTGCGGCGGCTCAGCCGGCAGGCGGTGACGCTGCTGCTGGCGGCCGGGCTCGATCCCGAGCGGTGCACCCTCTTCGTACAGAGCCATGTGGACGAGCACGCGCGGCTCTCCTATCTGCTGGAGTGCACGGCCACGGACGGCGAGCTGCGGCGGATGATCCAGTACAAGGAGAAGTCGGCGGCGGCGCGGGCGGCCGGTCAGAGCGTGCGGGTGTCGCTGCTGACGTACCCGGCGCTGATGGCCGCGGACATCCTGGCGTACGAGACCGACGAGGTGCCGGTGGGGGACGACCAGACGCAGCACGTGGAGCTGACGCGGGACCTGGCGGTGCGGTTCAACCAGCGGTACGGGCACACCTTCACGGTGCCGAGGGCCACTCCCCCGAAGGTGGGGGCTCGGGTGATGGACCTCCAGGACCCGACCGGAAAGATGGGGAAGTCGCACGAGAACGGTGCCGGGATCGTCTACCTCCTCGACGAACCGGACGTGGTGCGCCGGAAGGTCATGCGGGCGGTGACCGACAGCGGGCGGGAAGTGGCGTACGACCGGGAGGGCAGGCCGGGCGTGGCGAACCTGCTGGCCGTGCTCGCGGCGTGCGGGGGCGGGGAGCCGGCGGAGCTGGCCGGGGCCTACACGTCGTACGGCGCGCTGAAGAAGGATGTGGCCGAGGCGGTGGTGGAGGTCCTGCG
>NZ_JBEZZW010000091.1:0-2165 GCF_040639415.1 Micromonospora sp. NPDC023888 | reverse complement strand
GGTCTGAGGGCGTCATGGGCCTCGTCGAGGTGGCCGGCGAAGACCGGGTCGGTGGCGTAGAGGTCGCGGGCCATGTGTGTCCATTGGCTTCCTTGACCGGGGAAGACGAACACGGTTTTGCCGGTGTGGGCGGTGCCGGTGACGAGGTGGGGGTGGGGTTGGTCCTGACGCAGGGCGAGCAACGCGTCGGGGTGGGTGATCGCGGCCCGGTGGGTGTGGTGGACCCGTCGCTCAAGGGTGTGGGCGATGTCGGCAGCCGGGGTGTGGGGGTGGGTGTGGAGGTAGTCGGTGAGGTTCGCGGCGTAGGCGCGTAGGGCGTCGGGGGTCTGCGCGGACAGCAACCAGAGAACCGGCTCGTCAACCGGTTCGCCAGACGCGAGGTCGCCGGACGCGAGGTCGCCGGACGCGAGGTCGGCAGGCGCGGGGTTCGCGGGCGCGGGTGTGGGGGTGGGTGGTTCCTGGAGGATGAGGTGGGCGTTGGTGCCGCTGATGCCGAACGAGGAGACGGCGGCGCGCCGAGTCTGTTCCCCGGCGGGCCAGGGCTGCGCCGAGGCGAGCAGCTCCACCTTGCCGCTGGTCCAGTCGATGTGCGGGCTGGGATCGTCCGCGTGCAGGGTCTGTGGGAGCGACTCGTGGCGGAGGGCTTCGACCATCTTGATGACGCCGGCGACGCCGGCGGCGGCCTGGGTGTGCCCGATGTTGGACTTGATGGATCCGAGGTAGACGGGTCGTTCGCGTTGGCCGTAGGTGTTGAGGATCGCGCCGGCCTCGATCGGGTCACCCAGGGTGGTGCCGGTGCCGTGGGCCTCGATCGCGTCGACGTCACCGATGTCCAGGCCGGCGTTGGCGAGTGCCTGGTGGATGACGCGTTCCTGGGATGGCCCGTTGGGGGCGGTGAGGCCGTTGCTGGCGCCGTCCTGGTTGATGGCGGTGCCGCGGATGATGGCGTGGATGGGGTGGCCGTTGCGTTGGGCGTCGGAGAGTTTCTCCAGGACGAGCAGGCCGACGCCTTCGCCCCACCCGGTGCCGTCGGCGTCGGCGGAGAAAGCCCGGCACCGCCCGTCGGCGGAGATGGCCCGTTGCCGACTGAACTCGATGAACAGCCCGGGACTCGACATGATCGCCACACCACCGGCGAGGGCGAGGGTGCACTCACCCTGACGCAACGCCTGCCCGGCGAGGTGGATCGCGACCAGTGAGGACGAACACGCCGTGTCCACCGTGATCGCCGGCCCCTCGAAACCAAACGTGTAGGCGACCCGGCCGGTGGCGACGCTGCCGGCGCTGCCGTTACCGATATGCCCGTCGTAGCTCTCCGGCAGGTGCTGCAACCGGCCGCCGTAGTCGTGGTACATCAGTCCGGCGAAGACACCGACCGGGGAGCCGCGCAGGCCGGTCATGTCCAGCCCGGCGCGCTCGACCGCCTCCCAGGTGGTCTCCAGCAGCAGCCGCTGTTGCGGGTCGATGGTCACCGCTTCGCGTGGGCTGATCCCGAAGAACTCCGGGTCGAACAGGTCGGCGTCGTGCAGGAAGCCGCCGTGGCGGGTGTAGCTCGTGCCGGTGTGATCCGGGTCGGGGTGGTAGAGGCCGTCCAGGTCCCAGTCCCGGTTGTCCGGGAACTCCGAGATCGCGTCGACCCCACCAGCCACCAGCTCCCACAGCTTCTCGGGAGTGTCGACACCCCCCGGATAACGGCAGGCCATGCCGATGATGGCGATCGGCTCGTCACTGGCGACCCGGGCGGTCGCGACCGGCTTGCTGTCGGCCCGGCCAGGGGCGAGTTGGTCCTCAAGGTAGGCGACGAGGGCCGCGGGGGTGGGGTGGTCGAAGATCAGCGTCGCCGGCAGCCGCAGGCCGGTCGCGGTCGCCAACCGGTTGCGCAACTCGACGGCGGTCAGCGAGTCGAACCCCAGTTCCTTGAACGCCCGCGTCGGGTCCACACCGTCCACCGAGGCATGCCCGAGCACCTGGGCGATCTGGCCGCGCACGACTCCGTCCAGGACCGCCCGCTTCTCTGCCGGGCTCTGACCGGCCAGCCGCGCCGGCAGGTCGCCGCTGGCCGCCGCCGCGCGCCGTGGTGTGCGGACGAGGTTGCGGAGGAGGGCGGGGAGGGTTCCGGTGGTGGCTTGGTGTCGGAGTGTTGTGGGGTCGAGGGTGACGGCGAC
>NZ_JBEZZW010000090.1:0-2400 GCF_040639415.1 Micromonospora sp. NPDC023888 | reverse complement strand
CAGGGGCAGGGGCAGGGCATCGTGCGGACTGACCCGGTCAGGAGACAACGCGCGGTACGGCACCTCGTGGCCCGCATGATCGTGCTCGATCCAGGCCCCTCCCCACGCCCCGAGGCCACTACAACAAGCGAGCACGATCATGCGCAGCGCGAGGCGAGCGCGGACACATGCGTGAGCTGGTTGTCCACCGTCAGCCGAGAAAGCGACGGCAGTGCTCAGGTGCTGGGCTTCGTTCCAGCGCTTTCGTCGATCTTCACGTCCTCGTCGGTCTTCGGGTCCTTGTCGAGAGCGGCCAGGATCGCCTCGGCGGTACGTCGACCCACCCCGGGCACCTCGATGATCTCCTCGACTGTCGCGGCGGAGAGCCGCTTGAGGGACCCGAAGTGGCGCAGCAGCGCCTTGCGCCGCACCTCCCCGAGGCCGGGCACGTGGTCCAGCGCCGACTCGGTCATCCGCTTGGATCGGCGCTGCCGATGGAAGGTGATGGCGAACCGGTGGGCTTCGTCACGGACCCGTTGCAGCAGGTAGAGCCCCTCCGAGGTGCGCGGCAGGATGACCGGAAGCTCGTCGTCGGGGAGCCAGACCTCCTCCAACCGCTTGGCCAACCCACACAGCGCCACGTCATCGATGCCCAGGTCGGCGAGGGCCTGCGCGGCGGCCGCGACCTGTGGGGCGCCGCCGTCGACGACCACCAACTGCGGCGGGTACGCGAATTTCCGCGGCCGGCCGGTGGTCGGATCGATCAGGACACCGACCTGAGGCTCCACCGCGTCCTCCGGGGCGGCCGGGTCGTCGGCCGACTCCACCCCCACCTCACCCGTCTCGGCCCTCGCGTCCAGATATCGGGCGAAGCGGCGGCGGAGCACCTCGGACATGGCGGACAGGTCGTCGGTGGCGCCCCGGACGATGAACCGCCGGTACTCGCTCTTGCGGGGCAGCCCGTCCTCGAAGACCACCATGCTGGCGACCACGTCGGTGCCCTGGATCTGGGAGATGTCGAAACACTCGATGCGCAGCGGCGAGGTGCGCATGCCCAGCGCCTCGCTGATCTCGTCCAACGCCTTGCCCCGGGTGGTCAGGTCACCGGAACGCTTCAGTTTGTGCCGGGCCAGCGCGTCCTTCGCGTTGCGCTCCACCGTCTCCATGAGGGTGCGTTTGTCGCCGCGCTGCGGCACCCGCAACGACACCCGGCTGCCCCGGTGGTCGGAGAGCCACTCCGCCAGCGCGTCGGCGTCGGCGGGCAACTCGGGCACCAGCAACTCCCGGGGCACGTCGGCCTCACCCTCCTCGCCCCCGTACACCTGGGTGCAGAAGTGGTGCACCAGGTCGCCGGTGGTCAGGTCCTCGGTCTTCTCCACCACCCACCCTCGCTGACCGCGGACCCGGCCGTCGCGAACGTGGAAGACCTGCACGGCCGCCTCGAGCGGATCGTCGGCGAACGCGACCACGTCGGCGTCGGTGCCGTCGCCCAGCACCACCGTCTGCTTCTCCATGGCCCGGCGGAGCGCGGCCACGTCGTCCCGCAGCCGGGCGGCACGCTCGAACTCCAGCTGCTCGCTCGCCTCGGTCATCTCGCGTTCGATCTTGCGGACCATGGTGTCGGTGCGTCCGGCCATGAAGTCGCAGAACCCGTCGACGATCGCCCGGTGTTCGTCGGCGGAGACGGTGCCGACACACGGCGCCGAGCACTTGCCGATGTAGCCGAGGAGGCAGGGACGGCCGACCTGGCCGGCGCGCTTGAACACGCCGGCCGAGCACGTCCGGGCGGGGAACACCCGTAGCAGCAGGTCGAGGGTCTCCCGGATGGCCCAGGCGTGCGAATACGGACCGAAGTAGCGCACCCCTTTGCGCTTGGCGCCACGCATCACCTGCAACCGGGGGTATTCCTCGTTGAGGGTGACGGCCAGGTAGGGGTACGACTTGTCGTCGCGGTAGCGGACGTTGAACCGGGGGTCGTACTGCTTGATCCAGGTGAACTCGTGCTGGAGCGCCTCGACCTCGGTGCCGACGATGATCCAGTCCACCGACTCGGCGGTGGTGACCATCTGCCGCGTGCGCTCGTGCAGATTCCAGACATCGCCGAAGTAGGAGTTGAGCCGGCTGCGCAGGTTCTTCGCCTTGCCGACGTAGATCACCCGGCCGGTCCCGTCACGGAAGCGGTAGACCCCCGGTGACTCCGGGATGGTGCCGGGTGCGGGACGGTAGGTCGAGGGGTCAGCCACGCCAACAAGCCTAGTCCGCACCACCGACAGCCCGTGACAGGCGCTAGATCCACTCGGTTTCCGGGAAGTCGGGGTGTCGGCAGGCGGCGGTTTCAAGCGGCTGTTGCGACGAGGTGTTTGTGGAGTACCTCGGCTGGATTCTGCCAGTCGAGGGTTTGTCGTGGTCGTCCGTTGAGTT
>NZ_JBEZZW010000089.1:0-3069 GCF_040639415.1 Micromonospora sp. NPDC023888 | reverse complement strand
GGCGCCCCTTTGCAACCCCCCCCCCCGGCGGCGGCCCCCCGTCCGGCGCCCCCCACGACGGCCTGGACGAGGGCGGCCTGCGTGCCGTCCGCGCCCAGGCCGACGCGGATCCGGGCTGGCGTGGGCACCTGGGCGTGCACGACACCTGCCTGTCCAGCCCGGCGGCCGCGGCCCGGCAGACCGCCGAGACCTTCGGCCTGCTGCCGACGATCGAGACGGCGTTGGCGGACTGTGACTACGGCGACTGGGCCGGACGGTCGCTTGCGGAGATCGCTGGCACGCACCCGCAGGCGCTGCAGGAATGGCTGACCACGGCGGACTCCGCGCCGCACGGTGGTGAATCCGTCGCGGCCGTGCGGGATCGGGTCGGGAGCTGGCTGGACGAGCAGCGCGGCGCGGGCAGACGCATCATCGCGGTCACGCACCCGCTGGTGATCCGGGTCGCGGTCGTGCACGCCCTCGGTCTGCCGATGGCGACGTACCGGCAGCTGGACGTGGAGCCGTTGGCGATCGTCCGGCTCACCAGTCAGGGCACGCGCTGGCAGTTTCGACTGGGTGCGCAGCGAACAGCCTGAGGTCACGCCGAACGGGCGCGGGCCGTGCCCACCAGGAGTGGACACGGCCCGCGCGGGTCACCCGCGTGCTCAGTGGTGCCGGTGGGGCAGGTGCAGCTCGACCGGCTCGGGCGGAAGGTCGTCGACGCCGGCGGCGACGGCCTGTTCGTGGCGGCGACGCGCCGCGGGCAGGGCGAGTGCCGCGAAGACGGCCAGGACCGCGACGCCCGCGCACACCCAGAAGCCGGCGGTGAACGCCGTGTCGGTGGGCAGACCCGCAGCGGTGCTGTTCGACGTGATGACGGCCGCCACGACCGCCGCGCCGATGCTGCTGCCGATGGTCCGCGCGATGGCGTTGACGCCGCTCGCCTCGCCGGTCTGTCCGGCCGGGACGCTCTCGATGATGGCGTTGGACATCGCCGCGAACGCCAGGCCGATACCGGCGCCGGTGAGCACCCCGGAGAGCAGGACCTGCCAGGTGGCGCCGTGCGCGACTGCCGGCAGCACGAATGCGACCACGACCGCGACCGTGCCGAGGAACATCGGAACCTTGGGGCCGAAGCGCCGGTCCAGCAGACCCGCGAGGGGACCGAAGACCACCATCATCAGGACGGTGGGCAGCAGGAACAGGCCCGCCTGGGACACCGTCTTGCCGAACCCGTACCCGGTGGCCGCGGGGAGTTGGAGCAGGGTCGGTACGAGCACGAACGTCCCGAACATCGCGAAGCCGAGGATCAGGGCGACGAGGTCGGTGGCCCACACACCACGAATCCGCATCAGGCGCATGTCGATGAGCGGCTCGCGTACCCGAAGCTCGACCCGGACGAACACGATCATCGCGACCACACCGAGCACGAAGAGGCCGATGGTCTTCGGCTCGGTCCAGCCCCAGCCCTGCCCCTTGCTCACGGCCAGCAGCAGCGAGACCAGCGAGACCGACAGGATGGCCGCGCCGAGCATGTCGAGCCGTCCGGGGGTGCGGACCCGCGACTCGGGCATCCCGAAGATGGCGCCGAGCAACGCGACGACGACGAGGACCAGCGGCAGCCAGAACAGCCAGTGCCACGACAGGTGCTCCACGATCGGGCCCGCGGCCACGATGCCGACACCGGCGCCGACCCCGAAGATCGCCGACAGCAGGCCGACGGTGACGCCGACCTTCTCCCGAGGCAACTGGTCACGGACGATGCCGATCGACAGCGGCAGGATCGCACCGGCGGCTCCCTGCAGCGCCCGCGCGACGATCAGCACGGTCAGGTTGGGCGCCAGTGCGGCGAGCAGGGTGCCCGCGGCGAGGGCCGCGAGGACGCCGATGAGGACCCGACGCTTGCCGACCATGTCACCGAGGCGTCCGAGAATGGGCGTCAGCACCGAGGCAGCCAGCAGGTACGCCGTGAGCACCCAGCTGATGTCTCCGGTCGAGACGCCCAGGTCCCTTCCGATTGTCGACAGCGCGGGCGCCACCAGCGACTGGAGCACCGCGAACGCCAGGCCGCCCAGCGACAGGTACAGCACCAGGAGAGTGCTCTTGGCGCGTGGGGCCGCGCTGGGCGCGGAGCCGAGGTGGGTCGGCTCCTCGATGGTGTGGGTCATGAAATCCTCGAACTGGATGTAAACGTTTGCTGACTTAGCCAGTATGCGCGGCCGAATGCCTATGTCAACAGTCGTTTACGTCACCCCGGAGCCCAGGCCGGGCCTTGCGCCCGCCCATAAGTCAACATATGTTTACTTGCGGGCCGAGCCGGAGCGAAGGGACTGACGCGTCGTGACAGCAGAACCGCCTGTCCCCCCGAGCAGCGACACCGCCGGCGAGCCGGCCCAGCGTCGCCGTCGGGATGCGGCCGAAACCCGGCAGCTCCTGCTCGACGCCGCTCGCCAGCGCTTCGCGCGGGATGGCTACGCGGCCACGACCGTCCGGGACATCGCCGACGACGCGGGCGTCAACGTGGCGCTCATCAGCCGCTACTTCACGTCGAAGGAAGGGCTGTTCGAGGCGTGCCTGCGGGCCGCGGGCGACGAGCTGCGCCGGACGACCGGCCAGACGCCTGCCGACCGGGTGCCCGAAACCATCGCCCGGCACATCGCCGACCCCGCCGCGGCGGGCCTGTCGAGCCAGCTCTCACTGCTGCTGCGGTCGTCCGGGGACGCGGGGGCGGACGAGATCCGGCGCGGTGTCCTGGTCCGTTCCAGCGAACAACTCGCGGCGGCTCGCGGGTGGCGTCCCGGCGAACCGGGCAGCGACCAGATCCTGCTCCGCGCCCAGATGGCTCTCGCCGCCGGCATCGGGCTCGCGGTGCTGCGGTCGTCGATCCGGCTGGAACCGCTGAGTTCCGCCACCGAACAGGACCTGGTCGGCCCGCTGCGCGACCTGGTCGACGCGCTGCTCCCACCGCCCGAGAGTTGATCATTGCGGTACGGCGTGGGGCGGGCCGTGATCACGGCCCTCCAGGATGTCGGTGGCCGGGTTGCAGTAGTCCGCCTCGTGCGCGGCCACCCCGGCCAGGCCACCCGCAGC
>NZ_JBEZZW010000088.1:0-3298 GCF_040639415.1 Micromonospora sp. NPDC023888 | reverse complement strand
GGTTTTTTGCAGTCCTACGGGAAAGTCTCGACGAGGTGGATTCGAGCGTCCGAACCCCGTCCCGCGCTGCGGCGCGGCCATCACCGCGTGGCCGCCCGGCCCGGCGTCACTCTGATCATCGCCCTGCCAGCTTCCCGCAATTGCAAATTATGTGCAACAAGGTCTGGACAGCGCGCCCGTACCGTAATTAGCCTTTCCGCCATGAGTCCTTACATCACGGATCCGTGGGCCTGGCAGGAAAGCTGGGATCGTCAGCAGGAGGCCTACCTACCGGACCGGGAACACCGGTTCGCCACCATGCTCGACACCGTCGATGCGGTGCTCGACGGTCGGCCGCCGCGCGTGCTCGACCTGGCCGGCGGCACCGGCACGATCTCGCTGCGGACGCTGGCGCGCTTCCCCGACGCGGAGGTGACCCTGGTGGACCTCGACCCGGCGCTGCTGGCCATCGCCGAGGCCACGCTTGCCGAGCGGGCCACCATCGTCCCGGTCGACCTCGGCACCCCCGGCTGGCGCTCCGCGATCCCCCACGGCGAGTACGACGCCGTCCTCACCGCCACCGCCCTGCACTGGCTGCCGGCCGAGCGGCTCGGGCAGCTCTACGCCGAGCTGCGTGACGTGCTGCGACCGGGCGGGGTCTTCGTCAACGCCGACCACATGCCCGACGACACCCTGCCGGAGCTGACCAAGCGACTGATGGACCAGGCCCGGGACCGGCGCAACGCCCGGTACGCGGCCGGCTCGGTGCTGTCCTGGTCGGACTGGTGGGAGCGGGCCGCCGCCGACCCGGCGCTCGCCCCACTCGTCGCCCAACGGCACGCCATCTACCCGACCGGGCACAGCCCGGAGTGGAACCCGCCGGCCTCCTGGCACCTCGCCGCCCTCACCGCCGCCGGGTTCACCGAAGTCGGCACGGTGTGGCGCGGCGGCCCGGACGCCGCCGTCGCCGCCGTGCGCTGAGGCCGCCACCGGTGGGGCGTCGCCGTCGCCGTCGCCGTCGGCACGCTGAGGCCGCAGTCGCCGGCGATGCACTGAGGTCGCAGTCGCCGGCGGCACGCTGAGGTCGCAGTCGCCGGCGGCACGCTGAGGCCGCAGTCGCCGGCACTACGCTGAGGAGCCGTGCCAGAGCCGTTCGAGCCGCGTACCGACCCCGACGTCGACCTGCGCGTTCCCGCCGACCGCCGCGAGCTGACCGCGCGCCCCGCGGCGATTCTCGCCACGATCGCGGCCGGCGGGGTGCTCGGCGCGCTGGCCCGGGCCGGTCTGCAACACGCCGCCCCGCACCCGCCGACCGGCTTCCCGTGGGCGACGTTCGGCATCAACCTGTCCGGTTGCCTGCTGATCGGTGTGCTGATGGCGGTGCTCACCCACCTCGACGGCGGGCACCCGCTGGCCCGCCCGTTCCTCGGCGTCGGCGTGCTCGGCGGGTTCACCACGTTCTCCACCTACGCGGTCGACATCCAGCAGGCGCTGGTCGCGGACGCACCGGGCACCGCGCTGGCGTACCTGGCGGCGGCGCTGCTCGGGGCACTCGTCGCGGTCGGGCTGGGCGACGCCGCAACCGCCGGGCTGCTGCGGCGGGCGAGTCGGTGACCGCCCTGCTCATCGCCCTGGGGGCGGCCGTCGGCGCGCCGTTGCGGTATCTCACCGACCGGGCCGTGCAGTCCCGGCACGACTCGGCGTTCCCCTGGGGCACGCTCACCGTCAACGTGGTCGGCTCGCTGCTGCTCGGCGTACTCGTCGGGTGGCCGGCCGGCCCGGCGGTCACCGCGCTGCTCGGCACCGGGTTCTGCGGCGCGCTGACCACCTACTCCACCTTCAGCTACGAGACGCTGCGGCTGACGCGGGGCGGTCACCGGCTCCTCGCGCTGGCAAACGTCGTGGGCAGCGTCGTCGCCGGGCTCGCCGCGGCCGCCGCCGGCTACACCCTGGGCCACGCCCTGCTGGGCTGACCTCCGCAAACCCTGCCCCGAGCAGGGGATCCTCAAGCTGACCGAGGAGGCGGGGAGGCGCTGGCCGCCTGGATCGGTCTGCTCGGGCAGAATCCTCGCAAAGGTGTCACCCGCACCCGCGAGGACGTCGCGGCGGAGTTGGCTGACGTCGCCTTCACGGCGCTTGTGACCATCGAGAGCCTGGGCCTGGACGCGCAGACCGTGCTGGACGCCTGCGCCGCGAAGGTGCGTTCTCGCCTGACCGGGTGAAAGGCGGGCGGCCTGAGGTTGCTGCCGCGCGGTTGTCTGGGGCGCCTGTCGGGTTTGGGGCGTTTGACCCGTGACCGGCCGCACCCGTGGGCCGGAATGGTGGCCGGGGCGGGGTCGTTACATACCCTGACGATCGCAGCACCACCGGCCCGCCGCCTCGACCATCGGGGTGGGAATGCGGGCCCCGGTCCGGTCGTTGCAGTCCCCACGAACGACCGCCCGGTCACCGTCTCTGCGAGGGTGCGGGTGGATGGGCCGCCCCCGGAATGACCCCGGCCCCCCGGTCGTTTCACCTGGACCCGGCACCACAAGCCCTCGGCTTGTAGGTCGCCCACCCCCAAGACTTTCCCGCTTGTTTGTGCAGCGCCGGACGAGGTGCTCACACCTTGTGTCGCCGACCCCCCTTGGCGGCCCGGGTGTTTCCTACCCCCGAAGGAGCTACCCCCATGAACACGATCATGCGCAAGAGTGTGCTGTCGGTTGCTGGTCTCGCGTTCGCCGGTGGTGTGTTCGCCGGTCCGATCGCCGCCCACGCCGCCACCCCGGTCGAGGGCAAGCCCGCCGCCGTCGCGGTGCAAACCAGTGCGCCGAAGCCGCAGGGCGACCAGTCCCACATCACCCTCAACGACGAGCAGATCGCCAACGCCAAGGCGATCATCGGCGCCACGAAGAAGGCCGGCCTGCCCGAGCGTGCCGCGGTGATCTCGATCGCGACGAGCCTGCAGGAGTCGAAGCTGGAGAACCTGGGCCACCTCGGCGACATGAACGACCACGACTCGCTGGGCCTGTTCCAGCAGCGCCCCAGCTCGGGTTGGGGTACGCCGGAGCAGATCACCGACCCGGCCTACTCCACCACCGCGTTCCTCAAGGGCCTCAAGCAGGTTGACGGCTGGCAGGACATGCCGCTGACCCAGGCCGCACAGACCGTCCAGGTCTCCGCCTACCCGGACGCCTACGCCCAGTGGGAGCAGCAGGCCACCGACCTGGTCGGCCAGCACTGGAACAGCTGACTTACCGCAGGACAGCACAGCGACAGCACCACCGCCTGGCACCGACCGCTGGCCGGCACCCCGCCCCCCGCGGGGGCGGCCCGCCGC
>NZ_JBEZZW010000087.1:0-3431 GCF_040639415.1 Micromonospora sp. NPDC023888 | reverse complement strand
AGCGGGTTCGGGATATGTCGTTGGAGGCGTACGCGCATCAGGATGTGCCGTTCGAGTCGTTGGTGGAGAAGCTCAATCCGCATCGGAGTACGGCGTACAGTCCGTTGTTCCAGGTGTTGATGGCGTTCCAGAACAACCCCGACACCAGCTTCAACCTCCCCGGCCTGCGGACCCGGTTGGAGGGTGCCAGCACCGGGCTGTCCCGGGTGGACCTGTTCATCAGCCTCGCCGAGCAGCCGAATGCCGGCGGTGTGCTCGGGGCCGTCGAGTACGCCACCGACCTGTACGACGCCGCCACGATCGAAGCCTTCGTCGGCCGCTGGCTGCGGTTCCTGGCCGCCGTCGCGGGTGATCCGGAGCAGCGCATCGGGTCGGTGGACCTGCTGCTCGACGGCGAGCGGGAGCGGCTGGCCGGCTGGGCGTACACCGAGCCGCGGGTGCGACCGGCGACCCTGACCGAGCTGTTCCAGCAACGGGTGGCGGCCACGCCGGCGGCGGTCGCGGTCGTCGAGGGCGAGCTGAGCTGGACGTACGCGCAGCTGAACGCGTACGCGAACCGGGTTGCCTGGTCCTTGATCGAGCGCGGCGTGGGCGTCGAGGATGTCGTGGCCGTGCTGCTGCCCCGCAGTGCGGCGCAGATCGCAACCCTGCTGGGTGTCGCCAAGGCCGGGGCCGCGTACCTGCCGGTGGACCCGGGCTATCCGCCGGCCCGGGTGGAGTACCTGCTGCGCGACGCCGATCCGGTGCTGGTGATCGGCGAGTCGGATGTCTTCGACGGGCAGCCCGAGCACGACCCGATGCGTCCGGTGCCGGTGGATGCCACGGCGTACGTGATCTACACCTCGGGTTCGACCGGCCAGCCCAAGGGTGTCGTGGTGACCCACCGGGGCCTGGCCGCGCTCGCCGCCGGCACGGTCGAGCGCAACGCCGTCGACGGCGACAGCCGGGTGATGCTGCTGGCGTCACCGAGCTTCGACGCCTCCGTCCTCGAACTGATGATGGCCGTCGGCGCAGGCGCGGCCCTGGTCGTCGCCCGCGAGTCGCGACTGGCCGGCGAGGAGCTGGCCGCGCTGATCGCGGATGCGGAGGTGACGCACGCGTTCGTGCCGCCGTCGGTGCTGGCGACCCTGCCCAACGGTGCCGCCGAGGAGCTGCCGACGTTCCAGGGCCTGGTGGTCGGTGGCGAGGCGTGTTCACCGGACCTGGCACGTCGCTGGTCGGTCGGCCGGCGGATGACGAACCTGTACGGCCCGACGGAGACGACGGTGGCGACGACGGTGAGTCGGCCGTTGTCCGGAGGCGACCATCCGATCGGCGCCCCGCTGCCCGGGTGGCGGGTGTACGTGCTGGACGAGGGTCTGCGTCTCACACCGCCCGGCTCGCGGGGTGAGCTGTACATCGGTGGTGTGGGCCTGACCCGGGGCTACCTGCGTCGGAGCGGCCTCACCTCGGCGCGGTTCGTGGCCGACCCGTACGGTCCGGCCGGGTCGCGGATGTACCGGACCGGTGACGTGGTTCGGTGGAACACCGACGGGCAGCTCGAATACCTCGGCCGTTCCGACCACCAGGTCCAGATCCGGGGCATCCGCGTCGAGCCGGGCGAGGTGGAGGCCGCGCTCGCGGCACATCCGGAGGTGGCTCGCGCGGTCGTGGTGGTCCGCGATGACCGGCGCGGTGACCCCGCGCTTGTCGGCTACCTCGTTCCGGAGCGTCCCGGCGTCGACCCCGCAGCCGTCCGCGAGGATCTGCGCCGCGTCCTGCCCGACCACCTGGTGCCGGTGGCGATCGTGGTGCTGCCGGAGATCCCACTGACGCCGAACGGCAAGCTCGACCGGGACGCGCTGCCGGACCCGGAGTTCGAGACCTCGCGGGGACGCGACCCGCGTACCCCCGAGGAAGAGATCCTGTGTGGACTCTTCGCCGAGATCCTGGGCCTGGAGCAGGTCGGCGCCGAGGACGACTTCTTCGACCTGGGCGGCCATTCGCTGCTGGGTACCCGGCTGATCAGCCGGGTCCGTTCCGAGCTCGGCTTCGAGGTGCGTCTGCTCACCCTGTTCGAGGCGTCCACGCCGGCCGCGCTGGCCCGGTCGATACTCGCCGCGAACGCCCCGGCCCGCGCGGCTCTCGAACCACTGACCCGGCCCGAGCTTCTGCCGCTGTCGTTCGCCCAGCAGCGCCTGTGGTTCCTGCACAAGCTCGAAGGGCCGTCACCCACCTACAACATGCCGCTCACGCTGCGACTGTCGGGCCCGCTCGACGTGCCGGCCCTGCGGCTGGCGCTGACCGACGTGGTCGAACGGCACGAGGCGTTGCGCACGGTCTTCGCCGAGCGCGACGGCCAGGCGTACCAGCGGATCCTGGACCCGGTCGAGGTCGAGCTGTCGGTGCACGACGTCGCCTCGGACGCGGCTCTCGAGGCCGCCGCCCGCCACCGGTTCGACCTGGCCGGCGAGATCCCGCTGCGGGCGTGGCTGTTCGCGGCCGGTCCCGACGAGTGGGTCCTGATGCTGGTCCTGCACCACATCGTGGCCGACGGGTGGTCGCTGCGGCCGCTGGCACGGGACCTGGCGACGGCGTACGCGGCGCGCACGGCCGGCCGGGCCCCGGACTGGGCGCCGCTGCCGGTGCAGTACGCCGACTACACCCTCTGGCACCGGGACCTACTCGGCGACGACGCGGACCCGGACAGCGCGTTCGGCCGCCAGCTCGCGTTCTGGCGGGAGCGGCTCGCCGACCTGCCGGAGCAGGTGACCCTGCCCACCGACCGGCCGCGGCCGAGGGTGTCCAGTTACCGGGGCGATGTGAGCACCTTCGAGGTCGACCCGGCGCTGCACGCGGAGCTGCTGGCGCTGGCCCGGCAGACCGGTTCGACGCTGTTCATGGTTTTGCAGACCGCGCTGGCGGCGCTGCTGACGCGTTCGGGCGCCGGCACCGACGTGGTGGTCGGCGCCGGGGTGGCCGGCCGCACCGACGAACGCCTCGACGACCTGGTCGGCTTCTTCGTCAACATGGTGGTGCTGCGCACCGACACGTCCGGCGATCCGACCTTCGTCGAGCTTCTCCAGCGGGTACGTGCCAGCAGCCTGGCCGCCTACTCGCATCAGGACATCCCGTTCGAATACCTGGTCGAGAAGATCAATCCACTCCGGTCGGCGTCGCACCAGTCGCTGTTCCAGATCGCCATGGTGCTCCAGAACAACGCCGAGGCCGACTTCGACCTCTCCGGCGTGCGGGTGTGGCAGGAGGGACGCGGCACCGGCACGTCCCGGTTCGACCTGTCGCTGAGCCTGACCGAGGCCACCACGGCCGACGGGCGTCCCGCCGGCGTCACCGGCGTCGTCGAGTTTTCGACGGATTTGTATGACCGGGTGACGGTGGAGGGGTTTGCGGCGCGGTGGGTGCGGGTGTTGCGGGCGATGGTGGTGTCGCCG
>NZ_JBEZZW010000086.1:0-3648 GCF_040639415.1 Micromonospora sp. NPDC023888 | reverse complement strand
CGGCGACACCACCATCGCCCGCAACACCCGCACCCACCGCGCCGCAAACCCCTCCACCGTCACCCGGTCATACAAATCCGTCGAAAACTCGACGAGACCGGTGAGGCCGGCCGGACTGCCGTCCAGCGCCGACGCCTCGATCATGTTGATCGACAGGTCGACCCGGGAGACGCCGGTGTCGACCGACGCGCCGGAGGCGGTGACACCCGGCAGGTCGACGGTCTGCTCGGCGGTGTTCTGCAGTCCGAAGAGGATCTGCACCAGTGGGTGGTGGGCCGCCGACCGGTGCGGGTTGAGCCGTTCCACCAGGTACTCGAAGGGCATGTGCTGGTGGGCGTACGCGGCCAGGGAGGTTTCCCGTACCCGGGTGAGCAGCTCGCCCAGGGTGGGGTCGCCGCTGGTGTCGGTGCGCAGCACCAGCATGTTCACGAACAGACCGATCAGGTCTTCGAGGCGGTCGTCGGTGCGCCCGGCGATCGGCGAACCGACAGCGATGTCGGTGCCGGCGCCGAGCCGGGTCAGCAGACCGGCCAGACCCGCCTGCAGGATCATGAACAGGGTGGTGCCGGTCTCCCGGGCCAGCCGGACGAGCTCGGCGTGCTGCTCGGCGTCGAGCTCGAAGGTGACCGTCTCGCCGCGGTAACTGGCGACCGCCGGGCGCGGCCGGTCGGTCGGCAGCGTCACCTGGTCCGGCAGCTCCGCCAGCTCGGCCAGCCAGTAGGCGACCTGCCGGCTGAACACGCTGTCCGGGTCGTCGTCGGCGCCCAGGTGCTCGCGCTGCCAGAGCGTGTAGTCGGCGTACTGCACCGGCAGCGGCTGCCAGGTCGGCGCGCTGCCGGCCCGGCGGCTGGTGTACGAGGCGGTCAGGTCGGACACGAGCACCTGCAGGGACCAGCCGTCGGCGACGATGTGGTGCAGCACCAGCATCAACACCCACTCGCCGGGTCCGGCCGCGAACAGCCACGCCCGCAGCGGGATCTCCCGCGCCAGGTCGAACTCGTAGCGGGCCGCCTCGCGCAACGCCTCCGGCAGCTCGGCCTCGGACACCGCACGAACGGGCAGCTCGACCTCGGCAGTGTCCAGGATCCGCTGGTACGGGTGCCCGGCCCGCTCGGCGAAGACGGTTCGCAGCGCCTCGTGCCGGGCCACGACATCGGCCAGCGCCAGCCGCAGCGCGTCCGCGTCCAGGTCGCCGGAGAGCCGGATCGCCAGCGGCGAGTTGTACGTCGCCGACGGCCCCTCCAGTTTGAACAGGAACCACAGGCGCTGCTGGGCGAACGAGAGCGGCAGCGGCTCGGGCCGCGACATCGGTTGCAACCGGGCCGGGACCGGGCCGCCCTCGACGAGCTGACCGGCGAGCTGCCGTGGGGTCGGGGCGTTGAAGAACGTCCGCATCGACACGTCCACGCCGAGCGTGCCGCGTACCCGCGAGATCAGCCGGGTCACCAGCAGCGAGTGGCCGCCCAGGTCGAAGAAGTTGTCGTCGGAGCCGAGCTGCTCGACCCCCAGGACGTCGGCGAAAACCGACCGCAGGATCTCCTCGTGCGGCGTACGCGACGACCGGTTGTCCACGGCAGTGGTGACGAACCGCGGCTCGGGCAGCGCGTCGCGGTCCAGCTTGCCGTTGGCGTTCAGCGGGAACTCGTCGAGCACGACGATCGCGGCCGGCACCAGGTAGTCGGGCAGCTCGGCGCGCAGTTCGTCGCGCAGACCGGCGGCGTCGGCGGGTTCCGCACCGGACGTCACGTACGCGATCAGTGCCTGGAAGCCGTGCTGATCGGGCCGGGCCACCACGACGGCCTGCGCGACGCTCGACCGCCGTACCAGCGCAGCCTCGACCTCGCCGGGCTCGACCCGGAAGCCACGGATCTTGAGTTGGTGGTCGGACCGGCCGACGTACTCCAACTCGCCGTCGGCGTTCCACCGGACCACGTCACCGGTCCGGTACATCCGGGCACCGGCCGGGCCGAACGGGTCGGCCACGAACCGCGACGCGGTCAGGCCGTGCCGACCGAGGTATCCCCGGGCCACCCCGGCGCCACCGATGTACAGCTCGCCACGTGCGCCCGGCGGCACCGGACGCAGGTGCGCGTCCAGCACGTACACGAGAGTGCCCGCCAACGGCGCACCGATCGGGTGGGCGCCGGCCGACAGCGGCCGACTGATCGACGCCGCCACAGTGGTCTCCGTCGGACCGTACAGGTTGGTCATCCGGCGGCCCACCGACCAGCGACGGACCAGATCCGCCGAGCAGGCCTCCCCGCCGACCACCAGGCTGCGCAGCCCGACCAGCCGTTCGGGAGCATCGCTCGGCAGCGTCGCCAGCACCGACGGCGGCACGAAGGCATGGGACACTCCCGCACCCGCCAGCAGCGCGGCCAACTCGTCGCCGGCCAGCCGGCCCGGCTCGGGCATCACCAGGACGGCACCCGCGTGGAACGCGGTGAGAAACTCGAAGACGGAGACGTCGAAGCTCGGTGAGGTGAGCTGCAGGACCCGGCTCTCGCGGTCGATGGCCGCGCGCTCGCAGCCGCTGACCGCCAGCGCGGACAGACCGCTGTGGGTCACGACCGTGCCCTTGGGCCGGCCCGTCGAGCCGGAGGTGTAGATGACGTAGGCGGGGTGCTCGACCCGCACGGCGACGCCGGCCGGGTTGGTCACCGGCGCGTCCCGCAGCGCGGCGGCCACGGCGGGGTCGTCGATCGCGATGGCGCCGGCAGCCAGGTCGGCGTGGGCGGTGTCGGTGAGCAGGATCCTCGGCCGGGCGTCCGCGATGAGGTACCCGACCCGTTCCGCCGGGTACGCCGGGTCGATCGGCAGGAACGCGGCGCCGGCCTTACCGATCGCGAGAACGGTGGCGATCTGTGTCGCGCTGCGCGGCAGCAGCACGCCGACGACGTCCTCCGGTCCGACGCCGTGGTCGATCAGATACCCCGCCAACCGGTTGGCGTTCTCGTTCAGTTGCGCGTACGTCCAGCTCAGCGACCCCTCGACCACCGCGATGGCGTCCGGGGTCGCGGCGGCCGTGGCCTCGAAGACGGCCGGCCACACGCGCGGCTCGGGTGCTGCCGCGTCGCGCCCGGACAGGGCGAGAAGCGCCGCGTTCTCCTCCTCGGAGAGCAGGTCGACGGCGTTGATCCGGCGGCCCGGGTCGGCGACGACCGCCTGCAGCATGCGGACGAGCCGCGCCGCGAACGACTCGACGGTGCTCGCGTCGTACAGGTCGGTGGCGTACTCGACAGCGCCACGGATGCCCTGCGGCGAACCCTTTCCGTCGAACGATTCGGTGATGTTGATGGTGAGATCCACCCGGGACACTCCGGTGCCGATCTCCTCCGCCTGAGCGCGCAACCCCGGCAGGTTGAAGCTGGTGTCCGGGTTGTTCTGGAACGCCAACAACACCTGGAACAACGGACTGTGCGCCGTACTCCGATGCGGATTGAGCTTCTCCACCAACGACTCGAACGGCACATCCTGATGCGCGTACGCCTCCAACGACATATCCCGAACCCGCTGCACCAACTCGCCGAACCCCGGATCCCCCGACGTATCCACCCGCAACACCAACGTATTAACAAAAAAACCAACCAACTCATCCAACGACTCATCAGTACGACCCGCGACCGGACTACCAACAGGCACATCCTC
>NZ_JBEZZW010000085.1:0-3689 GCF_040639415.1 Micromonospora sp. NPDC023888 | reverse complement strand
CCAGGCCGGAGACCAGCCCGCACAGGTACTGCCGCGCCCGCCGCCGCGGCTCCGAGCGGCGAAACCGAGGCCCGATCCGGGCATGCAACCGGTCCGACTCCCCATGCCACTGATCGACATCAACGTCCGTCACAGGCAGACCAACGAACGCGAGCCGAACTCGATTCGCCTACTGCCGTTGGAGTACTAGTGCCCTCGGCCAGCGGCCGGGCCGGGCATCAACCGGTAGGGCCGGACCGGACCGGTTTCCGGTCCCGCCCGGCCCGCGGCCAGCCACAACGCGGCTATCGGTTGGCGTCCCGGACCCGTACGGCGGCGACGCGCGGGGACGCCACCGGGTCGGATTGGGAGAACGTGGCGACGAAGTCGTGTGGTCCGGCGCTGGTCAGGCCGGCGTAGTCGCCGAGGAAAAAGCCCGGGGGGCCGACTTCATTCAGGAAGGGGGCATGCCGCATGTCGAATGGCTCGTTGGTGAGTCTTACCTCGGTGTCGAACCCAACCCCGGTCGCGCAATCAAGCTTGGGTGTCGGGCGACAGGTCACCAGCCAACGATCGGTCCATAGCGCCCCGGCGGGGTCGTCGTGACGAAAATCGGAGTAGTCGACCGCGACGGTATGGTCGGCGGCGACTGCAACCGATGCGGTGAATGCCTGTTGGTTGCCGATCGGGACGTACGTCGGGCTGCGGTTGACCTTTACCGGCGTGGACCAGTGGCGCCCGCTGACGTCCGACACGGACAGTGCGATTGCGTCCGCCTGCCCGCCGCTGAAGCGGGCGTCCTGCCAGACCAGGTAGATCCGCCCGCTGGCCGGATCGACCGCCGCGTCGATGAGCGCGGCGCTGCCGCTGGAGACCTGGTCCCCCGGCGACTGCGGATCGCTGACGCCGGCCGACCGCATCTCGGCTACCAGGTGGGGAGGTGACCAGGTGGCGCCACGGTCCTGCGACCGCATCACGGCAACGTGCCGGGTGGGCCGCTCGCCGGTGAGGTCGAACAGGGTGAAGGAGTCGACAAGGGTCCCGTTGGGGAGCACCACGATCTGGTGTCCGGTGGTCAGCCGGTTCTCCCCCGGCTCATAGATCTGCCGCGCCCGCCAGGTGCGTCCGGCATCACCGCTGGCGGCGAAGACCACCGCTCCGCGGAACGGCTCGCCCTCCTGGTCGGGTTCCATGATCTTCGGTACGACCGTGTAGACGCGTGCGGGGTCCTTCGGATCAGCCACGATCGCCCCACCGACGTACGTCCCGCCGTCCGGATCGCGCTCCGCCACCACGAGGACCGGTTTACTCCAGGTGAGACCGCCGTCGAGGGATCGGGCCGTGATGAGTCCGCTGGGTGTGGTCTCGGGTGCGTCGAACACATGCGCCGACAGATGCAGCATGCCGGTTGGGCCGAATGACAGCCACACGTCATCGACGTAGTCGAAGGTCCCGCCCGTGCATCGGCTCGTCCCCGGAATCAGCACCCGCCGCCAACTGTGGCCGCCGTCGGCGCTCACCCCAGCGACCAGTCCTCTGAACCGGTCCTGTGTCCACACCGACACCAGCTGCTGACGTTTCAGGGGGTTGGCGGCGACGGTCGGTTCGAGCGCGCCGGCGGGTAGGAGATCGTCAAGAGCGGCCGAAGGGCAGGCGCCGAATGGGCTCGGCCCAGAGACCCACGCCGGACCCGTGGATACCTCCGATGGCGCCACCGACGCGCCCGCTGCGCTGCTGCCTGGCGTGAGAGTCATGGTCACTAACAGGGCCGTGACGAGCAGGGCGGCAGGAGCTCGTCCGCTCATCGCGTGCTCGCCAGGTCGACCGGATCGGGTGCGAGTCGGCCCCGTCGTGCCAGCAGGACGCTGGCGGCGGCGAACCAGATGAAGCCGATGAACCTTCCGGCCGGGATGAAGACCGACGCCGCGGAGGCCAGCAGCGAGAAGATCGCGAGTACGCACAGCGTCGCGATGCCGATCCCCAGCCTTCCGAGCCAGCTCGGCAGCGCCCTGGTCCGCAGCATGGCGGCGGAGGCGGCGCCGACGAAGAGGCCGAGCGTCACGATGTGCAAGGGACCGCCGGTCATGAAGGCGAGGTCCATGGCGAACCGGAAGACCCGCAGATCCGATCCGCTGCCGGGACGAGACATGATCCATTGAACGGCCGCCGACGACAGCAGCAGCGCGGAGGCGACCGCACCGGAGGCATGCGCCAGCCCAGCGGCTCGGCCGATGTCGCCCCGCCGGCGCATCGTGACGGCGACGTACGCGGTGAACACCAGCAGTGCGACCGCCGCCAGCGCCTGGAAGAACGCGCCAACCGGTGCACTGGGTGAGCCGCTATTGAGGAACTGTTGGACATCGGCGTCGGACGAGTACGGCGTAACCAGCGGCTCGCCGGGTGAACTGATTAGCCCTGGGAGGAGCATCGCGGCGTTGAACGACAGGACGTACAGCAACCCACTCAGGGCGTGCAGCCGAGAGGCCACAAATGGTGTCTCACGCACGGCGGGGCCTCCCCGCCGGATAGACGACGATGGCTGTCGGGTGTGTTGCGCTCCTAGGTTGATGCACGGAGCGAGCATGCCGCCGGAGTCATCCGTCCACGTCGCATCGGCGTCGTATCTCTGACTGCGCTCCACGGCGTATTGCCGTTGCGCGAGGGGGTACCACCCGGCTAAACGCTGGCGCTCGCCACCGCCGACGTGAACGCGGGACTCTAAGCCGGTTGTTCCGGTCAGGTTGGTGTTCTCAACTCGCGCGACTCCGCCCCGGCCTAGGGTAGGCCTGCCGGCCCGGGGCGCCCGGACCGCGGCCGCGTCATAGCTCACAGGAGCGGAATTCATGTCACAGGATGTCCGTCCCTTTCGCATCGACGTACCGGAAGGCGACCTTGTCGATCTCTGACAGCGATTGGCGATGACCCGGTGGCCCGACCGCGAGCCGGTCAACGACGGATCGCAGGGGGTACCGCTGGCAACGCTCCAGGAGTTCGTCCGCTACTGGGAGACGGAGTACGACTGGCGAAAGGTGGAAGCGAGGCTGAACGCCCTGCCACAGTTCATGACGGAAATTGACGGACTCGACATCCACTTCATCCACGTCCGCCCCCGCCACGAGAACGCGCCGATCTTTCCCGGCGAAATCTACCGCGCGCCGCGCACCTGGGCCGAGCGCTCTTCACCACCGAGCTCCGCGCGGCGCTCCGCTCACTGCGCTAGATCTGGACAGCCACACCGGGCGCGTCAGTCGTCCTCGTCCTCATCTTGCCCGACGATGGTGAACTCGGGCCGTTCCGACCAGCCGACCTTGCCGCCCTTGATGATCAGGTATGACTCCAGCACGTTGTCCTGGTAGAAGCGCAGGTGCCCGGCGAGGACCTCGCAGCCCGCCGGGCAGTTGCCGACCTTGCAGTCGTCGCAGTGCAGGTCGGCCCGCGCGAACAGCCAACTCAGGAGTGCCTCGATGTCCCAGATCTCGCCGGGGCCCACGGCCCCCGCGAGTACTGGTGGGCGCGGGTGCCCGTGCGGATCTGCTGGCAGCCCGGCCGGGGGCACTGGCTATTCGCCCGGCGCAGCATGACGACCGGGGAGATCGCGTACTACGTCTGCTACGGACCCCGCCGCACCCGCCTGGTCGACCTGGCCCGCACGCTGGGCGATCGAGGAGTGCTTCCAGCAGGCCAAGAACGAAACCGGCCTCGACGAATAC
>NZ_JBEZZW010000084.1:0-2500 GCF_040639415.1 Micromonospora sp. NPDC023888 | reverse complement strand
TCTAAGGAGCACTTCTCACCAGCTTCGGCTGGTCAGAGGCCAGAACATCGGCGAACGTCCGATGCTGGTTGCTCATGGGTGGAACGTTGATTATTCGGCACGGTTGGGTGAGGTCACTAGTACTGCTTCGGCGTGGAACGTGAATCTGATCGGATCGTGTCGGGCACGCTGTTGGGTATCTGAGGGTGCGAGCGTTGCTCGCCCTTCTGCGATGCCGGCCCCAGTGAACTTGCTGCGTAAGTGGCAGGGTGATGGGTGGCTGGTCGTTGCTTGAGAACTGCACAGTGGACGCGAGCATCTGTGGCCAAGTTTTTAAGGGCGCACGGTGGATGCCTTGGCACCAGGAACCGATGAAGGACGTGGGAGGCCACGATAGTCCCCGGGGAGCCGTCAACCAGGCTTTGATCCGGGGGTTTCCGAATGGGGAAACCCGGCAGTCGTCATGGGCTGTCACCCGCTGCTGAACACATAGGCAGTGTGGAGGGAACGAGGGGAAGTGAAACATCTCAGTACCCTCAGGAAGAGAAAACAACCGTGATTCCGGGAGTAGTGGCGAGCGAAACCGGATGAGGCCAAACCGTATGCGTGTGATACCCGGCAGGGGTTGCGCATGCGGGGTTGTGGGATCTCTTTTTCACAGTCTGCCGGCTGTGAGACGAGTCAGAAACCGTATGAATAGGCGAAGGACATGCGAAAGGTCCGGCGTAGAGGGTAAGACCCCCGTAGCTGAAATTCATGCGGCTCGTTTAAGAGACACCCAAGTAGCACGGGGCCCGAGAAATCCCGTGTGAATCTGGCGGGACCACCCGCTAAGCCTAAATATTCCCTGGTGACCGATAGCGGATAGTACCGTGAGGGAATGGTGAAAAGTACCGCGGGAGCGGAGTGAAATAGTACCTGAAACCGTGTGCCTACAAGCCGTGGGAGCGTCGGATGCGAGCTTGCTTGCATCTCGTGACTGCGTGCCTTTTGAAGAATGAGCCTGCGAGTTTGCGGTGTGTTGCGAGGTTAACCCGTGTGGGGAAGCCGTAGCGAAAGCGAGTCCGAACAGGGCGATTCAGTAGCGCGCTCAAGACCCGAAGCGGAGTGATCTAGCCATGGGCAGGTTGAAGCGGAGGTAAGACTTCGTGGAGGACCGAACCCACCAGGGTTGAAAACCTGGGGGATGACCTGTGGTTAGGGGTGAAAGGCCAATCAAACTCCGTGATAGCTGGTTCTCCCCGAAATGCATTTAGGTGCAGCGTCGTGTGTTTCTTGCCGGAGGTAGAGCACTGGATAGGCGATGGGCCCTACCGGGTTACTGACCTTAGCCAAACTCCGAATGCCGGTAAGTGAGAGCGCGGCAGTGAGACTGTGGGGGATAAGCTCCATGGTCGAGAGGGAAACAGCCCAGAGCATCGACTAAGGCCCCTAAGCGTACGCTAAGTGGGAAAGGATGTGGAGTCGCAGAGACAACCAGGAGGTTGGCTTAGAAGCAGCCACCCTTGAAAGAGTGCGTAATAGCTCACTGGTCAAGTGATTCCGCGCCGACAATGTAGCGGGGCTCAAGCGTACCGCCGAAGTCGTGTCATTGCAGTACATACCCCCAACGGGGACTGTGATGGGTAGGGGAGCGTCGTGTGCCGGGTGAAGCAGCCGCGGAAGCGAGTTGTGGACGGTTCACGAGTGAGAATGCAGGCATGAGTAGCGATACACACGTGAGAAACGTGTGCGCCGATTGACTAAGGGTTCCTGGGTCAAGCTGATCTGCCCAGGGTAAGTCGGGACCTAAGGCGAGGCCGACAGGCGTAGTCGATGGACAACCGGTTGATATTCCGGTACCCGCTTTGAAACGCCCAATATCGAACCAGGCGATGCTAAGTCCGTGAAGCCGCCCCGGAGCCTTCGGGCAAAGGGGAGTGGTGGAGCCGACGGACCAGACCTGTAGTAGGTAAGCGATGGGGTGACGCAGGAAGGTAGTCCAGCCCGGGCGGTGGTTGTCCCGGGGTAAGGGTGTAGGCCGTGTGATAGGCAAATCCGTCACACATTGAGGCTGAGACCTGATGCCGAGCCGATTGTGGTGAAGTGGATGATCCTATGCTGTCGAGAAAAGCCTCTAGCGAGTTTCATGGCGGCCCGTACCCTAAACCGACTCAGGTGGTCAGGTAGAGAATACCGAGGCGTTCGGGTGAACTATGGTTAAGGAACTCGGCAAAATGCCCCCGTAACTTCGGGAGAAGGGGGGCCATCACTGGTGAGAGCACTTGCTGCTCGAGCTGGGGGTGGCCGCAGAGACCAGCGAGAAGCGACTGTTTACTAAAAACACAGGTCCGTGCGAAGCCGTAAGGCGATGTATACGGACTGACGCCTGCCCGGTGCTGGAACGTTAAGGGGACCGGTTAGCTCTGTTTCGACAGGGCGAAGCTGAGAACTTAAGCGCCAGTAAACGGCGGTGGTAACTATAACCATCCTAAGGTAGCGAAATTCCTTGTCGGGTAAGTTCCGACCTGCACGAATGGCG
>NZ_JBEZZW010000083.1:0-4005 GCF_040639415.1 Micromonospora sp. NPDC023888 | reverse complement strand
GTCAACTCCGACGACGTGTCGACAAGCGCCTCCCGGGCCCGGACGAGAAGTCGTTGACCCGCCGCCGGGTCACCGGAGTCGCGGCGGCGCTGTCTGACTGCCCCCCCGCTCGCGAAGATGTCTCGGTTGACCTATGTTCATGGGGTCGCTCGCGTGGGAGGGGGTGTCGGGGCATGGGTCTGCGTACCTTCATTGAGGGTTGGCCGGTGTACCGGCAGCTCACCGGCACCGATCCGCTGGGTCGGGGTGCCGCGGCGAAATCCGACGGGTCCCGGGCGCTCACGGCCCGCACCGATGCCGCCGACTCGATGGCCCGGTCGGTCTGTCCGTACTGTGCTGTCGGTTGTGGTCAGCGGGTCTACGTCAAGGACGGGCAGGTCACCCAGATCGAGGGCGACCCGGACAGCCCGATCTCGCGGGGTCGGCTCTGCCCGAAGGGTTCGGCGAGTAAGAGTCTGGTGACCAGTCCGCTGCGGCAGACGACGGTCCGGTACCGCCGTCCGTACTCGACGCAGTGGGAGGATCTGGACCTCGACACCGCGCTGGACATGATCGCCGACCGGATGCTCGCGGCCCGTGAGCAGACCTGGGAGGACGTCGACACGCAGGGCCGCCCGCTCAACCGGACGCTGGGTTTCTCCAGTCTGGGTGGGGCGACGCTGGACAACGAGGAGAACTACCTCATCAAGAAGTTGTTCACCGCGATGGGGGCGCTCCAGATCGAGAACCAGGCCCGTATTTGACACTCCGCCACCGTCCCCGGTCTGGGGGCCAGCTTCGGTCGTGGCGGTGCGACGGATTTCCAGCAGGACATCGCCAACGCTGACGTGATCGTCATCCAGGGTTCGAACATGGCTGAGGCGCACCCGGTGGGTTTCCAGTGGGTGATGGAGGCCAAGCGTCGTGGCGCGAAGGTGTTCCACGTCGACCCACGGTTCACCCGGACGAGCGCGGTGGCGGACTCGTACCTGCCGATCCGGGCCGGCACCGACATCGCCCTGCTGGGTGGCGTGGTGCGGTACATCCTGGACAACGAGCTGGACTTCCGCGAGTACGTGCTGTCGTACACGAATGCGGCGACGATCGTCAGTGAGGAGTTCGTCGACACCGAGGACGGCGACGGTTTCTTCTCCGGGTTCGATCCGGAGACCGGCAGCTACGTGCAGGACAGCTGGCAGTACGCGGGGCACGAGGGTTCGTCCGGCAGTGGGCACACCGCCCAGGAGCGGGACAGCGCGGCGGGGCTGACGCACGAGTCGCACGGCGCGCGGGTGAGTGGGCAGACCGAGCGGGACGAGTCGTTGCAGCACCCGCGCTGCGTCTACCAGATCCTCAAGCGACACTTCGCCCGCTACACCCCGGAGATGGTGGAACGGGTCTGCGGGATTCCCCGTGAGCAGTTCCTGGAGTTGGCCGAGGCGTGGACGCGGAACTCCGGCCGGGAGCGCACCGGCATGCTGATCTACTCGGTGGGGTGGACGCAGCACAGCGTGGGTGTGCAGTACATCCGTACCGGCGCGATCATCCAGTTGCTGCTCGGCAACATGGGTCGCCCGGGCGGTGGGGTGATGGCTCTGCGGGGGCACGCGAGCATCCAGGGCTCGACGGACATTCCGACGCTGTTCAACCTGTTGCCCGGCTATCTGCCGATGCCGCACCACGCGGAGCACCCGAGCTTCGACGAGTGGGTGGACAGCATCCGGCATCCGGGTCAGAAGGGGTTCTGGGGCAACGCGCGGTCGTTCGCGGCGAGCCTGCTCAAGGCGTACTGGGGTGACGCGGCGACGCCGGAGAACGACTTCTGTTACGGCTACCTACCTCGGTTGACCGGTGATCACGGCACCTACCAGCAGGTCCTCAACATGATCGACGGGAAGATCAAGGGGTACTTCCTGCTGGGTCAAAATCCGGCTGTCGGTTCGGCGCACGGCCGGGCGCAGCGCCTCGGCATGGCCAACCTGGACTGGTTGGTGGTCCGGGACCTGTTCATGATCGAGAGTGCCACGTTCTGGCAGAACGGCCCCGAGGTGGCCACCGGGGAGATCGTGCCCGAGGAGTGCCGCACGGAGGTGTTCTTCCTGCCCGCCGCCTCGCACGTGGAGAAGGAGGGCACGTTCACCCAGACGCAGCGGCTGTTGCAGTGGCGGGAGAAGGCCGTCGAGCCGCCGGGCGACGCCCGCTCCGAGCTGTGGTTCTTCTACCACCTGGGGCGCAAGGTGCGGGAGAAGCTGGCCGGCTCGGAGCTGCCGCGCGACCGGGCGCTGCTCGACCTCACCTGGGACTACCCCACGCACGGTCCGCACGCGGAGCCGAGCGCCGAGTCGGTGCTGCGGGAGATCAACGGGTACGACGTGACGACCGGCCGCCCGCTGTCCGGCTTCGCCGAGGCCCGCGCGGACGGTTCCACAGCGATCGGCTGTTGGATCTACACCGGGGTGTACGCCGACGGTGTCAACCAGGCGGCGCGACGCAAGTCCCGACACGAGCAGGACTGGGTGGCCGCCGAGTGGGGGTGGGCGTGGCCGGCGAACCGGCGGATCCTCTACAACCGTGCGTCGGCCGACCCGGACGGCAACCCGTGGAGTGAGCGCAAACGCTACGTCTGGTGGGACGCGGAGAAGGGCGAGTGGACCGGCTACGACGTGCCGGACTTCGAGAAGACCAAACCGCCGTCGTACCGGCCGCCGCCCGGCGCGTCCGGGACGGAGGGCATCGCCGGTGACGACCCGTTCGTCATGCAGGGCGACGGCAAGGGTTGGCTGTACGCACCCAGCGGTGTCCTGGACGGGCCGCTGCCCACGCACTACGAGCCGGTGGAGTCGCCGGTGCGCAACCCGCTCTACCGGCAGCAGGCCAACCCGACCCGCAAGATGTACGCGCATCCGGTGAACTCGGTGAACCCGAGCCCACCGGAGGAGCACAGTCAGGTGTTCCCGTACGTGTTCACGGTCAGCCGGCTCACCGAGCACCACACCGCCGGTGGGATGAGCCGGACGGTGCGCACGCTTGCCGAGCTGCAACCGGAGATGTTCGTCGAGGTGTCACCGGAGTTGGCCGGCGCGGCGGGGCTGACCCATCTCGGTTGGGCGCACCTGGTCAGCGGTCGTGCGGTGATCGAGGCGAAGGTGCTGGTGACCGACCGCCTCGCCCCGCTGCGGGTGGACGGTCGGATCATCCACCAGGTGTGGTTGCCGTACCACTTCGGTTTCGAGGGTCTGGTGACCGGTGACTCGGCAAACGACCTGTTCGGCATCAGCCTGGACCCGAACGTCCTGATCCAGGAGAGCAAGGTCGGCACCTGCGATGTCCGGCCGGGCCGGCGGCCCACCGGGCCGGCGCTGCTCGACCTGGTGGCCGACTACCAGCGGCGCGCCGGGATCAACCCGGGGCACAACGCCCCGGCGGTCACGGGGGAGGAGCGCGGTGATTCCTGACCCGAACAGCCTGTACGGCCCGCTGGATCCGGCACCCGAGGCCGGTTACGAGAACGCGCCGCCGCGGATGGGGTTCTTCACCGACACCAGCGTCTGTATCGGCTGCAAGGCCTGCGAGGTGGCCTGCAAGGAGTGGAACGGCGTCCCGGAGAGTGGGCTGGACCTGCTCGGCATGTCGTACGACAACACCGGCGCGTTGACGGCGAACTCGTGGCGGCACGTCGCGTTCATCGAGCAACCTCGGCCGGCCGGGCACCGGGCCCCGGCGTTCGCGGGTACGCCGACCGACGGTTCGGTAAGCGCGGCGTCGGCGGCCGTGGCGGCCGGCACCAGCGGGCACACCGGCACGGACCCGGGGGTGCCGCCCGGCACGCCGTCCGCCGCCGCGGGGATGGCCGCGGGCGGGCCCGCGGACGTGCTCGGCGCCCCGATCTCCGCCGATCCGATCGCCGCGGCCCAGGGTGGCGCGGGTCCGCAGTTCCTGGGGATGCCGGGGGCGCAGCCGCCGGGGCGGGGAACGGGTGTGGAGGGGCGTTCGGATTTTCGGTGGTTGATGATGTCGGATGTCTGT
>NZ_JBEZZW010000082.1:0-4034 GCF_040639415.1 Micromonospora sp. NPDC023888 | reverse complement strand
GCCAGGGACCCGGAACGCCTTGACGTGTTCGGCGGAGGGCAGGTCCGCGGACTCGTAACGTGGGAGGGCCAAGCAGATCATTACCGAGGGGTTGGTGCCGTCCCGCCGGTGACTGGTTGCCGTCCCCATGACGGGTGTTGGCCCGCCGGTGCCTGCGTGCGGTCAAAGTACGCCTACTGTACGCTTTCCGTACGCTTCACGCCCACTGCGCCCCCAGTTTTCGTAGTGCGTCGAGCTGTTCCGCGGTGAGCTTGTCCCTCCTGGATTTCGTGTTGGATACCCATACGCCGAGTCGTACAGGCACCGGTTCGGTCTCGCCGTCGACCGCGATCTCCTCAGCGTGGCCGCGTGGTACGGGCCGGTCGCCTTCGCGTTCGATCCACTGCGTGAGGGCTGCGAGGCCGCGCTGGAACGCCGTTTGGGCCTTGCTCGGGCCCTTCGCCGTGGTTGCCTCCGCGGATGCGTGTGCGGCTTCCGGGGCGGGGGGCGGCGCCTGGTCGCCCTGTACGCCGAGTTTCGACAGCCGTTGCTGTTGCTCTTGGGAGAGCTCCGTCCAGCTGCGGCGTTGCTGCTGGATCCATCGTCCGAGGTCGTCGCCGTCGAACGTCACGCCGGGTGCGATGTCGGGCAGCACTCCGTCGGGTTCGTCTTCGACCAGGTCGGCGAGCACCCGGTAGTGGCGTTGCCAGTTCAGCGGCCAGGGGCAGTTCCAGTCCTCGTCGACCGCGGCCAACTGCTGCGCGCGCTCCGCCGCTCGCTCCGGGTCTTTACCCAGTCCGCCTTTCCTGCGGAGGTTGGCCATGTGCTGGCCGACCGGCACCATCGCCTCGCCTTCGCCCCACACGGCGTCCTGCCGCGGTGCGAGGTGCCCGGTGGTCCGCCGGTATGAGCGGAGCGTGGCGAGCTTGTTCTCCCAGGCTTCCTCGCCGGGCTCCCAGACCATCCCGGCCTCCGGCGCGTCCAGCAGAGTTTTGCGCCGGTCCTCCAGCTCTCCGGCTCGCAGGGCCTTTCGCTGCTGGTGGACCCAGCGCCCTAGCGGAAACGCCTTCGTCGCCCCGACTTCGACCTCGATGTCGTAGGGGACGGCGTGGAGGCCGGTGATCTCGTTCTCTTTCCGCCAGCGGATGAGGGCTTGGTATCCCTCCAGCCACACCAGCGATTCCGGCCGGTAGACGCGGGTGCGCAGGAAGGCCGCGATGGTCGCCGGGTCGCGCGGGCTGGAGAAGTGGAGCAGGGCGGCTTCGGCAGCGGCGTCGGTGTCGTCCTGCTCCTGTGTCTCGCCGTCGCCCGTGCCGCCGGCGCCGACGATCCGCCCGTTTTCGTCGCGCCGGAGGTGGATCTTGCGCTTGCCGCTCGTGAGGGCGCGGGAGGCGAGTTGCTCGACCAGGCGCTCGTCGTGCGACCGCAGGCCCTGGAGGACGGCCACGAGCGGTTTGAAGCTGGCGCTGGCGACCATGTCGGTGGGGTCCTCACCGGGTTCCAGGAACACCGGCACGATGATCCTGGCCACCTTGGTGCTGCCGTCCTTGTTGGGTCGGAGTGCCCGGCCGATGTTCTGGACGATTTCGACCTGGGAGCCGCGGGTGTCGGCGAAGCAGACCGCCTCCACACCTCGCTCGCCGACGATATCGACGCCCTCACCGAGCACGCGACAGCTCGCGAGGAACGCCCGGTGCACCCGCCGGCCCGCGGCGTCGATGCCGCCTGCGAACTGCCGCAGCGCCTCCCGCCTCTCCGACACGAGGTGGTCACCGCACAACCACGCCGACCAAACCCGGCCGGGCGGCACGTGGCGGCCGGCCTCCAGCTCGTAGAACTCCGCGTCGATCGACGACGCGGGCAGCTTCCCGGCGGCGGCCAGGTCGGCGTCGGAGGCGTCGTTCATGTACAACGCGGCCGCCGTCTCGGGCAGCTTCTCCGCGAACGCCGCCGCTTCTTCCACCTTCTGGTGGAACGTCATGACGGTGCGCAGGTTCCGGGCGGCGGCGTGTTCCAGGAGTGCGGTCTGCAGCAGCGCCAGGCGTCGGCCGCGCAGCGCTTCCTCTGACTCCCCGAGCACGGGGGAGGGGTCACGGATCTCCAGCACGTCGATCTCGAACCCTGCGAGGATCTCGCGCTCAATCGCCTCGGAGAGCCCGAGCTCGGCGATCCACGCGCCGTAGGTCCCGTTCGGGTCGTCGGCCATGGTCGCGATCTCCGCCTCCTGGCCGTCCGCGTCCTTCTGCGGCCGAGGTGCGGCGAGGATGCGGGGGGTGGCGGTCAGGTAGAGCCGAAAGCCGGCGGGGATCCGGGCATTGTCGTGGATCGCCGCCCACGGCCGACCAAGATCACCAGCAGTTCCATGGGCCTCATCCACGATTGCGAGGTCGAAGCCGTCCATCCGCTGGCCGTACAGCCGCTCTCCGCCTGCCAGCGCGGCCTCCAGCGGCCCGCGAACCTTCCGCCGACCCGTCGGGTCCTCCGGATCCTCGCGGTCCACCAGGGAGGCGTAGGTGGCGAACACGATTACCGGCCCCGTTCCGGCCCACAGCGCCAGCTGGATCGGGTTGGTGGTGGTGCGCACCCCGAGCTCGTCGAGTACGGGATCGTTCTCGAGCGAGCACACCGCGACCATCGGGGCCCGGTGCCCCACCAAACGCCACGCCTCGGCCGTCTGCACCAGCAGGTCCAGGGTCGGCACCATCACGAGGATCCGACCGTTTCGGAAGCACTCGAGCGCGCAAGAGGCCGCGGTGATCGTCTTACCCGATCCCGTCGCGGATACGATCGTGCCCCGCACCCCCTTCGCAGAGACAGGTGATCTTGCGGGAAATCCAGCCCACTCACGGAAACTCGTCTTCTGGTCGACCTGGTGTTCCCTGAGCTGGACCCCGAACATATCCCTGCCCTCCCCTTTTATCGATATGGTCGCGGAACTTCAGGCCAGCGGGTACGGCCGGCTGGAGCCCGCCCGAAACCCCGGGTGCGCCGATCGCGTCGTGTACCGGCCCTCGGGCTCCAGCCCGCAGCGGACTGGAGCCCGAGGGCCTCATGACGGCATTGCTGCGGCAGACCACGGTCTCCTCACAGGACTGCCCCCAGGGGATGAGCGCTTCACACCCGGCCGTATGCTCACCGGCATGATTCACCCCGTCTCAGGGCCCTCCACATGGAGGCACCCGGTCGCCGCCGTAGTACTCGCCTCGCTGGTTGCACTCTGCTGGTACGCCACGCGGCCGGTGTATGCAGACTGCGTGTATTTCGGCAACTATTCCATCGAGGAAGCTGTCGAATCCGGACAATGCGACCCTCCTCAGACGCGATGGAGGACATGGATGGGATGACCAGATGACCCAGGGTGTCACGTATTTCCGCCAAGACTACATGCTGCATCAGCCTGACACAGACCAAGCCAGAATCCACGCCGCAACGCTCGCCCCGCCCAGCGAGCGGCAGCGGCCCTTGGGGAACTGAAGACGCAGCCGGAGAGCCCGGGTCGGCGCCCCCAGGCACAGCCGGAATACCCGCGTCAACACCCCCAGATGCAGCAGGAAAGCCCGGGTCAGTGGCCCCCGGATGCAGCTGGAGGACCCCGCGCCTGCGAGAGAGCGTGGACGCCCGGACACCGGGCCGGGCAAGCAGACCAAGCCCCGCCCGGTGGACTGCGCGGGTGGGGGTACACGGGGCGGCATGGCACCGAAGAGTGAACACCTGATGTCCCTGCGGGCCGTACGGCAGCTGCGCCGAGTCCGCGCCTCTACGCGGCAGGTGTCCTGCTGTGGGCGGCTGCCGCGGCTTGGACGAGTTGGGCCCATTCCGGGGGCCGGCAGATGTGGGTCTCCCTTCTTCTCCTGGTCGTCTTCACTGGCCTGCTCGCCACCGCCTCCCTGTGGTTGCACCGTCTCCAAGCCACCCCAGGGCACCAGCCGGCCCATCACGCGGCACCCCGACGAGCCGTCACCCCACGCCACGCAAACGCCTGACCCCCACAGCACCCCGTCCCTGTAGCCAGCCCGGCCCGCGCCAGCGGGCCCAAACGGTCCTGAAGGCGCAGC
>NZ_JBEZZW010000081.1:0-4372 GCF_040639415.1 Micromonospora sp. NPDC023888 | reverse complement strand
GACGTGGCCAGCGGCGAGGTGGTGCTCACCCAGACCGACGCCGAGCTGCCCGGCCTGCTCCCGCTGGTCCTGAGCCGTAGTCACCTGTCGTCGTACCGGGTGGGTCGGTGGTTCGGGCCGTCCTGGGCATCGAGTCTTGATCAGCGGGTCGAGGTCGACGACCACGGCATCTGCTTCGTCGCCGAGGACGGCATGGTCCTCACCTATCCGACGCCCGCGAGTGGCGAGGCGCCGACCCTGCCGGAGACCGGGCCGCGCTGGCCGCTGTCCCCGACGGCTGACGGTTACCGGGTCGACCAGCCGGAGACCGGTCGCGCGCTGCACTTCCAGGCGGTGCCCGAGCATCCTGAGGCGGAGGGGGAGGGCGACCCGGTTCAGGTGCTGCCGCTGGGTGCCGTCACCGACCGTAACGGCCATCGGATTGACCTGGAGTGGCACGACGGTGCGGTCACCGAGATCCGGCACAGTGGCGGGTACCGGATCGCGGTCGACACCCTGCACGGCCAGGTCGCGGCGCTGAGCCTGCTCGACGCGGAACCCTCCGGTGACGCCCGGACTCTCGTCCGGTTCGGTTACGACGAGGCTGGTCACCTCACCGAGGTGATCAACGGGTCGGGTCTTCCGCTGCGGTTCGCCTACGACGACGAGGGCCGGTTGACCAACTGGCAGGACCGCAACGAGCAGGAGTACCGCTACACCTACGACGACCAGGGCCGCTGCGTCGCCGCTACCGGCTCCGGCGGATACCTGTCCGCCCGGCTGCACTACGACCCCGTCGAGCGGAAGACCGCGGTGGGCGACTCGCTCGGCTACACGACCATCTACGACCTGACCGAACGCGGCCAGGTTCAACGGGTCACCGACCCGCTGGGCAACGTCACGGCCTTCACCTGGGACAGTTTCGACCGGAAGCTGACCGAGACCGATGCTCTCGGGCGGACGACTCGTTGGTCGTTCGATGACGATGGCAACCTGGTCGAGGTCACCCGCCCGGACGGCAGCCGGGCGTTGGCGTCGTACAACGACGTGCATCAGCCCGTGGTGGTCACCGGCGTCGACGGTGCGGTCTGGCGGCGTGAGTACGACGAGCGCGGCAACCTGACCATGGTCAACGACCCGATCGGCGCGGTGACCCGCTGCCGGTACGACGCGCTCGGTCACCTCACCGAGGTGACCGACGCGCTCGGCAACACCCTGCTGGTGACCACCGACCCGGCCGGGTTGATCAGTCAGCTCACCGACTCCGTGGGGGCGGTGACGAGTTTCCGGCGGGACCGGGCCGGGCGGATCGCCGAGGTGATCGACCCGCTCGGTGGCATCACGCGTCTGGGCTGGACCGCCGACGGCCAGCCCGCCTGGCGGCGTAGCCCGGACGGGTCGAGCGAGGAGTGGACCTACGACCCCGAGGGCAACCTGGTCAGTCACACCGATCAGGTTGGGGCGATCACCGAGTTCGAGATCGGCCACTTCGACCTCATGGTGGCGCGTACCGGGCCGGACGGCGCCCGGTTGTCCTTCGGTTACGACACCGAACTGCGCCTCACCTCGGTCACGAACGCGCAGGGGTTGGTCTGGCGCTACGACTACGACCCGGCGGGGCGGTTGGTCGCCGAGACCGACTTCAACGGCCGGACGCGGACCTACACGCACGACGCCGCCGGGCAGCTGATCGCCCGGACCAACGGCGCTGGGCAGACCGTCGAGCTGGTCCGCGATGTGCTGGGCAACGTCGTGGAGAAGCGCACCGCCGAGGGCGTCACGACCTATGGGTACGACCCGCTCGGCGACCTGCTGCACGCCAGCTCCCCTGAGGTCGATCTCCGATTCGAGCGGGATCCGCTGGGCCGGGTCCTCGCCGAGATCCGCGATGGTCAGGTGGTCACGTCGTCCTACGACGTGCTCGGTCGACGGACGCACCGGCGTACTCCGTCGGGGGTGGAGAGCGCCTGGGAGTACGACGCCGGGCACCGGCCGGTGGTGTTGCGCACCGGCGGCGCGACGGTCAGCTTCACCTACGACGCGGCCGGCCGGGAGACCCGGCGGGCGGTCGGCAGCCTTACCCTGACGCAGAGTTGGGACGCCAACGACCGGCTGCTCTCGCAGATCCTCACCGCGAGCACTGCCGGCCCAGCCTCGGTGCCGGACCTGGTCGCGCACCGGGCCTACCGGTACCGTGCCGACGGCTACCTGACCGACGTCGCCGACCACCTCACCGGCGAGCGACGGCTGGAGGTGGACCGGGCCGGCCGGATCACCTCGGTGCAGGCCGCCGACTGGACCGAGCGGTACGCCTACGACGACACGGGCACTGTCGCGAGCGCGACGTGGCCTGGCCGGGGTGACGATCGTGCGGATCAGGGTGAGCGGGACTACACCGGCACCCTGATCCGACGGGCGGGGGACGTCCGTTATGAGTACGACGCCGCCGGCCGGATGACACTGCGGCAGCGCAAGGAACGCTCGACCAAGCCGTCGACCTGGCATTACACCTGGGACAGCGAGGACCGGCTGACCGCCGTCACCACTCCGGACGGCACCCGCTGGCGCTACCGGTACGACGCGCTCGGTCGCCGGGTCGCCAAGCAACGCCTCGACGCCGACGGTGGCGTAGCCGAACAGGTCGACTTCGCCTGGGACGGCCCCTGCCTGATCGAGCAGACCCACCGCGGCGAGGCCGGCGAACGGACCAGCACCTGGGAGTACGCCCCCGACACGTTCACTCCGATCAGTCAGACCGACGGCCTGGCCGATCAGGACGAGGTGGACCGCCGTTTCTACGCGATCGTGACCGACCTGGTCGGCACACCCACCGAGCTGATCACCCCGGACGGCGCGATCGCCTGGCAACAGCGCACCACCATCTGGGGCATCCCTACCCAGGTCAACAGCGCCGGAGCAGACTGCCCGCTGCGCTTCCCGGGCCAGTTCCACGACCCGGAGAGCGGCCTCAACTACAACCTCTACCGCCACTACGACCCCGCTACCGCGCGATACGTCAGCAGCGATCCCATCGGCCTGCTCGGCGCGAGCGACCCGTACGGCTACGTCAGCAACCCCACCGACCTCGTCGACCCGTTCGGCCTCGTTCCCTGCGCCCTACGGCCCGGTGGACACAAGGTCAACGATGTCGCGCCGCACAAGAATCTCTCGCCTGGCGTCAACCGGGCACCCGGAAACAAGAACATCGCCGCCGACCTGCAGGTGCAGAGCCACCACATCATTCAGAACGAGTGGGCCGTCGTCAACAAGGTCGTCAACTATTCCCGCGGTGCCGCACCAGCGATCCTGCTCCGTACGTCGAGCGGCGAGGCGCACGCGCTCATCAGTGCCGCCCAGTCGGCGCGCCGGAGGGCGGGGGGCTTCGCCACCAGCATTCAGCACGAGTTCCGGGAATCGTATCGAGAACTGTTGAACGCCGGTGTGCCGCAGGACGTGGCCCAGAAGGCAATCAAGGACGCGTACAAGTACTTCAACAGCATCAATGCCATTTAGGGGGAGCGTTTCGTGGACGAGGATCGCAAGGCGATCTCCCAACGCGTCGAGGCGCAGGTGGGCGTCCGGCCGCCGGAGGCCCTGCTCGACGTGTGGACGGGCGTGCGGCCGGTGGACGACGACGGCGACGTCTACGTCTACGGTCCCGACGAGATCGCCGAACGCAACCTCGCGTACGAGGTCCCGGAATACGCGCCAGGCCTGCTGCTGATCGGCAACGACGGCGGGGGAGACGGCTTGTTCGTCGCGACGAACGACCCCGATCCCGAGGTCGTTCTCATCGACCTCGGGGCGGTGGGCACGTCCGACGGCACGCGCGCTGGTCGGTTGTCGGTGCTGGCTGCGGAGGGCTTCCGCTCGATCGATTCGACGGAGGACGCCAGGCTTGAGGCAGCGGCCGGGCCGATCGACGTCCTGGTCACCCATCGTCCCGGTGTGAAGGCAGTGATGGAGATGCGCAAGCTGCTCCACCTGTCCCTGCCGATCAGCGCGCTCACCGCTGCGGACGCCCAGTTCCCGATGGTGGTGCTGACCGACGTCTACTACGCCAAGTACGGAGAGGCCATCAGCCAGCTGAACATGCGCTACCAGTGCCTGGCTGTTCGCCCACACGTCGCTGCGTAGAAGACACAGACGAGGTGCCGCCGCCGGTGGGTCCGGTTCGTTCCGTGATTCCGTCACCGTGTGATGTGGCGATGCGGGCCGCTGCGCAGATTGTGCGAGATTTGCGACTGAAGTAGTCATCGAAGTTTGTCGGGTGTCTATGTTCGGTGCGTAGTGCGGGTTGTTGGCGTGGACACGGGGAGGTCCGGGCGCGATGGCTGAGTTTCCGGCGCATCTGTTCAGGATGGATGGTGATCCGTCGGCGATTCGGTCGTCA
>NZ_JBEZZW010000080.1:0-4764 GCF_040639415.1 Micromonospora sp. NPDC023888 | reverse complement strand
ACACCGACGCCCACCTCATCTACTTCTCCTCCCTCGCCGGCACCCTCGGCAACCCCGGCCAAGGCAACTACGCCGCCGCCAACGCCTACCTCGACGCCCTCGCCCACCGCCGCCACCACAACGGCAAACCCGCCACCAGCATCGCCTGGGGCCTCTGGGCCAACGACAGCGGCATGACCGAACACCTCACCACCACCGACCGCCAACGCCTCCACCGCACCGGCCTCACCCCCATGACCACCCACGACGCCCTCGCCCTCTTCGACGCCGCCATCGCATCCGGCGCACCGAACCAGGTCGCCGTCACCCTCGACCCCACAACACTCCGACACCAAGCCACCACCGGAACCCTCCCCGCCCTCCTCCGCAACCTCGTCCGCACACCACGGCGGGTCGACCCGGACGTCACGCTGCGGCTCGCCCAACTCGACGGCGAGCAGCGCGAGGACGCCCTGCTCCACCTCGTCCGCGAGCACGTGGCCGGGGTGCTCGGGCACGAGTCGAGCCGCGAGGTGCACCTGGACCGCGGCTTCCTGGATCTGGGCCTCGACTCGCTCACCGCGCTGGAGTTGCGCAACCGGCTCGGCTCGGCGACCGGGCTGCGACTGCCGGCCACGGTGATCTTCGATCATCCGACGGTTCGCGGGCTGACCACACACCTGCTCGCCGAGCTCAGCCCGGCCCTGCCGGCGCCCGCCGACCGGGTGCTCGGCGAGATCGACCAGGTGGCGGCCAGCCTGGCCGCACTCAACGGCGACCAGGCCGGCCGGCTCGCCGTGTCGCGGCGGCTGCGCGAGCTGCTCACCGAGCTGGAAGGCGCGCCGGATGACGGCGTCGCGGAACGGCTCACGTCCGCCACGGACGACGACCTCTTCGACTTCATCGACAGCGAACTCGGGACCCGCTGATGACCACGGGCGGCCTCACCGGAAGGAAGAACGCAGCAATGGCGAACGAGGACAAGCTCCGGGACTATCTCAAGCGGGTCACCGCCGATCTGCACCAGACCCGTGAGCGGCTGCGGGAGGTGGAGTCGGCCTCCGGGGAGCCGATCGCCGTGGTGGCCATGGCGTGCCGTTATCCCGGCGGGGTGGCCGGCCCGGAGGATCTGTGGCGGCTTGTCGACGACGGCGTGGACGCGGTCACCGGGTTCCCGGAGAACCGCGGGTGGGATCTGGACGGGCTCTACGACCCGGACCCGGACGCGGCCGGGCACTCGTACACCCGGCACGGCGGTTTCCTGCACGACGCCGACCAGTTCGACCCGGACGTGTTCGGCATCAGCCCGCGCGAGGCGCTCACCATCGACCCGCAGCAGCGCATCCTGCTGGAGCTGGCCTGGGAGGCGGTCGAGCGGGCCGGCATCGGCCCGGACGCGCTGCGCGGCAGCCGCACCGGCGTGTACGCGGGCGTCATGTACAACGACTATGCCGGCCGGCTGCTGCACCAGCCGCCCGAGGATCTTGAGGGTTACCTGGCCAGCGGCAGCGCCGGCAGCGTCGCGTCCGGCCGGGTGGCCTACCACTTCGGCTTCGAAGGGCCGGCGGTCACCGTCGACACGGCCTGCTCGTCATCGCTTGTCACCCTGCACCTGGCCGCGCAGGCGCTCCGACAGGGCGACTGCACGCTCGCTCTGGCCGGTGGCGTCACGGTGATGGCCAGCCCGAACAGTTTCGTCGAGTTCAGCCGGCAGCGCGGCCTGGCGCCGGACGGCCGCTGCAAGCCGTTCGCCGACGCCGCCGACGGCACGGGTTGGAGCGAGGGCGCGGGCCTGCTGCTGCTGGAACGGCTCTCCGACGCGCAGCGCCTGGGCCACCCGGTCCTCGGCGTGATCCGTGGCAGCGCGGTCAACCAGGACGGCACCACCAGCCAGCTCACCGCGCCGAACGGGCCGGCCCAGCAGCGGGTCATCCGGCAGGCGCTGGCCGGCGCCGGGTTGGAGCCGGCCGATGTGGACGCGGTGGAGGCGCACGGCACCGGCACCACGCTTGGCGACCCGATCGAGGCCGGCGCGTTGCTTGCCACGTACGGTGCCGGCCGCGATCCGCGCAGCCCGCTGCACCTCGGCTCGATCAAGTCGAACCTGGGCCACACCCAGGCGGCGGCCGGCGTCGCCGGCGCGATCAAGATGATCATGGCGATGCGGCACGACCGGCTTCCGCGCACCCTGCACGTCGACCGGCCCTCCCAGCACGTGGACTGGGACGGCGGCGCGCTGCGCCTTCTCACCGACCCGGTCGACTGGCCCCGGCGAGACCGGCCGCGGCGGGCCGCGGTGTCCTCGTTCGGCATCAGCGGCACCAACGCGCACGTCATCCTGGAGGAGGCGCCACCGGTCGACACCGCCCCGGCCGGCACCCGCCCGGCGCCGGCCGCGGTGCCCTACCTGCTCTGCGCGCACGACGAGGAGTCACTGCGCCGGGCGGCACTGCGCCTGCGCGACCACCTGGCCGACGATCCCAGCCTGGACCGACTCGCGGTCGGGCACAGCCTGGCCACCACCCGGCGCGAACTCGGCCGGCGCGCCGCGATCCTGGCCACCGACGGCGCGACCACCGCCGCCGCGCTGGCCGCGCTGGCGACGGGTGACCAGCATCCGGCCGCCGTCCGCGGCACCGTGTCGGCGGGTGCCACCGCCTTCCTCTTCACCGGCCAGGGCAGTCAACGACCCGGCATGGGCGCGTTGCTCTACCGCGAGGTGCCGGCGTTCGCCGCCGCGGTCGACGAGATCTGCGCGGCCCTGGATCCACACCTCGACCGGCCGTTGCGTGACCTGATGTTCGCCGACGACGGCGTCAACAGCCCACTGCACCGCACCGAATACGCCCAGCCGGCACTGTTCGCGCTGGAGGTGGCCCTGTTCCGCACGCTTCGCGGATTCGGTGTACGCCCGGACTACCTGGTCGGCCACTCGATCGGCGAACTCGCGGCCGCGCACGTGGCCGGGGTGCTGTCGCTCGCCGACGCCGCGACGCTTGTCGCCGCGCGCGGCCGGCTGATGCAGGCGATGCGGGACGACGGGGCGATGGTGGCGATCCAGGCCGGCGAGGAGACCGTGCGCGCCGCGATCAACGGCCACCACCAGGGGGTAACTGTCGCGGCCGTGAACGGGCCGGCGGCGACGGTGATCTCCGGGGACACGGCCGCGGTCGTGGAGCTGGGCGCCGTCTTCACCGAGCGTGGCATCAAGACCCGACGACTCACCGTCAGCCACGCGTTCCACTCGCCGCACATGGACGGCATGCTCGACGATTTCCGCCTGGTGGCGGCGGCGCTGGACTTCCGGCCGCCAACCATCCCGATCGTGTCCAACCTGACCGGTGAGCTCGCCACCACCGAGCAACTGTGCTCCGCGGACTACTGGGCCGACCAGGTGCGGCACGCGGTGCGCTTCGCCGATGCGGTTGCACTGCTGCACCGGGAAGGGGTGGTCCACTACCTCGAACTCGGACCGGCTCCGGTGCTCGCCGCCATGGTGCACGACACCCTGATCGCGATCGAGGCGGACGCGCCGGCCGCCGAGCGCAGCACGGTCCTGGCCACGATGCGCCAGGACCGGGAGGGTGCGGCCGGGTTGACCGGCACGCTGGCCGAGGCGTACGTGCACGGGCTGACTGTCGACTGGAACGCGGTCGTGGGCTGGGACGAGGCCCCGGTGGTGCCACTGCCGACGTACCCGTTCCACCGCCGGCGCTTCTGGATCGACCCTTCCCCGTCCGGCGGCGACCCGGCCGGGCTGGGTCAGCACACGGCGCGGCATCCGCTACTCGGGGCCGTCGTGGACCTGGCCGACGGCGGCGGCAGCCTGCTGACGGGCCGATTCTCCCCGACGAGTCATCCGTGGCTGGCCGACCACGCCGTGCAGGGCACCGTACTGCTGCCCGGCACCGCGCTGCTCGATCTCGCGCTATTCGCGGCGAGCCGGCACGGTTGGTCGCGGGTGGACGAACTCACCCTCGAGGCACCGGTCGTGCTCGACCCGGACGCGCCGGTCGACCTCCAGGTGAGCGTGCGGGACGAGGACGGCCCGACGGTGGAGATCTTCTCGCGTCCGGCTGACGATCCGGACGCCGACTGGACCCGGCACTGCACGGGCCGGATCGGCACCGACGAGCAGTGGACCGCGCCGACCGGCGAATCGGGTACGGCGTGGCCACCCGCCGGGGCCGAGCCCATCGACGTGGCCGAACTCTACGACCGGCTCGAGGAGCTGGGTCTCGACTACGGCCCGACCTTTCAGGCGGTACGCGCCGCGTGGCGGGACGGCGACACGATCCACGCCGAGGTCGCGGTGCGGCCGGAGGGCGGGCAGGACACCTTCGCGGTGCACCCGGCCCTGCTCGACGCCGCCCTGCACCCGCTCGCTGCCGCCGGTACCGACCTGCGGCTGCCCTTCGCCTGGCGGGGTGTCACGTTGCACGCCGTCGAGGCCACCGCCCTACGGGTCACCGTGCGACCGGCCGGGGCGGACAGCCTGTCGTTGACCGCTACCGATTCGACAGGCGCGCCGGTGCTGACCGTCGAGGCCCTCGACGTGCGTGCCGCGGACCTGGCCCACCTGGCCGGCGGCCGCCGCCCACAGACCCTGTACCAGGTCGTGTGGGAGCGGGTGGTGGGTGCGCCCGCCGCCGACGAGCCCCTGCTCCTCGACCTCACCGGGGACACCGTCCACACCGCACTACCCCGCCTGCAACAAGCCCTCACCACCGACCAACCAATCCTCGCCCACACCCACAACGCCGTCACCGACCCCATCAACCCCGA
>NZ_JBEZZW010000079.1:0-5045 GCF_040639415.1 Micromonospora sp. NPDC023888 | reverse complement strand
TGGGGGTGGGGGTGGGCGGGTGGGGGTTAGGGGAGGAGGGGGTGGAGGACCACGTTTTCCTCTCGGCCTGGGCCTACGCCCACGACGCTCACCTTTGTGTTGCAGAGTTCCTCTACCCGAGCGATGTAGCGGCGGGCGTTCTCCGGGAGGTCGTCGGCGGTCCGCGCCTTGGTGATGTCCTCCCACCAGCCGTCGAGTTCCTCGTAGACGGGCGTGGCGTGGTGGAAGTCCGTCTGGCTCATCGGCATGTCGTCGACGCGGACGCCGTTGATCTCGTAGCCGACGCAGAGCGGCACCTTGGGCAGGCCCGTGAGCACGTCCAGCTTGGTGATCACCAGGTCGGTCACACCGTTGAGGCGGCAGGCGTACCGGGCGACCACGGCGTCGAACCACCCACACCGACGCTCCCGCCCGGTCGTGGTGCCGTACTCCGCACCGATCTTGCGCAGGTGATCGCCGTTGGCGTCGAACAGCTCGGTCGGGAACGGTCCCGCGCCGACCCGGGTGGTGTACGCCTTGCTCACCGCGATCACCTTGTTGATCGCGGTCGGCGGGATGCCGGCGCCCACGCAGGCACCGCCGGCGGTCGGGTTGGACGAGGTCACGAAGGGGTACGTGCCGTGGTCCATGTCGAGCATGGTGGCCTGCGCGCCCTCCAGCAGCACCGTGTCGCCCCGGTCCAGCGCGTCCCAGAGCATCGCCCGGGTCTCCGCGATGTACGGCTTGAGCCGCTCGGCGTACGCCAGGTACTCCTCGACGGTCGCCTCAAGGTCGATCGCCTTGCGGTTGTAGACCTTGAACAGGATCTGGTTCTTCTCGCGCAGTGCGAGTTCCAGCTTCTTGCGCAGGATGCCCGGGTCGAGCAGGTCCTGCAGGCGGATGCCGATCCGGGCGACCTTGTCCCCGTACGCCGGGCCGATGCCCCGGCCGGTGGTGCCGATCCGGGACGAGCCGAGGTAGCGCTCGATCACCCGGTCCAGTGCCCGGTGGTGCGGCATGATCAGGTGCGCGTCACCGGAGATCCGCAGCCGGGACACGTCGACGCCGCGCTCGGCCAGGCCGTCGATCTCGGCGAGCAGCACCTTCGGATCGACCACCACACCGTTGCCGATGACGATCATCGCGTTCGGCGAGAGCGCGCCGGACGGCATCAGGTGCAGCGCGTACTTCTGGCCGTCCGGGGTGATCACCGTGTGGCCGGCGTTGTTGCCACCGGAGTAGCGCACGACGTAGTCGACCCGCTCACCCAGCAGGTCGGTAACCTTGCCCTTGCCCTCGTCGCCCCACTGAGCGCCGATGAGCACGATCGCTGGCATCTTTTCCGCCTCCAGAAGGCTCGGGTGCCAGGTGGCGACCGGTTGGCGAGCCCGGGGTGTCAGGTTAACAAGTAGTGACGGCGTGGCCGGCAGGGGTCGCGTCGAGAGGCAGGAGGCTCCTTCCGTGTACGACGTGGTGCTGCTCACCCTCGGTTCGGAGCGGGACGCTCCCGGGGGCTGTGGCAGCGGCGGGGCCTGCTGCGGCGGCGCGACCGAGGCAGCAACCGACCCGACGAACCAGACCGACAGCGGCCCGGCTTCCCAGGCCCAGGCCGGCGGCGACACCGAGCGGTGCGCCACCGAGCGGCCCCGGGTGCCGGTGCTGGCCTGCTCCGACGCGCTGATCGCCCGGGGTGCCCGGGTGGAGATGGTGACCGCCCGCTCCGACGCGGAGATCGACGCGGTGTTGGCCCGGCTCGACGGTCCGGCCCGCGCGGACGGTCTCACCTGGCCCGACCTGGACGGCAAGACCCGGCTGGTCGTCGCCACGGCGAGCGACGGGCAGTTGCGCGCCGTGCTGCGCCGACTGGTCCGGCGGTACGCGCCGGCGCCGAGCAGGCGACCCGCGGATCTGCCCGGCAACCGGACCCTGCCCGACCTGCCGCCGGTGGCCGTACTCCCGCTCGATCCGGCCCGCGGCGGCGCCCACCAGGACCTGGCCGCGCAGCTCGGGCTGCCGCGTGACCCGGCGGCGGTGGCCGCCGCCGTGGTGGACGGCACGGCACGGCGACTCGACCTGCTGCGCAACGACGGTGGGTCGGTGACCCTGGACGGCGCGCTGCTCGGCGCGGCCGACGACGCCGGCCGGCCGCTGCACTGGCGGGCCCGGGTGGAGGTGGACGACACCGTCCTCACCAACGGCGACGAACCGTTGCTGGCCTGCGTGGTCGGCAACGCCGGCGGGTACGCGACGCTCGACGACGTGACGCTGCTTGCCGCGCCGGACCCGGCCGACGGCAAGATCGAGGTCGCGGTGGCAGTGCCGGTGGTCGTCCGCTCGGCGTTGGGCCGCAAGCGGGTACGCCTGGAGGTGCGGCGGGCCCGTGGGCGGGCCGTTTCGGTGCTGCCCCGGGAGGGGAAGGTCCCGTACCTCGACGATGGTGTCGAGGGTGAGCTGACCCGAAAGCGTTCCTGGTGGATCGAGCCGGGTGCCTGGGCGGTCTGGTCGATCTGATCCTGGCTGCGCCCAGCGGCGGCCCGGCTGCGCCGACGGCCCCGTCCGGGCGGATGGGCCTATCCTCGCAGGAGGACTGGGAGGGGCCGTAATGGACGAGAACGCCGACCGGGCACGGGTGCACGGCCAGCAGCCGGTGCCGGAGCGGGACATCGAACCACTCTGGCCGCCGGATCCGGCCACCGACGGTGGCACGGGTAACGCGGTGCCGCCGTGGGCGGCGGTCGCCCAACAGCGGAGTACGCCGTCGTCGGCCGCGCCGGGGCCGGTGACACCGCCGGTGGCCGCGCCGCCGATCGGCCGGCCGCCGGTTCCCGGGCAACCCGGGGCCCCGGCCCAGCCGCCGCCTTCGCCGTCGGACTACCCGTCGCTCTCCGGTGCCGTCCCGGCGCCCGGCGGTTGGGGCGTCGGCGGCTCGTCCGCCGCCGCGTCCGGCTGGGCACCGGCACAGCCGAGTTGGCCACCGGCTGAGCCGGCGGCACCGGCATCCGGGACGCCGCTGACATCGGGCACGCCGACGGCGACCGGCACCCCGGCTGCCAGCGCTCCCGGGAGCAACGGCGGCCCGACCGGCGGTGGCACCCCCGTCGCCCCCGCCCGAGCTGTGGCACCGCAGACCGCCGCCGCCTCGCCGAACGGCCAGCCGGAGACGACGAGCCCCGCGGCCGGGACGACCGGTACCGCCGAGGTGCCCAGCGCCGCCGCCGGTGCGCCCAGCGCCGCCGCCGGGACGACGAGCGCCGCCGCCGGGACGACGAGCGCCGCCGCCGGGACGACGAGCGCCGCCGCCGGGACGACGAGCGCCGCCGCCGGTGCGCCCAGCAGCGCGGCCAGGGCGGCGCAGGCACCGGCTGGCGACCGGGGTCCGGCCGCCGCCGCGCCGATCCCCCCGGGCGGCGTCGACCTGGACCTGCCGTTCACCCTGGATCGCCCCGCCACGACCTCGACGCCCACCGCGGCACGCACGCCCCCCGACCGCCCGAACGGCGCGAGCCCGACCTCTACAGGTTCAGCACCGGCCGGACCCGCGGCGGCAGGGCCGGCGCCGCAGGTCGACGGGACCGCAGGGGACGGATCTCCCGGCGGGGTGGGACGGCCCACCGAGTCACCATGGGCCTATCCGCCGCAACGCCCCGCCGGAGCGTCCGTACCGGCCCACGACGAGACTGCCGCCGCGACGCCGCCGCCTCCCGGACCACAGCCGCCGCACCCGGGCCCCGGTCCGGCGTACCCGGGCCCGTCGGTCACACCGGTGATCCCCGGTCAGGCCGGTCCCGGGCACATCCCGCCGCCACCAGACCTGACGCAGTTCAGCAACCTGCCGCAGCAGGCTCCCCCGCAGGCCGGGCCGGCGACCACACCGCCCGGGCCGTTTCCGCCGTCTCCGGGCTGGTACCCACCGCCGTGGCAGCAGGGCGCGCCCGGCGTCCAGCCTGGGCAGCCCTATCAGGAGGCCGAGGGGGTGACCCGGGTGCCCGCCGCCGGGTACCCGGATGCGCCCGCGTACCCGGACGCGAGCTGGACGCCGGAGGAGACCGCCGTACCGACCGCCGAGGACTTCACCCGGCGTCGGCAGGTCCGGCCCGCCGACCCGGTGGCGACAATGGGTGTCCGCGCGGTGGTCAACAAGATGGGCCTGCTGCGGCTCTCTCCGGGGCGGCACGAGCAGGAGCTCAAGCGGGACATCGAGATGGTCCGCCGCAACTTCGGCGGGCTGCGGCAGGTGACTGTGGTCAACCCGAAGGGCGGCGCCGGCAAGACGGTGGCCATCCTGCTGCTCGCCATGACGTTCGGTCAGAAGCGCGGTGGCTACGTGCTGGCCTGGGACAACAACGAGACCCAGGGCACCCTGGGGATGCGTGCCCAGCAGGACTTCCACTCCCGCACGGTGCGGGACATGCTGCGGGATCTCGGGCAGTTCCAGGGCGCGCACGGGCGGGTCGGTGACCTGTCGCAGTACGTCCGCTCGCAGGGCGAGGGAATGTTCGACGTGCTGGCCTCGGACGAGTCGGCCACCGGCGGCGAGATGCTGACCGCCGCCGCGTTCGCCGAGATCCGTGAGGTGGTCAGCCGGTTCTACAAGCTGATCTTCGTGGATACCGGGAACAACGTGCGGGCGCAGAACTGGCAGGCCTCGATGGACGCCACCGACCAGTTGGTGGTCACCATGTCGGCCCGTAACGACTCCGCGGAGACCGCCGCCCGGATGCTCGACCACCTGGAGCAGAGCGGCCGGCAGCGGCTGGTCCGCCAGGCCGTGACCGTGGTGTCGATGCCGCCCTCACGCAAGGAGATCGACCTGCCGGCCATCCAGGAGCACTTCGCGGCCCGCACCCGGGCGGTGCTGCTGGCCCCGTACGAGCGGCTCATCGACACGGGTGAGCCGATCCGGTACGGCGGGCTCTCCTCGGCCACCCGGGACGCCTGGCTGAAGATCGCCGCAGCGGTCGCCGAAGGGTTGTGAGCCGTCGACGGCCGGCCCGACGTCGGGCGCAGGTCGGGACGGTCCTTGGCGAGCACTGGGTCGTTGTCCGGCGCGACCAGGCTCAGCCCGT
>NZ_JBEZZW010000078.1:0-6271 GCF_040639415.1 Micromonospora sp. NPDC023888 | reverse complement strand
ACCCGCACCCGCCACTGGCTCACCGCACCACCACACACCCACACCAACCCCCACACCCTCGGCCTCAACCCCACCACCCACCCACTCCTCGCCACGGTCAGCGAGCTGCCGCACCACCGCACCACCCTGTACACGACAGTGCTCAGCGCCCAGACGCAGCCCTGGATCCGCGACCACGCCCTCAACCACCTGCCGCTCCTGCCGGCCACCGCCTACCTCGACCTCGCCCTCCACGCCGGGCTGCCGCACGTCGAGGACCTCACCATCCAGGCGCCCCTGGTGCTGGACCAGCCGAGGCGGCTACAGGTCACGGTGACCGAGGACGACGCGGGCGCGCAGGCTGTGCTGTTCCTGAGCCAGCCACAGGACGCCGACCCGGACACCCCGTGGACGTCACACGCGACCGGCACCCTGGTCCAGGGCTCGACCACTCCCGCCACAGAGCAGATCACCGCCTGGCCGCCGGCCGGCGCCACCGTCGTGCCCCTCGACGACGCGTACGACCGGCTGGCCGACGCGGGTTACGACTACGGTCCGGCCTTCCGCGGGCTACGGGCGCTCTGGCAGCGCGACGGGCAGGTCTTCGCCGAGGTGGCACTGCCAGCGGAGGCCGGGGCGGTGGACGGTTTCGGCCTGCACCCGGCCCTGCTCGACGCGGCCCTGCACCCGGTGCCGCTCGGTGCGGTCGGCGAGCTGGGGCCGGGCCTGCTGCCGTTCTCGTGGAGGGGCGTGACCCTGCACGCGGTCGGCGCCACGGTCCTGCGGGTCACGTTGTCGGTCACCGGGCCGGACAGCGTCACCCTCACCGCGGCGGACCCGGCCGGCGCGCCGGTGCTCACAGTGGACGAGTTGCGGCTGCGCGCGGCCGACCTCACCAGCCTCGGCGGCGGGGCGCCTCGTGTCCTCTACGAGGTGATCTGGGAGCGGGTCAGTGGTGACCCGTTGGCGGAGTGCGCGGTGCTCGATCTGACCGGGGACACCGTGCACACCGCGCTACCCCGCCTGCAGGAAGCCCTCACCACCGACCAACCACTCCTCGTCCACACCCGCAACGCCGTCACCGACCCCATCGACCCGGACCAAGCCGCCATCTGGGGTCTGCTGCGTACCGCCCAGACCGAGCACCCCGAGCAGCTCACCATCGTCGACAACCACGACCCCGCCAACCCACCACCGGCCAACGAACCCCAACTCGCCCTGCGCGACGGCCACCACTACGCACCCCGACTCACCCCCACCCCCACCACCACACCAGAAACCCTCCCCCTCGACCCCAACGGCAGCATCCTCATCACCGGCGGAACCGGCACCCTCGGCACCCTCATCGCCCAACACCTCCACCACCGCGGCTACCACCACCTCACCCTCGCCAGCCGCACGGGCCCCACACCCGACAACCACCACCTCACCGACATCGCCACCATCGTCGCCTGCGACACCAGCGACCCCACCGCCCTGACCACCCTGCTGGACACCATCAACCCACCCCTGACCGCCGTCATCCACACCGCCGCCGTCCTCGACGACGCCACCATCACCAACCTCACCCCCCACCAACTCCACACCGTCTGGCAACCCAAAGCCCACACCGCCCACCTCCTGCACAACCTCCCCCACCTCGACGCCCACCTCATCTACTTCTCCTCCCTCGCTGGCACCCTCGGCAACCCCGGCCAAGGCAACTACGCCGCCGCCAACGCCTACCTCGACGCCCTCGCCCACCAACGCCACCACAACGGCAAACCCACCACCAGCATCGCCTGGGGCCTCTGGGCCGACGACAGCGGCATGACCGGACACCTCACCACCACCGACCGCCACCGCCTGCACCGCACCGGCCTGGCACCCATGCCGGCCACCGACGCCCTCGCCCTGTTCGACGCCGCAGTCGCGTCGGGTGCTCCGAACCAGGTCGCCGCCGTACTGGACCGGGCCAACCTGGACCCCGCCAACCCGCTGCTGCGCAACCTCACCAGACGCCGGGCCGTGGCGGCGCCGGCCGTACTGCCGTCGCAGGACCGGGCGAAGGCTCTCGACCAGATCGTGCGGTCCACGGTGGCCGTCGTGCTCGGGCACGGACCGGGCGCGATCGTCGACCGGGACCGGGCGTTCAAGGAACTCGGGTTCGACTCGCTCACCGCCGTCGAGTTGCGCAACCGACTGGCGACCGCGACCGGACTGCGGCTGCCGGCGACGCTGATCTTCGACCACCCCACCCCCGCGGCCCTCATCGCCCACCTCCAGGACCAACTCGACCCCGAGCACGCCGCCCGTAGGCCGGCGCCGACCACCACCGCGACCGCCACCACCGACGAGCCGATCGCCATCATCGGCATGGCCTGCCGCTACCCCGGTGGTGTATCCGCTCCGGAGGAGCTGTGGCGGCTGGTCGCCGACGGGGTCGACGCGATCACCGAGTTCCCGGACAACCGCGGCTGGGACCTGGAGCGGCTGTACCACCCGGACCCGGACCACACCGGCACGAGCTACACCCGCCACGGCGGCTTCCTGCACGACGCCGACCGATTCGACCCCACCTTCTTCGGCATCAGCCCACGCGAGGCGATGGCCATCGATCCGCAGCAGCGGCTGCTGCTGGAGACGGCGTGGGAGGCGATCGAAACCGCCGGGTTGAACGCCGAGCGGCTGCGCGGCACCGACACCGGGGTGTTCGCCGGAGTGATGTACCACGACTACGCGAGCCGCCTCGGCGGTGCCCCCGCCGACCTGGAGGGTTACCTCGCCACCGGCTCGACCGGCAGCGTCGCGTCCGGGCGGATCTCCTACCAGTTCGGCTTCGAAGGACCCGCCGTCTCGGTGGACACCGCCTGCTCGTCCTCGCTCGTGGCCATCCATCTCGCCGGGCAGGCACTGCGCCAGGGCGAGTGCGGTCTCGCACTGGCCGGCGGGGTCACCGTGATGGCCTCTCCGGACATGTACATCGAGTTCAGCCGACAGCGTGGGTTGGCGCCGGACGGGCGCTGCAAATCCTTCTCCGCCGAAGCCGACGGCGCCGCCTGGTCCGAAGGCGTCGGGTTGCTGCTGCTCGAACGGCTCTCCGACGCCAAGCGCAACGGACACCCGATCCACGCCGTCATCCGCGGCACCGCGGTCAATCAGGACGGTGCCAGCAACGGCTTGACCGCACCCAACGGTCCCGCACAGGAGCGGGTCATCCGGCAGGCGCTTGCCAACGCCGGCCTGGAGATCGGTGACATCGACGCGATCGAGGCGCACGGCACCGGCACCACGCTGGGCGACCCCATCGAGGCCGGAGCGATCCTGCGCACCTACGGCGATCGGGAGCGGCCGGTCTTCCTGGGCTCGATCAAATCCAACATCGGCCACGCGCAGGCCGCCGCCGGCGTCGCCGGGGTCATCAAGATGGTCGAGGCCCTCCGCCACGAGTCGCTCCCACGGACCCTGCACGCGGACGATCCCAGCCCGCACGTGGACTGGACCAGCGGCAAGGTGGAGCTGCTCGCCTCGGCGCAGCCCTGGCCCGCCGGGGAACAGACTCGGCGCGCCGCCGTCTCCTCGTTCGGCATCAGCGGCACCAACGCCCACCTGATCCTCGAAGAGCCGCCGCGACCCGCGCCCGTCGCCGCGACGCCCGAACCAGTCGGCCCGATCGGCTGGCTGCTGTCCGCGCACACCGAAGATGGCCTACGCGACCAGGCCGGACAACTGCTGCGGCACCTCGGCGACACGGCACCGACGGACGTGGCCGCAACGCTGGCCGGGCGAGTGCAGCACCCGTACCGCTCGGTCGCTCTCGGCGGCAGCCGGGACGAGCTGATCGCCGCGGTTCGGGCGATCGCCGATGGCACGGACGACCCGGCGGTCGTACGCGGCGCCGTGGCGGACGGTGACGGCCTGGCCTTCCTCTTCACCGGGCAGGGTAGCCAGCGGGCGGCAATGGGTGCCGGTCTGCTGACGACCGAACCCGTCTTCGCGGCCGCGTTCGAGGAGGTGTGTGCCGCGTTCGACGGCCGGCTGGGACGGCCGCTGCGCGAGGTGATCCTCGAGGCGGACGGCGAGGACCTGCATCGCACCGATTACACCCAGCCGGCGCTGTTCGCGGTCGAGGTGGCGCTGTACCGGCTGTTGACCCACCACGGCCTGCGCCCGAGCCACCTGGCCGGGCACTCGATCGGCGAGATCACGGCGGCGCATGTGGCCGGGGTGCTTTCGCTCGACGACGCCGCCACGCTTGTCGCGGCCCGGGGTCGGTTGATGCGGGCGCTACCGACCGGCGGCGCGATGGTCGCCGTCGGCGCCACCGAGGAGGAGGTGCTTGCCCTGCTCACCGGCCGGGAGGCCGAGGTCGGCATCGCGGCGGTGAACGGTCCGGCGTCGGTGGTGCTGTCCGGTGACGAGGACGTCGTGCTCGCCGTCGCCGGCGAGCTGCGCGCGGCCGGTCACCGTACCCAGCGGCTCACCGTCAGCCACGCCTTCCACTCGCCGCGGATGGAGCCGATGCTCGACGACTTTCGGCGTGAGATCGCCGGACTGCGCTTCGCGGCGCCCACCGTGCCCATCGTGTCCACGCTTACCGGTGAGCTCGTTGGCGTCGACGAGCTGTCGTCGCCGGACCACTGGGTGCGGCACGCCCGGGGGACGGTCCGTTTCGCCGCGGCCATCGACCGCCTGGGTGACGCGGGCGTGCGGCTGTTCGTCGAGGTCGGTCCGGACGCGGTGCTTGCCACCATGGCCGCCGAGATGCTCGGCGACGCCACCGCGGTGCCGGTGCTGCGCCGCGACCGGCCGGAGCACGTGTCGCTGCTGACGGCACTGGCCACGGCCCACACCAGCGGCGCCGCGGTCGAGCCGGCCGTGTGGACCGGCGGTGGCGGACGACCGGTGTCGCTTCCGCCGTACGCGTTCCAGCGTCGCCGTCTCTGGCTGGACGTGTCGCCCGGCGCTGGTGACCCGACCGGGCTGGGCCTGGAGGCGGGCGCGCACCCGATGCTCGGCGCGGCCGTCCAGCTCGCCGGCGACGGGGGCCTGGTGTTCACCGGCCGACTTTCGGTGGCGACCCATCCGTGGCTGGCCGACCACAGCGTGCGCGGCAGCATCGTGGTTCCCGGCACCGCGCTACTGGACATGGCGCTGCACGCGGCCGGGCGGGCCGGTTCCCCCTACCTGGAGGAGCTGGTCCTGGCCACGCCGCTGGTGATCGAACGGAACGGGGCCGTGGAGGTCCAGGTCGCGGTCGCCCCGATCGACGACGGACGCGGCCGGATCGGCATTCACGCCCGTTCCGGCCCGGACACCGACTGGACCCGGCATGCCGAGGGCACGATCGGACCGGAGCCGTCCGACGAGCCCGCCGCCGGCCTGCCCTGGCCACCGAGCGGCCCCGCCGTCGACGTCGCGGACCTGCCCGATCGGGTCGCGGCGCTGGGGGTCGACTACGGACCCGCGTTCCACGGGCTGGTCGCCGCCTGGCAGAACGAGCACGGCCTGGTGAGCGAGGTGGTGCTGCCCGAGGAGGCGGGCTCGGCCCAGAGCTTCGGTGTGCACCCGGCGCTGCTGGACGCGGCATTGCATCCGTTGGTCGCGGCCGGAGACGAGCTGCGGCTGCCGTTCACCTGGACGGGCGTGCGGCTGCACCGCTCGGGGGCGACGACCCTGCGTACCCGTCTCGCGGAGAGCGGGGACGGTGTCGCGCTGGTCGCCACCGATGCCGACGGCGCTCCGGTGATCTCGGTATCCGGGCTGGTCACACGACCGTTCACCGGGGTGGCCCCGGTGCTCTACCAGGTCGTGTGGGAGCGGGTGGTGGGTGCGCCGTCCGCCGAGGAACCGCTGCTCCTCGACCTCACCGGGGACACCGTGCACACCGCACTACCCCGCCTGCAACAAGCCCTCACCACCGACCAACCAATCCTCGCCCACACCCACAACGCCGTCACCGACCCCATCAACCCCGACCAAGCCGCCCTCTGGGGCCTGCTGCGCACCGCCCAAACCGAACACCCCAACCGACTCACCATCATCGACAACCACAACCCCACCAACCCCCCACCCGCCAACGAACCCCAACTCGCCAACCGCAACGGCCACCACTACGCCCCCCGACTCACCCCCACCCCCACCCCCACACCAGACCAACTCCCCCTCGACCCCAACGGCAGCATCCTCATCACCGGCGGCACCGGCACCCTCGGCGCCCTCCTCGCCCACCACCTCCACAACCGCGGCTACCACCACCTCACCCTCGCCAGCCGCCACGGCCCCACCGCACCCAACGCCCACCACCTCACCA
>NZ_JBEZZW010000077.1:0-6623 GCF_040639415.1 Micromonospora sp. NPDC023888 | reverse complement strand
TGGGGGTAGCTCCTTCGGGGGTAGGAAACACCCGCGCCGCCAAGGGGGGTCGGCGACACAAGGTGTGAGCACCTCGTCCGGCGCTGCACAAACAACAGGGGAAAGTCTCGATACGACGCCTACCGGCGTCGGGGTCGGCGACCTGCGAGCGGGGGGCTCGCGGCGCCGGGACCGGTTGTAACGACCGGGGGGCCAGGGTCATTCCGGGGGCGGCCCCTTCACCGGCACCCACATGGAGGCGGGTAACCAGGGTGTTCGGTCGTGGGGACTGTGACGACCGGACCGGGGCCCGCATTCCAACCCCGCTGACCGGGGCGGTGGCCTCGTGGTGCTGCGATCGTCAGGGTATGTAACGACCCCGACCCCGCCACGATTCCGGGCTACGAGTGCACTGGGTCACCGTGCAGAGGGCCACAAACCCGACAACCGACCCCAGACGACGCGGCCGGCGGTGACCGGGCGAGCGTCTTTCACCCGGTCAGGCGGGAGCGCACCTTCGCGGCGCAGGCGTCCAGGACGGTCTGCGCGTCCAGCCCCAGGCTCTCGATGGCCACCAGCGCCGTGAAGGCGACGTCCGCCAACTCCGCCGCGACGTCCTCACGGGTGTGGGTGACACCTTTGCGAGGATTCTGCCCGAGCAGACCGATCCAGGCGGCCGACGCCTCACCTGCCTCCTCGGTCAGTTTGAGGATGCGGCAGGTCAGTTCGGTCTGCCCGGTGCCGTTCGCCGTGTCCAGCCAGTCGCGCGACGCCCGGGCCGCCTCCCAGATCAACTCGTCCACGCCGACAAGTCAACCCGACCGGCCGACCCCCGCTGGCAACCGGGTGCGATCGCCAGGGCCAACCACGAGCACCCAGCCAACCACGCTTGAGCAGCCGATCAGCACAGCCATTGACACCTATCGACGGCCGTCCTAGGTTCAGGACGCTACCGGCCGGTAGGCAACCGTCCCGCCTGGTCGCCGCGAGGGCGACATCCGTCCGATGGGGAGCATCGATGCTGTCCGCACCCGTTCGTACCCTCCGCCGGCTGCTCGCCGCCACCGTGACGCTGACCCTGGCGGTCGGGTTGGCCGGTGCCGCGCCGGCCAGCGCCACCGGCCGCGACCCGAGTGGCGGCCAGCCACTGCCCGGGTACACCATCGAGAACCCGCCGTTGGCGCCGCTGGTCGTGGGCGGCAGCGCGACGACGGTACGCCAGGGCGTACACCGCCATGCCGGCTACATCATGGAGGTCCCCGCCCGGTGGAACGGCAACCTGGTGCTGTGGGCGCACGGTTACCGGGGTCAGGGCACGGTGCTCTCACCGGAGCCGCCGGCCTTCGGGTTGCGCGACCGTCTCCTGGCACAGGGGTACGCCTGGGCGTCGTCGTCGTACGACCGCAACGGCTTCGACATCCGCTCCGGCGTGCTGGGCACCAAGGATCTCGCCGACCACTTCGGACGGACGGTTCGCCGACCACACCACACCTACCTCGCCGGGGTGTCGATGGGCGGGTACGTCATCGGTCGCTCGCTGGAGCAGTACCCCGGCTTCTACGACGGGGCGCTGCCGATGTGCGGGGTGCTCGGTGACCAGACGCTGCTCGACTTCTACCTGGACTACAACCTGGTCGCGCAGGCACTCGCCGGGGTGCCGGCCTATCCCACCCCGGCCGACTACCTGACCAACGCGGTGCCCCGCATCCAGGCGGCGCTCGGCCTGGCGGGGCTGACTCCCACCGGGCCGGACACCACCACCGAACGGGGTAGGCAACTGCGGGCGATCACGGTGAACCGCTCGGGCGGGCCCCGTCCCGGTGCGGACGCCGCGTTCGCGGTGTGGAAGGACTTCCTCTTCTCCATCAGCGTGCCCACCAGCAGCGGCAACTCCCCCGCCCAGCGGCCCGGTCAGCTCTCCACCAACCTGCTCACCCGCTACGCCCCGAACAGTCCGGTAGACGTCAACGCCACAGTGCGGCGGGTCGCTCCGGAGAACGTCGTACAGCGGCTCCTGCCGACGCTCACCGAGGTGCCGCGGATCGCCGGTCGGCCCACCGCGCCGGTGCTCAGCCTGCACGGCCTCGGTGACCTGTTCGTACCGTTCAGCATGGAGCAGGCGTACGCCACCGACGTGGCGCGCAACGGTCGCGGCAGGCTGGTGGTCCAGCGGGCCATCCGGGCCGCGCAGCACTGCGAGTTCACCCCGGCCGAGGCCGGCGCCGCCTGGGACGACCTGGTGTCCTGGGTACGCACCGGCAAGCGCCCGGCCGGCGACACCGTGACGGACCCGGCGGTGGTGGCGCGACCCGACTACGGCTGCCGGTTCAGCGACCGGGACGCGTACGCCGCCGGGGTCGGCACCCGCCGCCTCTACCCGGCCTGCTGAGGAACCCGGGTACGACGACACCGGCCGGCCCCCGTCGAACGGGAGCCGGCCGGTGGCTGGGCGGGTGTCACCACATCTGCTGGACGATGTCCGCCGCCTGCTCCTCCCACTGCGCGTACGCGTAGGGGAAGGCGGAGACCTGGACGGTCTGCGCGGCGGCGGTCAGCGGCAGGTCCTGCCAGCCGCCGATGTTCTTGAGTGCGGTGAAGAACGCCGTGGCGGCGTACTCCGGGTCGGTGATCTGGTCGGGTGTGCCCCAACCGGACGACGGGCGCTGCTGGAACAGCCCCTGCGAGTCGTGGTCGTTGTACGCGCCGAGGTGGCCGAGGTTGTAGAGCTTCGACTCCTGCAACGAGGTGGCGACGCCGATCACCGCGCCGCGGTCACCGACGCCTGTCTTCTTGGCGGCGTCGACGATCGCCCGGGCGTTTGCCAACTGCGCGTCGTCGAGCGGGATGCGCGACTGCGCGCCTTCGATGCCGTGCGGGATCAACTGCTCGCGGCTGGGCTTACCGGCCGGCGGCTTGCCGGTCGGGGAGCCGGTGGTCAGTCCCGACTCGACGGGCTGGTCCTGGTGGTGCGCCGGGGTGGCGGCCTTGGCCTTGCCGGTGGCCAGGTCGATGGCGGCCACGGCGCCCTGGTGGGGTCCGGAGGTGACCGGGGCGGCCGCCGCGGTCGGCGCGAGTGCCAGACCGCCGAGGGCGGCCACACCCGCCACGCTCAACGCGGTCTTGCGGTACGAGTCCTTGGCGATGGCGGGGAGCCATCGAGTGAAGTCGACCTTCACGATGGTTGCCCTTTCGATCGTCGGAGCGCTCCGGGGTGAACGCTCCTCGGGAGATGACCGCGGAAGAGGGTTTGGGGCTCCGGCGGTACGGGGACACAACCGGGTTCACGTGTCGGTCATTCCGGAAATGCCGGGGCCGCGGTGAGGTGCGGTGCCCGTCACCCGGGGACATGGGACGATCGACGTCACCGACTGACAGGTCGGCGGGAAACGGACAATTTACGCAGGCCGGCAGATCAGGTGCCGTACGGTGTGCCGTAGCGGACCAGCACGTGCCAGAGCTGCTTGAGATGTTGCAGGGTGTCCGCGATCGGGCCGCGGTCCGCCCACCGGTGCGGTTCGGCGACCACCGAGGCAGCCGCGCGGCCGATCAGCGCCGCATCCACCGGCTCGCCCTCCCGGGCGAACTCCCGGTGCACCCGCGCCGCCAGCACGGGGATCGCCGGACCCCGGAACTCCGCGTCGACCCGGTCGACGGCCAGCACGAAGCCGGGGTGCCACCGCAGCGGGAAACCGTACCGGTCGGCTATCGATTCCAGCGTCGCGCCGGTCGGGGTGCCGGCGAAGGACGGGTCCGCGACCAGTGCCTCGACGTCGTCCGCGAGGTCGAGGGTGCCGTGGATCTGGGCCTCCACGTAGTCGTCGAGCGCGCGACCGACAGTGCCCGGGGTGGTCGGCGGGTCCAGCAACGTCCGCGCCAGCGTGGCGACGTCCGCCCCGGCCCGGCCCAGGCACTCGCCGGTGGCGGCGATGCCGGCCAGGAGCCCGGCGAGCACCGCCTCGAACGCGTCGGCCGTGCCGACCACCTCCGGGCTGAGGTGGCTGTCGCCGAGGCAGAAGGTCGCCCGGCTCAGCACCGCCGGGCGCAGCCGCAGGTGGCAGGAGCCGAAGCGGGGGCAGGCACCGTCCGCGTGGTCGAGCAGGTTCAGGCCGCCGTACGTGGGCCGCTGCGCCGACGTCACGCCGGGTCGCTGGTACGCGCCGTCGAACATCCGGTGCTCCCAGCGGTCCCGGTCACCACCGGGGTACGCGGTGAGCCCACCGTTGGAGATCCCGGTGACGAACTGGCTGCGGTACACCCCGTCCTCGGCCAGGGCGTCGGCGACGGTCCGGCCGTCGGCACACAGCCGGTCGGGGTGGAAGTTGACGGTCAGCCGGCCGGAGCGGATGACCGCGAGCAGGTGCTCCGGTCGGTGGCCGACGTCGGCGGCGGCGAGTTGCCGGATGATGGTGGCCAGCGCGGCGGGGCGTTCGACCACGGCCACCGACCGCACGTACGCGATGGCAGCCGTCTGCGCCGGGGTGAGGACGTCGGCGTGCAGCCTCACCCGATCACGTGTCGCCGTCATGTCCGAGGCCATCGTCGTCAGCCTCGACGTCGGCGGACAAGGGGCGGGCGGGTCGGCGGCCATGTCCGGGGATCCTAACGCCGCGCCGGGGGTTAGGTTGGAACCGTCCAGAGGGGAGCGACAGTGGTCGAGACGGCGAGCGGTGACACGTACCTGCTACACCCGGTCGGGCGGGTCGTCTCACCGCTGACCGACGCGGCGAGCGCCCCACGGCAGGGCGACGAGGGCTCGCCGGACGCCTGGCTGGTCTTCGACGCGTCCGTCGCACCAGCGCTGCGTGACCTGCACGTCGGCGCGGAGCTGCTGGTGCTGACGTGGTTGGACCGTGCCCGCCGCGACGTGCTGGCGGTGCACCCACGGGGCGACGAGAGCCGTCCGGAGACAGGGGTGTTCAGCACCCGATCCCCCCACCGACCCAACCCGATCGGGCTGCACCGGGTGCGGGTGCTGGCGGTGGAGGGGCTGCGCGTCCGGGTGGCCGACCTGGAGGCGCTGGACGGCACCCCGGTCCTGGACGTCAAACCGGTGCTGGGCGCGGCCGACGAGCGCTGAGCCCGTCGACCACGCACCGGCGCAGCTCAGTGGCCGCGGGCCAACCACTCCTCCAGGTGTGGTGCCTCCGCGCCGATCGTGGTGTCGGCACCGTGGCCGGTGTGTACGACCGTCTCCGCCGGCAGGGTGAGCAGGCGGGTCCGGATCGACCGGACGATGGTGTCGAAGTCGCTGTACGAGCGGCCGGTCGCGCCCGGACCGCCGGCGAAGAGCGTGTCGCCGGTGAACACCACACCCAGATCCGGGGCGTGGAAGCTGCACGCGCCGGGGCTGTGCCCGGGGGTGTGCAGCACCCGCAGCGTGCTGCCGCCCACCTCGATGTCCTGCCCGTCGTGCAGCTCGCCGTGCGGCGGCAGGTGCGGGTGGACCATGTCCCAGAGGACCCGGTCGGCGGCGTGCAGCAGCACCGGCGCGCCGGTGGCCTCGGCCAACTCGGGCGCCACCCGGACGTGGTCGTCGTGGGCGTGGGTGGCCAGGATCGCCCGGACCCGCCGGTCACCCACCAGGGCGAGGATCGCGGCCACGTCGTGCGGCGCGTCCAGGACGACACACTCGCTGTCGTCGCCGATCACCCAGACGTTGTTGTCCACGTCGAACGTCTGCCCGTCCAGGGAGAACGTGCCGGCGGTGACCGTGTGGTCGACCCGGGCGGTCATCAGAACACCACCACCGAGCGGAGCACGTCGCCGTGGTGCATCCGGTCGAAGGCGGCCTCGACCTGGTCGAGCGCGATCTCCTCGGTGACGAACGCGTCCAGGTCGAGGCGGCCCTGCAGGTACAGCTCGGTGAGCATCGGGAAGTCCCGGCTGGGCAGGCAGTCTCCGTACCAGCTCGACTTCAGGGCGCCCCCGCGCCCGAAGACGTCCAGCAGCGGCAGCTCGATGCGCATCTGTGGGGTCGGCACGCCGACCAGCACCACAGTGCCGGCCAGGTCCCGGGCGTAGAACGCCTGCTTCCAGGTCTCCGGTCGGCCCACGGCGTCGATCACCACATCGGCGCCGAAGCCACCGGTGGCGGCCCGGATCGCCTCGACGGGGTCGGTCTCGGAGGCGTTGACGGTGTGCGTGGCGCCGAACGTGCGGGCCCAGTCCAGTTTGCGGCTGTCGGTGTCCACCGCGACGATCGTCGTGGCGCCGGCGAGGACCGCACCGGCGACCGCCGCGTCTCCGACGCCACCGCAGCCGATCACCGCGACCGAGTCGCCGCGGGTGACGTTGCCGGTGTTCATCGCGGCGCCCAGCCCGGCCATCACCCCGCAGCCGAGCAGGCCAACGGCGGCCGGTCGGGCGGCCGGGTCCACCTTCGTGCACTGCCCGGCGTGCACCAGGGTCTTCTCGGCGAACGCGCCGATGCCCAGCGCCGGCGTCAACTCCGTGCCGTCGGTCAGGGTCATCCGCTGCTTCGCGTTGTGGGTGTTGAAGCAGTACCACGGGCGGCCCCGGCGGCAGGCGCGGCAGACCCCGCAGACCGCACGCCAGTTGAGGACCACGAAATCACCCGGGGCGACGTCGGTGACGCCCTCGCCCACCTGCTCGACGATGCCCGCCGCCTCGTGGCCGAGCAGGAA
>NZ_JBEZZW010000076.1:0-7041 GCF_040639415.1 Micromonospora sp. NPDC023888 | reverse complement strand
GCAGGTGGTTCGCGTCGGCCAGCGCGGCGGCGTCCAGGCCGGGCCCGTCGTCGACGACCACGACGGCGCACCCCTGTGGTCGGTGCTCGCCGTTGTCAGGCTTGATCCCTGCGCCGGGCACGGCAGGCCCCGCCCCCGTCGGGGTTGCGGCTCGTCCGGTGGTGCCGCGTCCACCGAGGGCTGAAGGATCTTCAGGGTGAACGGTCGGCTTTGGTTCTTTTGCTGGTTGCTTACCAGCCTCGTGCTCGCCACTGGGGGAGGGCGGGACGTTCCGCTCCGAGCGTGCTGTCCTTGCCGTGGCCGGGGTAGAACCAGGTGTCGTCCGGGAGTTTGTCGAACAGCTTGTGCTCGACGTCGTCGATCAGTGCGGCGAAGCGCTCCGGGTCCTTGTCGGTGTTACCCACCCCACCGGGGAAGAGGCTGTCGCCGGTGAAGAGGTGCGGGGTGCCGGCCGGGTCACGGTAGAGCAGGGCGATCGAGCCCGGGGTGTGCCCCTTGATGTGGATGACCTCCAGCGCGCAGTCGCCGACCGGCACGGTGTCGCCGTCGCTGAGACGCTCCGCCTCGATCGGGAGGCCGTCCGCGTCGTCGGCGTGCACCAGAGCCCGCGCGCCGGTCTTGGCGACCACCTCCTCCAGGGCCACCCAGTGGTCCATGTGCTGGTGGGTCGTCACCACGGCGGTGAGCCCGCCGTCACCGATCAGCTCCAGCAACCGGGGCGCCTCGTTGGCGGCGTCGATCAGCACCTGGTCACCGGTGCCCGTGCAGCGCAGCAGATAGGCGTTGTTGTCCATCGGACCCACCGACAGCTTGCTGATGGTCAGCCCGTCCAGCTCGCGTACCGCCGGCGCACCGCCCTGGGTGACGTCTCCGCTGTATGTCATGACGCTTTTATATCCATTCCGGTGGAGTAGGCAGGGGGCCGTCGGGAGTGACGGAGAGCGGGCCGCCGTCGGCACGGCCGATCAGCCAGGCGGCGAGGTCGGGCACGGCACCGGAGACGACCGGGGCGCCGTCGCGGTCCCCGATCACCACCTCGTGCGCGCTGCCGTCCAGGCGTAGCACCAACGACGGCGGTGTCGGACGCGTGGAGTGGTGGCTGGCCGCCTCGCGCAGCAGCCGGTGGGCGAACGTCTCGGACCAGTCCGCGGGTCGGTAGTCGGCGGCCAGGTCCAGGTGGTGCACCTCGATCTCGCGCAGCCGACCCCACACCAGCAGCGCGGCCGGCCACGGGCCCTTACGCGCCTGCACCGTCGCCGCCCAGGCCTGCGCGGGCATCGCCGCGACCGCCTCGGCGAACAGGTCGGCGGTGCGCCGCAGATCGTCCAGGTGCTCGGCGGGTGGCCGGTCCGAGCCGGTCTCGATGTCGGTGGTGCGGGCCGCCAGCGAGGCGTACATCGGCAGCGCCTCGCCGGTGCGGGCCGCCGTGAGCAGATTGACGAAGCCGTCGGCGTTGCGCGCCAGATGCGCCAACACGTGGCCGCGCGTCCAGCCCGGCAGCAACGACGCGGCGGCCAGGTCTTCGGCGTCGAAGGACGCCGCGGTACGCAGGAGTCGGCTGGTGGCCGCGTCCACCTCGCCCATCAGCAGGAGCGGATCCGTGGTCACCCGTCGACCCTAGCGGTCCGTCGCCGCGCCGTCGCCGGGGAAATCGCTTTCGGCGCGTCGGCGCGCGACCTACCGTCAGCGGCAGACGCGGCACCGGGACATCGGACGGAGGTGGTGATCATGCCGGACGTGGCACGCGTGTTCCGCCATCACCTGCTCCGACACCGATGAGGATGCCATGACCATCGATCTGACAGCGCTCGGCTGGGACGCCGAGCGGGCGACGTACGCCGCGCGACGCGGCGAGCACCACCCGGGCCGGGTGGCCCGGGTCGACCGCGGGGTCTGCACGGTGCTCACGACGGCCGGCCCGGTCCGGGCCAGCCTGGGCGGCGCGGTGCTGAGCGCCGCGGCCCGGGACCCGTCGGCGCTGCCCTGCGCCGGGGACTGGGTGCTGCTCACCCACTGGCCGGACCGCCGCGTCACAGTGGAGGCGGTGCTGCCGCGGCGGGGCGCGCTGATCCGCCGTACCGCCGGCAAGGACGCCAGCGGCCAGGTGCTGGCCGCCAATCTGGACGCGGCCGCCGTGGTGGAGCCGGTGCACCCCGAGCCGGACGTGGGCCGAATCGAGCGACTGCTCGCTCTGGCCCACGAGTCCGGTGCCCGGCCACTGGTCGTGCTGACGAAGGCCGACCTCGCGGCCGACCCGGCCGCGCTGGCCCGCCAACTTGCCGCGGTCGCTCCCGGGGTGCCGGTGCTGCCGGTGAGCGCCGAACGTGGCGTCGGGCTGGACCCGCTGCGTGCCGAAGTGACGCCCGGCCGCACGCTCGGTCTGCTCGGGCCCTCCGGCGCCGGCAAGTCGAGCCTGGTCAACGCCCTGGTCGGGGCGGTGATGATGCCCACGCAGGCGATCCGGCGCGTCGACGGCAAGGGTCGGCACACCACCACCTGGCGGGCGCTCGTACCGATCCCCGGCGGCGGCGCCGTCATCGACACGCCCGGGGTGCGTGCCGTGGGCCTGCTGGACGGCGCGGTCGGGCTCGACCGGGCGTTCGCGGATATCGCGGGGCTGGCCGAGGGCTGCCGGTACGCCGACTGCGGCCACGACGGCGAGCCCGCCTGCGCGGTCCGCGAGGCGCTGCAGACCGGCGAACTCCCCACCCGCCGGTGGGAGAGCTGGCGGCGGCTGCAGGGCGAGGTGGCCCAGGAGAGCCGACGGCGGGAGGCCCGAGTGGCGGCGGAGCGGCGCGGTGGGTGGCGTTCGGCCCGGCGACGGGCTGCCCGGCCTCCATCGCCCGGCGGGTACTGACCGACGGCGGCGCTTGCGCCCGGCGGGTACTGACCGACGGGGGCGCTTGCGCCCGGCGCGGCGGGGGCCGTGGCTGGGCGCGGCCGACCGGGCTGAGCTGGGGGAATGTGCGGGCGGGGGAAACTGTCATACCTCGGGGCTAGAGTTGCCGAGGCGTGTTTTCCGCGCCCGCACGACCGCTCAGATCATCCCAGAGCGGGACAGATCCTTCGCTTCGTCTTCTCCCGGGAGTACACGCACCGTGGCCGACCGACTGATCATCCGTGGCGCGCGCGAGCACAACCTGCGTGACGTCAGTCTCGACCTGCCCCGGGACGCACTCATCGTGTTCACCGGGCTGTCCGGGTCGGGCAAGTCGAGCCTGGCCTTCGACACGATCTTCGCCGAGGGGCAGCGCCGCTACGTCGAGTCGCTCTCGTCGTACGCGCGGCAGTTCCTCGGCCAGATGGACAAGCCAGACGTCGACTTCATCGAGGGCCTGAGCCCCGCCGTCTCCATCGACCAGAAGTCCACCTCCCGCAACCCGCGTTCGACAGTCGGCACCATCACCGAGGTCTACGACTACCTGCGGCTGCTCTACGCCCGCATCGGCGAGCCGCACTGCCCGGTCTGTGGTGAGCGGATCTCCCGGCAGAGCCCCCAGCAGATCGTCGACCGGGTCCTCGCGATGGCCGAGGGCACCAAGTTCATGGTGCTCGCGCCGGTCATCCGTGGCCGCAAGGGCGAGTACGTCGACCTCTTCGCCGAGTTGCAGGCCAAGGGCTACGCCCGGGCCCGCGTCGACGGCGTGGTGCACCCGCTGACCGAGCCGCCGAAGCTCAAGAAGCAGGAGAAGCACACGATCGAGGTGGTGATCGACCGGCTCACCGTCAAGCCGAGCGCCAAGCAGCGGCTGACCGACTCGGTCGAGGCCGCCCTGGGCCTGTCCAGCGGTCTGGTGCTGCTCGACTTCGTCGACCTGCCGGAGGACGACCCGGACCGGGAGCGGCGCTACTCCGAGCACCTGGCCTGCCCCAACGACCACCCGCTGGCCATCGAGGATCTCGAACCCCGGGTCTTCTCCTTCAACGCGCCCTATGGCGCCTGCCCGGAGTGCACCGGCCTGGGCACCAAGAAGGAGGTCGACCCGGAGCTGCTGGTCCCCGACCCGGAGCGCAGCCTGCGCGAGGGCGCCATCCAGCCCTGGTCCACCGGGCACAACCTGGAATACTTCCTGCGCCTGCTGGAGGCGCTCGGCGAGGCCCAGCACTTCGACGTCGACACCCCGTGGCGGGCGTTGCCGGCGCGGGCGCAGAAGACGATCCTGCACGGCTCCGACGACCAGGTGCACGTGCGTTACCGCAACAAGTACGGTCGGGAGCGCTCCTACTACACCGGCTTCGAGGGCGTGGTGCAGTGGATCGAGCGCCGGCACTCCGACACCGAGTCCGAGTGGTCCCGCGACAAGTACGAGGGCTACATGCGTGACGTGCCGTGCGCGGCGTGCGGCGGCGCCCGGCTCAAGCCCGAGGTGCTCGCGGTCACACTGGCCGGCAGGAGCATCGCCGAGGTCTGCAACCTGTCCGTGGGGGAGTGCGCCGACCTGCTGGCCGGCATCGAGCTGACCGACCGGCAGAAGCTGATCGCCGAGCGGGTCCTCAAGGAGATCAACGCCCGGCTGCGGTTCCTGCTCGACGTGGGCCTGGACTACCTCTCCCTGGACCGGCCGGCCGGCACGCTCTCCGGCGGCGAGGCACAGCGCATCCGGCTGGCCACCCAGATCGGCTCCGGCCTGGTGGGCGTGCTCTACGTGCTCGACGAGCCCTCGATCGGGTTGCACCAGCGCGACAACCACCGGTTGATCGAGACGTTGATCCGGTTGCGTGGTCTGGGCAACACGCTGATCGTGGTGGAGCACGACGAGGACACCATCCGTACCGCCGACTGGATCGTCGACATCGGGCCCGGCGCGGGTGAGCACGGCGGCAAGATCGTGCACAGCGGCTCGGTCCCCGCACTGCTGAAGAACAAGGAGTCGATCACCGGGGCGTACCTGTCCGGTCGGCGGTCGATCCCGAGGCCGACGGGCCGCCGCCCGCAGGATCCGGGCCGGGAGCTGGTGGTGCACGGGGCGCGGGAGCACAACCTGCGCAACCTGACCGTCCCGTTCCCGCTGGGCCAGCTCATCGCGGTCACCGGGGTCAGCGGCTCGGGCAAGTCGACGCTTGTCAACGACATCCTGTACGCGGTGCTGGCCAACCAGATCAACGGCGCCCGGCTGGTGCCGGGCCGGCACACCCGGGTCTCCGGTCTGGAGCACGTGGACAAGGTCGTCGGCGTGGACCAGTCGCCGATCGGCCGGACGCCGCGCTCCAACCCGGCCACCTACACCGGGGTCTGGGACCACGTCCGCAAGCTCTTCGCCGAGACCACCGAGGCCAAGGTCCGCGGGTACGGCCCGGGTCGGTTCTCCTTCAACGTCAAGGGCGGGCGCTGCGAGGCCTGCTCCGGCGACGGCACCATCAAGATCGAGATGAACTTCCTGCCCGACGTGTACGTCCCCTGCGAGGTCTGCAAGGGCGCCCGGTACAACCGGGAGACCCTGGAGGTGCACTACAAGGGCAAGACCGTCTCGGACGTGCTGGAGATGCCGATCGAGGAGGCCGCCGAGTTCTTCTCCGCCATCCCGGCCATCCACCGGCACCTCAAGACCCTTGTCGACGTCGGCCTGGGCTACGTCCGTCTCGGTCAGCCCGCGCCGACCCTCTCCGGCGGCGAGGCGCAGCGGGTCAAGCTCGCGTCCGAGTTGCAGAAGCGTTCCACCGGACGGACGGTCTACGTGCTCGACGAGCCGACCACCGGTCTGCACTTCGAAGACATCCGCAAGCTGCTGATGGTGCTGGAAGGGCTTGTCGACAAGGGCAACACCGTGATCACGATCGAGCACAACCTCGACGTGATCAAGACGGCCGACTGGCTGATCGACATGGGTCCGGAGGGGGGCCACCGGGGCGGCACCGTGCTCGCCACCGGCACCCCCGAGGAGGTCGCCGAGGTGGCCGAGAGCCACACCGGCGAGTTCCTTCGCCAGGTGCTCAAGCTCGACGGCGACGCCAAGGGCGCGGCGGCCGCCACCACCCGGGCGGCCAAGGCCAACGGTGTCACCAAGGCGCGGGCGAGCCGCAAGGTGCCCGCCGCGGCACGCTGACCCCGGTTCCCCCAGGGCGGTCCCGGCCGGGCTGCTGTGCGCGGCGGTCCCGGCCGGGCTGGTGTGCGCGGCGGTCCGATCGGGCTGCTCGCGGCGGTCCCGGTCGGGCTGGTGCGCGGCGGTCCGGTCGGGCTGCTGTGCGCGGTCCCGGCTGGCTTCGTGCGCGGCGGTCCGCGACCGGTGTCGTGGTGTCCAGCGCGACGTGGGCTGATCGGCCGGGGCCCGCCTCGTCCCATTTCCGGTTCGAACGGATGCCACGGTGAACCATCCGGCACAGTTGCTCGTGTGGACAATGTGTGGCCGGCTCTTGACCGGCGCGGCGGGCTACAGAGAGGCGAGGCATGAGTGACGATCAGGCGCTGACCGGTCCCGGTACGCAGACACGCCGCACCCTGCTCACCGGCGTCGGCGCGGTTGGCGCGGCCGTCGTCCTGGCTGCCTGCGGCAGTGACGACGGCGACAGTGGCAGCGGCGGCCCCACCAGTGGCGGCCCGGCGGTGCCCAGCAGCGGTGACGCGGGCGGCGGCGACCGGCAGGGCGCGCAGTCGCTGGCCACCACCGCCGACATCCCGGTCGGTGGCGGCAAGGTCCTCGCCGCCCAGGGTGTGGTCATCACCCAGCCCGTAGCCGGCCAGTTCAAGGGCTTCGACCCGATCTGCACCCACCAGAACTGCCCGGTGACGAACGTCGACGGCGGCACCATCAACTGCACCTGTCACGGCAGCAAGTTCTCGATCGAGGACGGCTCGGTGAAGGCCGGCCCCGCCACCAAGCCGCTGCCTCCCAAGGACATCAAGGTCACCGGCGACCAGATCTCGCTCGCCTGACCGGACCCGGGGGAGCGGCAAGTGCCCCCGTCGCTTGATCGACTCGCGTTTCGGAAAGTCGGGGTATCTGCGGCCCTTGGGCTCAAGTGGTTGTTGCAACGGGGTGGATTCTCGTCAGGATGAGGGGTCATGCCGGGGCAGAGGTTGTCGTCCGCGGAGCGGGCGCAGAT
>NZ_JBEZZW010000075.1:0-10138 GCF_040639415.1 Micromonospora sp. NPDC023888 | reverse complement strand
GATCTGCGCCGCGGCCTGCGTCGCCGCCGAACCAAACCCCTGCCAGCGCCCCGCTGACGACCGAATCGCCGACGGATCACCATCCATCCTGAACAGATGCGCCGGAAACTCAGCCATCGCGCCCGGACCTCCCCGTGTCCACGCCAACAGGCCGCACTACGCACCGAACATAGACACCCGACAAACTTCGATGACTACTTCAGTCGCATATCTCGCACAATCTGAGCAAGCCACATCAGACGGTGATGGAAGGGCGGAACAATCCGCACCCGCCGGAGCCAACGCCACAGGGGGCCTTTACCAGCGACGTGTGGGCGGGACCTCGTATCAGGCCGCCGTCACTATCGCGGCGCCCCTCAATGGTGTCACGACCGCACGGACACGCCCGCGGCCACGAGGGCGTCGACCTCGGTCCGGGTGCAGCCGCTCTCCGGGCTCTCGCTGAGAGCGATGACCGCGTCGAGCCGCTCTCTGGCCTGCCGGAGCTGGGCGATCTGTTGATCGATGCGGTCGCGTTCGGCGCGCAGCATGGCCCGGGACTCCGGGGTGTTGACCTTCGCGTCGACGCAGGGCAGCAGGTCCAGGATGGTCCGACTGGACAGGTCGGCGGCGTACAGCATCTGGATCAGGTGCACCCGGTCGACCGCGCTGTCGAGGTAGTGCCGCTGGCCGCCGCTGCTCCGTGCGGCCGTCAGGAGCCCCTGCTCCTCGTAGTAGCGCAGCGCTCGTACGGACACCCCGGTCTTGGCGGCGAGTTCCCCGATCCGCATCGATCCTCCCCCGGCCGGTGACACCAGTCACACAACCTTGTCTCTCACGTCAGCGTCAGGTTCTAGCGTAGTCCGCGTATGGCTCGTCGTTGAACCTGCCAGGAGGCAACCCATCATGCAGATCACCGGTTCGATCGCGCTGGTCACCGGCGCCAACCGTGGCATCGGTCGACACTTCGCCCGACAGCTGCTGGAGCGCGGGGCGGCCAAGGTGTACGCCACGGCCCGCAACCCCGAGCGGATCGACATTCCCGGCGTCGAGACGCTTCGGTTGGACATCACCGACCCGCGCTCCGTCGAGGCGGCGGCAACCGTCGCGTCCGACGTCACCCTGTTGATCAACAACGCCGGCATTTCCACCTACACGAACCTGGTCACCGGCGATCTGAGCAAGATCAGATCCGAGATGGACACCCACTTCTACGGCACCCTGAGCATGGTGCGGGCGTTCGCGCCGGTGCTCGGCGCCAACGGCGGCGGGGGAATCCTCAACGTCCTGTCGGCGCTGTCCTGGTTCTCCTACGACGGAGCCAACGCCTACGCCGCGGCGAAGGCAGCCGAATGGAGCCTGACCAACGGGATCCGGCTGGAACTGGCGGGCCAGGGGACCCTCGTGACCGGCCTGCACCTGGGTAGCGCGGACACCGACATGACTGCCAGCTACGACGGCGACAAGATGGACCCCGCCGACGTCGTACGCGCCGCCCTGGACGGCATCGAGGCCGATCGGATCGAAGTCCTCGCCGACGAGTGGAGCGCGTACATCAAGGCGTCCCTGGCCGACGACCCGAGCGCCTTCTACAGCCCGGCCGGCCGGTAGGGGTCGACGGCGCGGCGCGTCACTGGCAGACGAGCCACTCGTCGTCCTTCTTGACCAGCAGCATCGTCTGCGTGAACCGCGCGCCCGTGCCCTCCTGGACCATCTCGAAGATGGCCGTCGCGGTGACCCGGCCGTTGTAGTTGGTGACGTTCACGTCGATGATCTCGTAGCTGCTGACCGGCAACTGCGCGGCCTGGATCCGGGCGAAATCCGCCTCCGTGATGTTCTTGCGCACGTCGGCGCAGAGTCGCCCGTACGCGCCCGGGTAGTTGCCCGACCGCATGTCGTCCACGTACGCCGTCGCGGCAGCCCGAGCCGGTTCGACGTCGCCGCGCAGGGTGCGGTAGATCCAGAACCCGACGCCGACGCCGACCACACAGCACAGCGCCAGCAACGCGCTGACGACGATCAGGGCCGTACGAGCCGTCCGGTTGGGCTTCGGGGTGGGCACCATCATCGGCTCGTACGTCATAGCCCGGAGGGTAGGCCCAGGCGACAAGAACACTCCGCCCCGAACCCCGTTACCCAGCGGGCCGTTCGCCGGGCCGGACGCCAGGTGGCGTCCGGCCCGGCAGGGCGTGGGTCAGAGCCGGGCCGCGCCGGCCGCGGTGGCCTCCTGCACCGCCGAGGTACGACGGGCCTCGGCCCGCTGATCGCCGGCGTCCTCCCGGTCCGGAGCCGCCGCGCGGGCCGCCCGGTTGCTGCTCGCCGCCGCCTGGTCACCTGTCACGCCGCCGCGGATCCGGTTGTTCGCGGCCACCTGGGCCACCGGGTCGTTGCCGGTCACCGTCAACTGACCATTGATGATGTTGTCGTCGACGCTGACACCGCCCGTGGTGTTGGTGACGCTGACGTCCGTGCCCCAGTAGCCGCCGGAGGCGCAACTGTCGAGGGTGCCGTTCGGGCCGAGCTGCACACCACCCAGGTTGCCGGCGAAGGTGGCCCGACCGCGGACCGCGCTGCCGCACACCACGCTGCCGGTGGCGCTGTTCAGCACCGACAGGGTGCCGTCGACGAAGGAGTCGTGCACGTCTGTGTAGTAGGTGCCGGTGCTGCTGAGGTTGCGTTGCACCTGGGTGCCCCGGTCGAGCCGGACCTCACCCGCGCCGGCGTTCACCGTCCCGACGATCGTCGATCCCTCCACGAACAGGAAGCTGTCGACGGTCGCGGTGCCCTTCGGCCGCACCGTCACATTGCCGCTGCTGGCGTCGGAGAGGAAGATGCCGTACCCACCGGCGGCCAACACCACCTGACCGTCGATCGTCGTCTCGGTGGCGTCGAGGTAGCCGTCCGCGGCGACACGTACCTCACCGCTGACCCGGCCACCGGCGACCACCAGGTTGGCGCCGGCCGCGACCGTGACGTTGCCGGTGATCGTGGTGCCGGTCAGGGCGCAGGACTCACCGGCCGGCACGAGCAGGTCGTTGGGCACGGTCACGGCACCGCCGGTGCCGATGCAGTGGGTGACCAGGTCGGCGTGTGCGGTGGGCGCCACCGCCAGCACCGAGGCGGCGATGACGGCGCTCACGGTGGCCAGCTTGGCGACGGTACGTCCGGGCATCGTTGTACTCCCTGTCGATGAGGTTCGAGGACTCATGCGCCGACGTCCGATCGGGCCGCGGCCCGGACGATGGCGCCCTGCTGCCGCCGGTTGAGCGTGCCGCCGGTGACGAGCGCGGCGGTGACCGCCTCGACGTGCCGGACGAAGTCGGCGTGGCCGGGGTAGCCGGCGTGTTCGTCGATCAGATCGTTGATGGTGCAGCCGTCGCCGGTGTCGACGTTCGCCACTCCGGTGTCGTCACCGTCGATGATCACGGTGGCCCGGGTGTCCGAGGCGGGGCAGCCGTCGGTGCCGTCGGCCACCACGGTGAACGTGGTCGACTGCTCGGTGGAGGCGTTGCCCGCGGTGTCGGTCGCCCGGTAGCGCAGGGTGTGGGCGCCGACGGCCCGGACGGCGACCGGGCTGGCGTACGCGGTCCAACCACCGGTGTCGAGTGCGTACTCGATCGACGCCACACCCGAGCCGTCGTCGGTCGCGGTGACGGTGACCGTCGCGCCGCCGACGTACGCGCCGTCGTCGTTCTGGTCACCGGCCACCGTGGCGGCGACCGTGGGTGGGGTGGTGTCCTCGGCCTGTGGCTCCACGACGGTGAAGTGGGCCATCTGCTCGGCCGACGTGTTCCCGGCGACGTCGGTCGCCCGGTAGTGCAGCATGTGCATGCCCACCGAGGTCACGACGATCGGGGTCGTGTACGCGGTGAATGCTGCCCCGTCCAGCGCGTACTCGATGGTGGCGACGCCGGACCCGGCGTCGGTGGCGGTGAGCGTGGCGGTGGCCGTACCCACGTAGTTGCCGTCGCCGTCCTGCTCGCCGGCCAGCGCGGCCCGGACCTCGGGCGCGGTGGTGTCCTCCTCCCCCGGCTCGACGATCCGGAACGACACCGAGCCGACCGCGCTGGTGTTTCCGGCCTGGTCGGTGGCGCGGAACTGCACCGAGTGGTCGCCGACCGCGGTCACCGGCACCGGCTGGGTGTACGGCTGGAAGCTGGTGTCGTCGACCTGGTACTCGATGCTCCGCACGCCCGAGTCGGCGTCGGTGGCGGTCACTGTCACAGTGGCCGCGCCGAGGTAGTTGCCGTCCTGGTCGCGCTCACCGGCCACTGCGCCGGCGACCGTCGGCGGCGTGGTGTCGCCGCCACCTCCGCCGTCGGTGACCACCAGTTCGCCGACCATCTGGCTGTGGCCCGGGATCGAGCAGAAGTAGCGGTACCGGCCCGGGGTCAGATTCACTGTCGCCTGGTGGCGTCCGTCGTTGGCGTCGAACGGGCTGGCCAGGATGTTGAGGGTGACGTCGTGGTTGTAACCCTCGCTGCTGGTGTCGAAGGTGAGCGTGTGCGGCATCCCGGTGGTGTTGCCGGTGGCCGCGCTGTTCTCCCAGATGATGGTTGTCGCACCGGCCACCGCCTGGGTGGGGGCGGACTTGTAGCGGGTGGTGTTGTCGTCGGCGGTCCAGGTCAACACCTGGTCCGCGGCGACGCGCGGGGCGGCGGTGGCGGGCTTCGCGGCCAACGGGATCACCGTGAGCAGGAGCGCCGACAGCGCAGCCGTGAGTCGTCGGGTCATCGTTTCTCCTAGAGTTCCCGCACGCGGATGTTGCGGAACTCGGCCAGGTCGTTGTCACCGTGGTTCTGCAGACCGATGAAGCCACGGAGGAACTGCCGCAGGTCGGTCGGCGGATCGCCGGCACGGGAGGACTGCTTGCCAGGCGTGTTGTCGAACTCGTTGATCACCACGCCGTTGCGGATCATCGTGTAGTGCTGACCGACCGCGCGGATCTCGTAGTCGTTCCACTCGTTCTTCGGGGTGACGCCGGCCTGGGCGAGCGGTACGGGGTCGAAGTTGTAGACCGATCCGGTCTTCTGCGGCTCACCGGTCTCGCCGTCGTAGATCTGGATCTCGTGTCCGCAGTAGATCGCCATCCAGGCCGTCGAAGTCCGGGCCGATCCGACGGTGCCGCAACTGCCCTCTGGTCGTTGCTCCAGCGGGGTTCGCAGGTCCGGGAATCGGATGAAGACGCCGGTGTTGGCCCGCCCGGTGCCGGGGGCGATGTCGCGGAACTGCAGCTTCAGTGAGAAGTCACCCAACTCCTTGGTGTGCCAGAGCATGCCGAGGCCCCCGCTGGAGCGCAGCGACCCGTCCGGCTGGATGCTGAACGATCCCGTCGGGGCCTGCTGCCAACCGAGCAGTGACTCGGCGGTGCCGTCGAAGAGTGGCTCGTACCCGGTGTGTCCGTCACGCCCGATATCGGACGCGGCGGCCAGCCGGGTCAGGGTGCCGCTCTCGCGGGCGTTGAGCAGACCGTCGTCCTGGAGCGCGCGGGTCACCGCGGTCACGTGGCGGACGAAACTGTTGTGGTCGGCCCAGGTGCTCTCGTCGTCGATCAGGTCGTTGACAGTGCAGCCCTGCCCGACCGTGCGGCTGGGCACCCCGGTGTCCGTGTCGCCGAGCCACACGTTCTGCCGGTCGTCCGGCACCGCGCAGCCCACCGTGACAGTGCTCTGCACCGTCGCCGTCTCACCGTCGGCGTACGTGACAGTCAGTTTCGCGGTGTAGGTGCCGACCTTTGCGTACGTGTGCCGGGGGTTCGCCTCGGTCGACGTGGCGCCGTCGCCGAACTCCCACCGGTGGCTGACGCCGCCGGAGCGCGCGCCGTCGAAGGCGATGGTCAGCGGCTTGTTCTGTACGGCGACGGAGTTCGCCGCCGGTGCCGGGGTGGGCGCGCCGCCGGTGTAGGTGATCCGGATGAGCTTCTGGTTGGGGTGCAGGCTGAAGAACCCGCCTCCGTAGTCCAGCAGGTAGAGCGCGCCGTCCGGGCCGAACTTGGCGTCCATCCAGCTCTGCAGCCGGGTGTCGCCGTTGCCGCTCGGGATGATGGCGCGCAGCGTCTCGGCGTAGACCGGCGGGGTCGCCGTCGGCACCCCGGCCGGGTCGACGGTGACCGCGACCCGGTTGGCGGCGTTCGACTGGTCGCCGATGAACCACTTCTCGTCCCAGTACGCCGGCCACGCCACAGTGCTGTTCGGGTCGACCCGGTCGCGGTGGTAGGTCGGGCCGGACATGATGGCCTGCCCGCCGCCGCGCAGGTACGGCTGGGTGTAGGTGGCGTCGGCAGCCACGTAGGTGGGCAGGCCGCTGCCGTCGGTGCGCTTCGGGAAGACCGGGCCGCCGCCGTCGGGCGAATACCAGATCATGTTGTCCCGGGCCGCCGGGATGTCCACCAGCCCGGTGTTGCGCGGGGACTCGTTCTTCAGGTTGTCGCAGTCGTACCAGCCGGTCAGCACCGTCGCGTCGGTGCTGCTGCGGTCCCGGTACGGCTGCCGGTTGCCCATGCAGTAGGGCCAGCCCTGGTTACCGGCCGAGGTGATGATGGTGGCGGTCTCGTACTTGGCCGGGCCGAGGGTGGGGCTGGGCGACGCGGCGTCCGGGCCGACCCAGCCGGCGGTCAGCCACTGGTGCTCCGGGTCGATCTGCAGGCGGGCGATGTTGCGCACGCCCATCACGTAGATCTCCGGGCGGGTCTTCTCGGTGCCCGGCGGGAAGAGGTTGCCCTCCGGGATGGTGTACGTCCCGTCGGCCTCCGGGTGGATCCGAATGATCTTGCCGGCGAGGTCGTTGGTGTTGCCCGCCGTGCGGCGGGCGTCCTGGAAGGAGAGGCCCTGGTACTCCTGGGTCCAGTTGTTGCCGGAGTAGCCCTGCGATCCCTCGGAGGAGTTGTTGTCGCCGGAGCCGACGTAGAGGTTGCCCTTGGCGTCGAACGCCATGCCGCCGCCGGCGTGGCAGCAACTGTGGATCTGCACCGGGAACTTCAGCAGGTCCTTGCGGGTGGCCTGGTCGATGCTCTGCGCCTGACGGTCGTAGGTGAACCGCGAGATGGTGCGCTGCCCGACCCGCTGCACCCGGTCGATCGACTCGTGCGGCATCCAGTAGACGTAGAGCCAGCCGTTCTCGGCGAACGCGGGGTCGGGCACGATGCCGAGCAGGCCCTCCTCGTTCTTCACCAACTCGGAGCCGCTGCCCCGGTTGCCCATCACCTCAAGGGTGGTGAGCAGCTTCACCTGCTTGGTCCGCGGGTCCCAGGAGTGGATGGTGCCGCAGCCCAGGCCGACCTTCGGGTCGTTCCAGTTCTCGATCGGGCCACTCGGGCAGGCCGCCTTGCCGACGTAGAAGACCGTGCCGTCCGGCGCGATGGTGAGCCCGTGCGGCTCGCCGATCTGGTCCAGTTGCCCGGTCTGGTTGACCGCGGTGAGCCGCTCCACCTTGTAGTTCGCGGCGATCGTTGCCTGGCAGTCGCCGCGTACGCGACCGGTGGTCCAGTTGAGCGCCCCGGCGAGGTGGGCGCGGAACGCCTCCTCACCGTAGCTGCCCTCGGTGTGGCCCATGCCGGTGTAGAACGAACGGCCACCGTCGTAGTCCCGGCACCAGGACACCGGGTGGAAGGCGCCGTTGGCGGCCGGTCCCGGGTTGTAGTGCCGCTCCTCGACCTGGGCGAGCGTGTGCACGCTGCCGATCGGGTTCGGGTCCCAGTTCTCCCAGCGGTCGGAGCGGGTGATGGTCAGCGGCAGCGACGCCGTGGCCGGATGCTTCCGGTCCAGGATGTCGACCACCGCGCGGTTCACCGCGGGCGGCTCGGGGGTGGTGGTGCTGCCGGTGAACAGGCGCAGGTCGGCGAGCTGGACCAGCGGCTCCCCGCTGTTCGCGGTGATGTTCAGTCGGTAGCGGCTGAACTCCTGCGGCGTGGCGATGTCGAACCGGCGGGTCTGGTACCGGTCCGGGAAGCTCTGGGCGGTGCGCCGGTCCAGATCGGACCAGTTCTGCCCGTCGTTGGAACCCTGCAGGGTCCAGTCCTTCGGGTCCCGGCCGGCGGAGTCGTTCGCCGACGTCAGCGCGTACCCGGTGATCCGCTTGGGCGCGGCCAGTTGGTAGGCCACCCACCCGGTCGGGGTGCGGACCAGCCACTTGGTGTTGGCGTCGCCGTCGGTCAGCTTCTCCTTGGTCTCGCTCGGCGGGTTCTCGCCGCTGGCGGTCACCCCGGCCACCGGCTCGGCCACCGGGATGGCACCCGCCGGGCGGGTGCCGATCAGGCCGGTGAACCAGGCCGAGTCGACCTGGGCGCGGGCGGCGTCGGCGATGCCGACGAAGCCGCCGCCGGCCTTCATGTAGCTCTGCAGCGCCGACTCCTGGTCGCGGTTGAGCGCGGCGCCCGTCGCGGAGAGAAAGACCACGCTGCGGTACGCCGACAGCCCGGCCGTGGTGAAGACACCCGGGTCCGTGGTGGCCGTGACATCGATGTCATGACCGACGCCAAGTTGCTTGATGGTGTCCACCGCGCGCGAAACCGGGTCCTGCTGCTCGGCCACCGGGCCGTGGAACACGAGGACCTTGGCCTGCTGCGGCTGCGCCGCCTGCGGGGCGGCTGCCGTTCGTGGCGCGGCCACGCCCGGTGCGGCTGCCGCCGTCGACGCCGGGATCAGTGCCGCGAAGGCCGCCATCGCGGCCAGGACTCGTCGTGGTTGTCTGGTCATCCCCGTCCCCACTTTCGGTTGGGTCAGCTTCCGTGCGTGTGGGTGTGGCCCTGGAACCGGTGGATCGCCTCCTCGGCGCCCGGCGGCATGCTGCCGTCGGCGTTGCGCACCAGGAAGATCCCGGCCATGCCGCCGTCGGAGTGGTTCTGCACGTGGCAGTGGTACATCCACGCCCCCGGGCCCACGCCCTCCCCCGCCAGCACCTGGAAGCCGAACGAGCTGCCCGGGTTGAGGTCCTTGTTGTCGATGACCAGGCTCGGGTCGCTCAGTCCCTCGAGCATTCCGGTGCGGTTGTCCGCCCAGCGGTGGGCGTGCAGGTGGAAGGTGTGGAACAGGTTGCCGTGCCCGATGGCGATCCACTCCACCCGCTGGCCCAGGTTCGCCTCGAACATGGGAGTGTCCGGTGCCATCCGGTTGTTGATCGTCATGTCGTGGAACACGACGGTGAACTGCTTCTCCGGCAGGATGTCGCCGCGCCGGCGGACGATCAGCGCGCCGTACAGCCCCTTGGCCACCCCGGCGGTGCCGTGGTCGGTGCCCATGGCGTGGTCGTGGTAGTGCCAGTAGCCGGCGCTGCCCGGCATGAACCGCCGGCCCGCCGCCGCGAACATCTCCCGCGAGCGCCAGACGTACGTCCGCGTCTCGCCGGGGTTGTTGAACGAGGCGTTCAGCGGGCTGCCGTCCGAGTCGGTGCTGTAGTCCACCCCGTGCGGATGGATGGAGAGCCGCTGGTCTGTGGTGTTGACCAGGGTGATCTCCAGGGTGTCGCCCTCGTACATCTCCAGGAGCGGACCCGGCACGGTCGCCTGGCCGGGTGCCAGGCCGTAGCCGAACAGGCCGCCGGGCAACTGCTCGGCGTAGATGGTGACCTTCTTCGTGACGCCGGCGGCGGCCTGTGCGGGGCTACCCCCGAACGCGGTGCCGATCGCGGGGGCGGCCGCGCCCAGCGCACCGGCGGCGAGCGCCCCGGTGGCGATCAGGGATCTGCGGGACAGGTGACGATGGGAGCCAACGGCTTGATCGTCCATGGGTCTCCGTTCCCGACCGGGCGAAGACGCGACGAGGGCAGGGTGCAACAACCGCCGAGCACGGGGCGGTAGCACGACTGAGGTGAGGCTCGTCGCGGACTTTGCTCGGAAGACTCAGAGCTTTCGGTGGATGTCTGAAACTTATGTAGTCCATCGACGAAAGTCCAGGTCTGGTTGCAAAAAGATTACCTTGACATCACGGCGTCCTTCGATTGACATGATCCTGACACGTAGCCCGTCGATCAGCTCGACCAGGGCTTCCTGGCCGCCTCCGGGGGCATCCCGAAGCAGCGCGCCAGGATCAGGTGCAGCACGGCGATCCGCGCCTCGATCTCCACAGTGGTCCGGCCGGCGGGTGCCGTCTCAGTCGTCACGGTGGTCCTCTTCCTCCTGGAGGTTCGCCCAACCGAGCAGCTCGCGCAGCTCTGCCGGCGTGCA
>NZ_JBEZZW010000074.1:0-10666 GCF_040639415.1 Micromonospora sp. NPDC023888 | reverse complement strand
TGCCCGGGGTGGACGCCGTGGAGGTACGCGGCGACAGCGTGCTGGTGCGTACCGGCGACTCGGACGCGATCGCCCGGCACCTGCTCACCCGGACCCCGTCGCCGCGCACCACGTGGATGCAGTCGCCCGGGCACTCCTTCGCGGAGTCGATCACCTCGAGCCGCAGGTGCTCGGGCACGTCGACGCGGCTGCCCGGCGTCGCCAGCAGCTCACCGTCGGCGCCCTTGACGTACGCCAGACCGTCGATGTCGAACTCAAAAACCTCTGGCGCGTACTGCACGCAGAGCCCATCGCCCGTGCACAGATCCTGGTCCACCCAGACCTGTAGCTGATCGGTCGCGACCTCGGTCACCGGCGCACCCCCCATGTTCTCCCGTCCTACACTCCGACGGTACCCGAACGCCGGTAACCGCCCGTCAGGCCACCCTTGGCGATCAAGGTTCGGTGACGAGGGTGTTGCGTGGGACCGAATCGGCCTCATAGCGGCTAGTGTTAGGGCAGAACGTTCAAGCCCCCCGGGGAGGTGGGACGTGGCAGCACGCAGCGACGACGCGGACTCGCGCGCCGCACGGTGGGAGAAGGAAGCCCACGATCTCTCCACGCAGGTCGCGTTCCTTCAGGAGGAACTCGCTCTGGTGCGGCGCAAGTTGACCGAAAGCCCCCGACACGTCCGGCAGCTCGAAGAGCGGCTGGCGGCCACCCAGGCACAGTTGGCGCGGCTGACCGAGAACAACGACCGGCTGGTGAGCACCCTCAAGGAGGCTCGCACGCAGATCGTGACGCTCAAGGAGGAGATCGACCGGCTCGCGCAACCGCCGAGTGGCTATGGCGTGTTCCTGGCCAAGCACGACGACGGCTCGGTGGACGTCTTCACCGGTGGCCGCAAGCTACGGGTCGCGGTCTCGCCCTCGCTGGACGTGGGTGACCTGCGCCGTGGCCAGGAGGTCCTGCTCAACGACGCGCTCAACATCGTCGACGCGTTCGGCTACGAGCGGGTCGGTGAGGTCGTGATGCTCAAGGAGATCCTGGAGGGGCCCGGCGGCGGGCCGGGTGACCGGGCGCTCGTGGTCTCGCACTCCGACGAGGAGCGCATCGTGCACCTCGCCGAGACCCTCATCGGCTCCGCGATCCGGGCCGGCGACTCGCTCATGATCGAGCCCCGCTCGGCGTACGCGTACGAGCGGATCCCGAAGAGTGAGGTCGAGGAGCTGGTCCTGGAGGAGGTGCCCGACGTCGACTACGGCGACATCGGTGGCCTCCAGTCGCAGATCGAGCAGATCCGCGACGCGGTGGAGCTGCCCTTCCTGCACGCGGATCTGTTCCGTGAGCACCAGCTCCGCCCACCCAAGGGCATCCTGCTCTACGGCCCGCCCGGCTGTGGCAAGACGCTCATCGCCAAGGCGGTGGCCAACTCGCTGGCCAAGAAGATCGCCGAACGGCAGGGCAAGGAGAAGCACACCAGCTTCTTCCTCAACATCAAGGGCCCCGAGCTGCTCAACAAGTACGTCGGCGAAACCGAGCGGCACATCCGGTTGATCTTCCAGCGGGCGCGGGAGAAGGCCGGCGAGGGCACCCCGGTGATCGTGTTCTTCGACGAGATGGACTCGATCTTCCGGACCCGTGGCTCCGGTGTCTCCTCCGATGTGGAGAACACCATCGTCCCGCAGCTGCTCAGCGAGATCGACGGCGTGGAGGGGCTGGAGAACGTCATCGTCATCGGCGCCTCCAACCGGGAAGACATGATCGACCCGGCGATCCTGCGCCCCGGCCGGCTCGACGTCAAAATCAAGATCGAGCGACCGGACGCCGAAGCGGCAAAGGACATCTTCTCCAAGTACATCCTCGCCGGGCTGCCCCTGCACCCGGACGACCTGGCCGAGCACTCGGCCGACCCCCAGGCCACCGTCGCGGCGATGATCGACGCCGTGGTGCTGCGGATGTACTCGGAGACCGAGGAGAACCGCTTCCTCGAGGTCACCTACGCCAACGGTGACAAGGAAGTCCTCTACTTCAAGGACTTCAACTCCGGCGCGATGATCCAGAACATCGTCGACCGGAGCAAGAAGATGGCCATCAAGGAATTCCTCACCTCCGGCCGCAAGGGGCTGCGCCTGCAGCACCTGCTCGACGCCTGCGTCGACGAGTTCCGCGAGAACGAGGACCTCCCCAACACCACAAACCCCGACGACTGGGCGCGCATCTCCGGCAAGAAGGGCGAGCGGATCGTCTACATCCGCACGCTCGTCTCCGGTGGCAAGGGCGCCGAGGCCGGCCGGTCCATCGAGACCGCCAGCAACACCGGCCAGTACCTCTGACCGCCAGCGGCGGCACCGGATCTCCTCCGGTGCCGCCGCTGCGTGCGTCCCACCAGCCCGTCCGGGCCCCGCACATCCTGCGGCGACGCCCCCGGCCCACGGCGTCTCCTCGTGGCCGACCCGGGCGCCCAGCAGGCCATCGACGGACTCCACCGGATGCACGGGCCCGGTGCGCCGGCCGAGCGCGGCGCCACCGGGAGCCGCCACGGGGCGGCAGCCACGCCGCGCCGACCGGCAGGGCCGCGCGGTGGGCCACCGCGCAGACTAGTCTCGATGGTGTGAGCGGCGGGTACGCCGGCTCCAGGGGCGAGCGAAGCGAGTGGTCGCATGACGGTACGTCGGATCATGGGCACCGAAGTCGAGTACGGCATCTCCGTGCCCGGACAGGCCGGAGCCAACCCGATGGTCACCTCATCACAGGTGGTCAACGCCTACGGGGCACGCCCCGAGCTCAACCGGGGTGGACGAGCCCGCTGGGATTACGAGGAAGAGTCGCCGCTGCGCGACGCCCGCGGTTTCACCTACTCCGGGGCCGCCTACGACCCCGCCGAGGCCCTCGCGGACGAGGACCTCGGCCTCGCCAACGTGATACTCACCAACGGTGCCCGTCTCTACGTCGACCACGCCCACCCCGAATACTCCACCCCGGAGGTCACCACCCCCAGGGACGTGGTGCGCTGGGACAAGGCCGGCGAACGGGTGATGGCCGAGGCGTCCCGCCGGGCCGCCACCATCCCGGGCAGCCAGCCAATCCACCTCTACAAGAACAACACCGACAACAAGGGCGCCAGCTACGGCGCCCACGAAAACTACCTGATGCGGCGGCAGACCCCGTTCGCCGACATCGTGTCGTACCTGACGCCGTTCTTCGTCACCCGCCAGATCGTCGTCGGAGCGGGCCGGGTCGGCATCGGCCAGGACGGCGGGCAGACCGGCTTCCAGATCTCCCAGCGCGCCGACTTCTTCGAGGTCGAGGTGGGCCTGGAGACCACCCTCAAGCGGCCCATCATCAACACCCGCGACGAGCCGCACGCCGACGCCGACAAATACCGCCGACTGCACGTGATCATCGGTGACGCCAACCTCTCCGAGATCTCCACCTATCTCAAGGTCGGCACCACCGCGCTGATCCTCAACATGATCGAGGAGAAGGCGCTCGGCGCCGACCTCGGCATCGCCGACCCGGTCAGCGAGCTGCGCGCGGTCAGCCACGACCCCGGCCTGTCGCACCTCATGCGACTGCGCGACGGTCGCCGGCTCACCGCACTGGACCTGCAATGGGCGTACCTGGAACGGGCCCGGTCCTTTGTCGACGACCGCTACGGCACCGACGCCGACGAGCAGACCGTCGATGTGCTCGACCGCTGGGAGAGCGTGCTCGACCGGCTCGGCCGGGACCCGATGCTCTGCGCCGACGAGTTGGACTGGGTGGCCAAGCTGCGGCTGCTCGAGGGTTACCGGGAGCGGGAGAAGCTCGGCTGGGGCTCGCACAAGCTCCAGCTTGTCGACCTGCAGTATTCCGACGTCCGGCCGGAGAAGGGCCTCTACCACCGCCTGGTCACCCGAAAGGCGATGAAGACGCTGCTCACCGACGACGAGACGCGTACCGCGATGACCGAGCCGCCGGAGGACACGCGGGCCTACTTCCGGGGCCGCTGCCTTGCCCAGTACGCGTCCGAGGTCGTCGCCGCGAGCTGGGACTCGGTGATCTTCGACGTGGGCCGGGAGTCGCTCGTCCGGGTGCCGATGATGGAGCCGGAGCGCGGCACGCGTGCGCACGTCGGGGCGCTGTTCGACCGCTGCGCCAGCGCGAAGGATCTGCTCGAGACGTTGACCGGCGGCTGAACGTACGTCCTTATGCCCGTCGCGTGCCGCAAGCCGGCGCGCGGCGGGCTTTTCGTCGCCCGCGCGAGGTAAGTTCATCGCAGACGATCGTGGAGGAGGCAGCAGTGGCCACTCAAGACAGCGGCGGCCAGTCGCAGTCCGGCAAGTCCCGCCAGGGCGAGGAAATCGAGGACGTCACCACCGAGGCCAACCCCGAGGTGGCCGAGCGGCACGCCGAGATCACCGAGGACGTCGACGACCTCCTCGACGAGATCGACTCCGTCCTCGAAGAAAACGCAGAGGAATTTGTCAGAGGATACGTGCAAAAAGGAGGTCAGTGAGCATATAGGGTCAATTCGGACATGCCTAGAGCGAACGATGATCGGGACGGCCTTCGTCGCTGCCGAGATTGCAGCGAATGGAAGGCGCTCGATCAGTTCTGTGTGAGCTCCAAGAGGCCGGATGGGCGGGGCAGTTACTGCAAGCCCTGCTTCAACGAGCGGTCCAAGGCAAGTTACGCGCGTCGGGTGAGGGCAAAGTTCGACCGCGAGGTGCGTGAAGGTCGCGTCGTGCCCGAGGGGCACAAGTTCTGTCCGGCCTGCGATGCGGTCAAGCCGTTCGATGCCTTCCCCCGTAACCGGTCGGACACCTCCGGCTATGCCACCTACTGCAAGCCCTGCCACAACGCCAAGACCAGCAAGACGAAAGAGCGGCTCTACGGGGGTAACCGCGAGTACCACCTGCGGCGGCGGTATGGCGTCGGGGAGAAGGAGTTTCAGGAGCTCCTGGCCGAGCAGGGCGGGGTCTGCGCGATCTGTGGCGGTGCGGACCCCCAACATCTGGACCACGATCATCGCACCGGATGGGTGCGCGGGATACTCTGCTTCAACTGCAACGGTGGTCTTGGCCAGTTCCGTGACAGTCCCACGAGGCTGGCCAGGGCGATCACGTATCTGAGAGGAACCACGTGGCAGCGGGCTTTGATCCATCCGGGCGTCTACCAGATGTGTTCACCAACGCGGGGACGTCCTCCTTCACGACGTTCCTGAGTCGGGTGGCCCCCGAGATGCTGCCCGGCCGGCGGCCGTTGCCGCCGGGCATGGCAGCCGACCTGGCGCCGCACGCGACCACCATCGTGGCCATCTCGGCCGCCGGTGGCGTCGTGATGGCCGGCGACCGGCGGGCCACCATGGGCAACCTGATCGCCCAGCGCGACATCGAGAAGGTGCACCCGGCCGACGCGTACTCCCTGGTGGGGATCGCCGGCACGGCGGGCATCGGCATCGAGCTGATGCGACTGTTCCAGGTGGAGCTGGAGCACTACGAGAAGATCGAGGGCGCGATGCTCTCGCTCGACGGCAAGGCCAACCGGTTGGCGTCGATGATCCGCGGCAACCTGGGTGCGGCCATGCAGGGCCTGGCCGTGGTGCCACTGTTCGCCGGGTTCGACCTGGCCGCCGCCGACCCGGCGCGGGCCGGTCGGATCTTCAGCTTCGACGTGACAGGCGGTCCCTACGAGGAGACCGGCTACGACGCGATCGGCTCCGGCTCGCTCTTCGCGAAGTCGGCGCTGAAGAAGCGGTTCCGGGCCGGTCTGTCGGTCGACGACGCCACCCGCCTCGCGGTCGAGGCGCTCTACGACGCGGCGGACGACGACACCGCGACCGGCGGACCGGATCTGACCCGCCGGATCTATCCGGTGGTGATGACCGCTACCGCCGAGGGCACCCGCCGGTTGACCGACGCCGAGACGGCGGCGATCGCCGAGGGCGTGGTCGCCGGTCGGATGGAGAACCCGGGCGGCTGAGCCCCGTCCACCCCCACCAGTCAGCAGTCGTCAGCACCGCGCCGTAAGGAGAACCGCCGCCGTGGCCATGCAGTTCTACGCCTCGCCCGAACAGATCATGCGCGACCGCTCCGAGTTGGCCCGCAAGGGCATCGCTCGGGGGCGCAGCGCGGTGGTCCTCAGCTATTCCGGCGGGGTGCTCTTCGTCGCGGAGAACCTCTCCAGCGCCCTGCACAAGGTCAGCGAGATCTACGACCGGATCGGGTTCGCCGCTGTCGGTCGGTACAACGAGTTCGAGAATCTGCGCCGGGCCGGTGTGCGGATGGCAGACCTGAACGGGCTCAGCTACGACCGGCGTGATGTCACCGGGCGGGCCCTGGCCAACGCGTTCGCGCAGACGCTCGGTGCGATCTTCACCGAGCAGTCGAAGCCCTTCGAGGTGGAGATCTGCGTGGCGGAGGTCGGGGCGACCGCCGACGATGACGAGTTGTACCGGCTGACGTACGACGGTTCGGTGAACGACGAGCCGGGGCGGATGGCCATGGGTGGCCAGGCCGAGGCGATCACCGGTGTGCTGAAGTCGCAGCACCGCGCGGACATGTCCCTCGCCGAGGCGGCCCGGGTGGCGGTGCAGGCGTTGAGCACGGTTGGCGGTGAGGGCGGCGCGGCCCGGACGATCGCCGCCAACCAGTTGGAGGTGGCGGTGTTGGACCGCCACCGGGTGGGGCGTTCGTTCCGCCGGATCACCGGTGCGGCGCTCACCGCGTTGCTCGACGGCGACGTGTCCGCCGCGGAGCAGCCGGCGGAGGCGGGTGGCCCGGACACTCCGGCGCAGCCCACCACGGAGTCGCACAAGCCGACGACGTCGGCGGGGTCCGCGGACCTGGAGGACAAGCCGGCGGACGGCAAGTAACACCCGGCTGATGCGGCGGGCGGCCTGGATGTCCGGGCCGCCCGCCGCAGTACGTCCAGCGTCCTGCGGCGGGCCGGGCCACCAGCACCGCGGGTCGGTGTGACCGCGGGATGCGGCCCGGATCAGACCCCTCCGGTCACTCCCGGCGCGGCGGTCTCGAAGGCCGGGGTGGGGGTGGGTGCTGCCGGTCGGGCGGCGCGGGTGCGCAGCAGCACGGCCATGACGGCGGCGACCACGACGGAGCCGATGGTGTAGCCGAGCTCGACTCGCAGCGCGGTGGAGACCGGGGCGAGCGTCGCGACGACGAGCGCGGCCACGCCGATGGCCCAGGCGAGGGCCTGTGCCCGGTGCCGGTCGAGGGCGAGCAGCGCCTGGCCGAGGACCATCGCCCACAGGTAGGCGAGGGTGGCGACGGCGAGCCAGGCGAAGTCGGCGTAGCCGAGGACGCCGGGAGCGTCGAAGAGGGTCTGCACCAGCTGTGGGCCGAGGAGCACGGCGAGGACGGCGCCGGTGAGACCGAGCGCGCTGACGATGCCCAGGGCGCGGCGCAGCAGGCTGTGGAAGCCGGCGAGGTCGCCGGTGCTGGCCGAGGTGGAGAGGCCCGGGAGCAGCGATGCCTGCAGCGAGGCGAAGACGAACAGCGGGATGCGGACCAGCACCAGCGCGGAGAGCAGCGCGCCGGCGGTCGCCACGTCGGACGGGTCGAGCACCTTGACGTTGATCACGCCGATGTTGACCACGACCTGGGCGAGCAGGCTGGAGGCGACGAGGAGGCCGAGGCCGCGCAGCAGGGTCGCCCAGGCGACGGGGGCTCCGCCGCCGATGGCCCGCAGCACCGGTGGCGCGGTGAGGACGGCGCCGGCGACGGGCGCGATGAGAAGCACCGCGCCGTACCAGACGGGGTTGGTGACACCGTTGAGGCCGAGCACGGCGACGATGACGATCCGCAGGCCGCCGTCGATGCCGAGTTGGGTGCCGTACCAGGGGAACAGTTGCAGGCCGGAGAGGACACCACGGGTGGTGTGCGCGACGGCGAGCCCGGCCAGCGCGCCGATCAGGACGGTGACCATGGTGCCGTCGCCGGCGAAGAGCCGGTCGGCGAGCGTCTCCCGGAAGGCGATGATCAGCGCGACCACGGCGGCGAGCAGGCCGGCGGCCAGGGCCGCCCCCCGGGCCAGTACCGGCCCGGGGGGAAGGCCCTGGCTGTGCCGGGCGGCGACGAGTCGGGCTACCTCCTGCTCGACCGGCATGAACAGGCCGATGCCGAGGGTGAAGACGATCGACCAGAGCACGGAGAGCGAGTTGTAGTCCGCCTCGGTGAGGCTGTGCCCGGCGACCGCCAGGTGAACGTAGGAGGCGAGCCCCAGCAGGGCGAGGCCGGCGCCGACGGCGACGGTGCCCGGTGGGACCAGACTCAGAAGCCTGCGGATCACCGGCGAATGAGCGCCAACGTGAGGACGGCGAAGGCGCGGCCGAGGTAGATCATGGCCTTGGCGGGGGAGTGGCTGGGGGTGCCCGCCATCCGCTTGCGCATGGCCACCGGCACCTGGCGGATGGTGTAGCCGCGTCGGGCGGTGTGCACGAGCGTCTCCACTGTGTCGCCCAGGTACTCCACCGGGTACCAGGCGGCGAACATCTCGATCACCCGGCGGTTGGCGGCCCGGAACCCGGAGGTGGTGTCGGTGAGCTTGGTGCGGGCGACGCGGGACAGCACACCGGAGAGCATGACCATGGCCCAGCGGCGGGGGCCGCGGACCATGTAGTCACCCTCGCCGGCGAACCGGGCGCCGATCACCAGGTCGGTCTCGTCGAGCAGGTCGACGAGCTTCGGCACGTACCGGGGGTCGTGCTGGCCGTCCGCGTCGATCTGGATGGCAACGTCGTAGTCGTGGTCGCGCGCGTACCGGTAGCCCACCCGCATGGCGCCGCCGACGCCGAGGTTGTACGGCAGCTTGGCCACGAGGGCACCGGCTGCGGCGGCCACCGCGGCGGTGCGGTCGGTGGAGCCGTCGTCGATGACGATCACGTCGACGCCGGGCAGCTCACCGCGGACCTCGCCGACGACGTCGGCGATCGAGCCGGACTCGTTGAGCGCCGGGATGATGATCAGGACCCGCTTGCCGTTAACCATCGGTGGACACCAGTTCGTTTCGGGCCGCCCGGTCCGCGTCGATCTCGGTACGGAGCAGGGCGAAGTCTTCGGCCAGGGTGCGGGTCTCTTCTTCCAGGCGGCTGACCTCCCAGCTGAGGTGCACGCAGACCAGCAGCAGGAAGATGATGCCGAGGAAGAGCACGAGGCTCACGCCGGAGGCGACGCCGAGCAGCTCGGCGACGTTGTCCAGCAGGCGGGGGAAGAGCGACAGGGGGATGACGATCACCAGGACGCCGAGCCAGAGCATGCCGTACTTTTCGCGGAGCTGCCGGCGGCGCAGCAACTCGACGATGGTGGCGAGCAATATGAGGCCGGTCAAGCCGGTGACGAGGGTGAGCTTCATGCGACCTTCCACGGAGCGGGCGGAGCGGGGGAGTCGAACGCGTCGACGAGGGTGGCATGCCAGTCGGGGAGCGACGGCAGACCTGCGGCCGCCCAGCGGCTGTGTGCCAGCACACTGTACGCCGGTCGGGGAGCAGGACGAGGATACCGGTCGCTGGTGGTGGGTCGGATCCGGTCCGGGTCCAGGCCGGCAAGCGTGAACGCCGCGCGGGCCAGCCCGTACCAGGTGGTCTGGCCGGCACAGGTGCTGTGGTAGATGCCGGCGGCGGCCCGTTCGTCGAGGGCGGCGTCGGCGAGCGCGACGAGCTGTTCGGCGAGCCGGTAGGACCAGGTGGGCTGGCCGTGCTGGTCGTCGACCACGTCGATGTGTTCCCGCTGGGTGGCGAGCCGCAGCATGGTGGCCACGAAGTTCGGGCCGTGCGCGCCGTACAGCCAGGCGGTGCGGACCACGTAGCCGGTGTCGGGCAGCAGCCGGGCGACGGCCTGCTCGCCGACGAGCTTGCCCCGGCCGTAGGCGTTGACCGGCGCGGTGGGCGCGTCCTCCGGGTAGGGGACCCGGGCATCGCCGGCGAGGACGTAGTCGGTGGAGACCTGGATGAGCCGGGCGCCGCTGGTGGCACACGCCGACGCGAGGTTCGCCACGCCGTGGCCGTTGACGGCGGTGGCTGCCGCCTCGTCGGCCTCGGCGCCGTCGACGTTTGTCCACGCCGCCGTGTTGATCACGATGTCGTGTTCGGCGACCGCTGTCCGTACCGCGGTGGGGTCGGTGACGTCCAGGTCGGCGCGGCCGGCGGCGGTCACCTTGAGGTCGGACCGGGCGTGCAGCACGGTGACCAGGTCCCGGCCGAGCATCCCACCGGCGCCGGTGACGAGTACTCGTGTCATGCGGTGGGTGTGGTCTTGAGGGGTTCCCACCAGGTGCGGTTGTCGCGGTACCAGGTGACGGTGTCGGCGAGGCCCTGGTCGAGGGTGATGCTGGGGGTGTAGCCGAGTTCTTGGTGGATCTTGGTGATGTCGAGGGAGTAGCGGCGGTCGTGGCCCTTGCGGTCGGTGACCGGGACGACGCGGTCCCAGCCGGCGTCGCAGGCGTCGAGGAGTCGGCCGGTGAGTTCCTTGTTCGTCAACTCGGTGCCGCCGCCGATGTTGTAGACCTCGCCGGCGCGGCCTTTCTGCTGGACCAGGGCGATGCCGCGGCAGTGGTCGTGTACGTGCAGCCAGTCGCGGATGTTGCCGCCGTCACCGTAGAGGGGGACGGTGGCGCCGTCGAGGAGGTTCGTGACGAACAGGGGGATGACTTTTTCGGGGAACTGGTAGGGGCCGTAGTTGTTGGAGCA
>NZ_JBEZZW010000073.1:0-12205 GCF_040639415.1 Micromonospora sp. NPDC023888 | reverse complement strand
CCTGGCCCGCCGCAGGCCGGCCAGGGACTTCGACACAGGCCCTAAAAGTCGTCGTCGAAGGCGACAGTGCCGGCCACCCCTACCTGGTACGCCGAGACGCGCCGCTCGAAGAAGTTGGACAGTTCCTGCACGTCCTGCAACTCCATGAAGGCGAACGGGTTGTTCGACCCGTAGTGCGGGGCGATGCCGAGCTGGGCCAGGCGGCGGTCGGCGACGTGCTGGAGATACTCCCGCATGTCGGCCAACGTCAGGCCGGCCACCCCGTGGCCCACCAGGTCCTCGGCGAACTGCACCTCGCACTCGACGGCCTCGGCGAGCATCTGCCGCACCTGGTCGGCGAGGTCGTCGTCGAACAGGTCCGGTTCCTCGGCGCGGACGGTGTCGACGACGTCGAACGCGAACGCCATGTGCATCGACTCGTCGCGGAACACCCAGTTGGTGCCGGAGGCCAGGCCGTGCAGCAGGCCGCGGGAGCGCAGGAAGTAGACGTACGCGAACGCGCCGTAGAAGAACAGCCCCTCGATGCAGGCGGCGAAGCAGATCAGGTTGAGCAGGAACGTCCGGCGGTCGTCCCGGGTCCGCAGCTCCCGCAGGTCGTTCAACGAGTCGATCCAGCGGAAGCAGAACTCGGCCTTACGGCGGATCGAGGGGATGTTCTCGATGGCCGCGAAGGCCTCGAAGCGCTCCGTTTCGTCGGGCACGTACGTGTCGAGCAGGTTCAGGTAGAACTGGACGTGCACGGCCTCCTCGAAGAGCTGCCGGGACAGGTAGAGGCGGCCCTCGGGGCTGTTGACGTGCTGGTAGAGGTTGAGCACCAGGTTGTTGGCGACGATGGTGTCGCCGGTGGCGAAGAATGCCACCAGGCGGCTGACCAGGTGCCGCTCGGCCGGGGACAGCTTGTCCAGGTCGGCGAGGTCGGCGTGCAGGTCGACCTCCTCGACGGTCCAGGTGTTGCGGATGGCGTCGCGGAACCGGTCGAAGAAGTGCGGGTAGCGCATCGGGCGGAGGGTGAGGTCCATCCCGGGGTCGAGCAGCATGTGCGTGGTCCTCGTGTCGGTGGTGCTGGCGTCGGTGGTGGCGGTGTCGGCGGCGGTCACTGGCAGGCCTCGCACGACTCGGGGTTCTCCAGCGAGCAGGCCAGCGCCTCCGCGTCGACGACGACGGGTGCGACAGCGCTGACGGTGGCCTGCTGGATCCGGGTGGCGGGGCGGGAGCGCAGGTAGTAGGTGGACTTCAGCCCGGCCTTCCAGGCGTACAGGTACATCGAGGAGAGCTTGCCGATTGTCGGTGCGGCCAGGAACAGGTTCAGCGACTGGGACTGGTCGATGAACGGGGCGCGGGCGGCGGCCAGGTCGATCAGGGCGCGTTGCGGCAGCTCCCAGGCGGTGCGGAACAACTCGCGGACGCCGGCCGGCAGCTCGGCGATGTCCTGCACCGACCCCTCCGCCCGCTTGATCGCCGACCGGATCGGTTCGGTCCACAGGCCGCGGGCCTTCAGCTCGCGTACCAGAGCGGTGTTGACCTGGAGGAACTCCCCCGACAGGGTCTCGCGCTTGAACAGGTTGGACACCTGCGGCTCGATGCACTCGTAGCATCCGGCGATCGAGGCGATGGTCGCGGTCGGGGCGACCGCCACCAGCAGCGAGTTGCGCAGCCCGTCCGCCTCGACCCGCTCGCGCAGCGCGTTCCACCTTGCGGTCTGCGTGCCCTGGACACCCCACAGGTCGGGCTGCAACTGGCCGCGAGCGGCGCGGGTCTGCCCGTACGCCGGGTGCGCGCCGACGTCGCGCGCCAGGTCGGCGGAGGTCTCCAGCGCGGTCAGGTACAGCTCCTCGCTGATCCGGGTGGACAGCTCCCGGGCGGCCGGGGAGTCGAACGGCAGTCGCAACGCGAAGAAGACGTCCTGCAGACCCATCAGCCCGAGCCCGACTGGCCGCCAGCGCGGGTTGCTCGCCGCCGCCTGCGGGGTCGGGTAGTAGTTGATGTCGATGACGCGGTCGAGGAAGGTGACGGCGGTACGGACCGTGGCGCGCAGCCGCTCCCAGTCGATGCCACCGTCGGTGAGGTGAGCGGCCAGGTTCACCGAGCCGAGGTTGCACACGGCGGTCTCGGCGTCACTGGACACCTCGATGATCTCGGTGCACAGGTTGGACAGGTGCACCACGTTGCCGTCCTCGGCGGTCTGGTTGCACAGCCGGTTCGCGGCATCCTTGAAGGTCATCCACCCGTTGCCGGTCTGGGCCAGGGTGCGCATCATCTTCCCGTACAGCTCCCGCGCCGGGACCTGCCGGACGTAGCGGCCCTGCGCCTCGGCCTCCCGGTACGCGGCGTCGAACCGCTCGCCCCACAGGTCGGGCAGTTCGGGCACCTCGTGCGGGTCGAACAGCGACCACATCTCGTCGGCCTCGACCCGGCGCATGAACTCGTCCGGAACCCAGTTGGCCAGGTTGAGGTTGTGGGTGCGTCGGGCGTCCTCACCGGTGTTGTCCCGCAGTTGCAGGAACTCCTCGACGTCCGGGTGCCACGGCTCCAGGTAGACGCAGGCCGCGCCCTTGCGCCGGCCGCCCTGGTTGACCGCGGCGACGCTCGCGTCGAGCGTGCGCAGCCACGGCACGATGCCGTTGGACTGCCCGTTGGTGCCGCGGATCAGCGCGCCCCGAGACCGGACCCGGGAGTACGCGATGCCGATGCCGCCGGCGAACTTGGACAGGTTGGCGACCTGGGCGTACCGCTGGTAGATCGAGTCCAACTCGTCGCGCGGAGAGTCGACCAGGTAGCAGGAGGACATCTGGGTGTGCCGGGTGCCGGAGTTGAACAACGTCGGTGAGCTGGGCAGATAGGCCAGGCTGGACATCAGTCGGTAGAAGCCGACCGCCTCGTCCGGTGTCTGGGACAGCCCGCAGGCCACCCGGAGCAGCCAGTACTGCGGGGTCTCCAGCACCAGCCGGCTGGTGGGGTGGCGCAGCAGGTACCTGTCGTACACCGTGCGCAGGCCGAAGTACTCGAATCGCCGGTCGCCGTCCGGGTCGACGGCGTCGTCGAGCACGGTGGCGTGCGCGGCCACGAAGGCGGCGGTGTCGTCGCCGATCAGGCCCTCGGCGTGGCCGACCCGGATCGCCGCGCTGAACGAGGTGATGCCCTGCCGACGTACCTCCTTGTCGACGTAGCCGGACAGCAGCCGGGCGGCGAGGCGCGAGTACTGCGGTTCCTCACCGATCATCTCGGCGGCGGTCTGGATGGAGAGCCGGTCCAGCTCGGCAGTCGTCGCGCCGTCGTACAGGCCGCTGATCGTGCGGGTGGCGACGCGCATCGGGTCGACGTCGGTCAGGTCGTCGGCCCACCGCTCGACCGCCCGGACGATCTTGTTCAGTTCCACGGATTCGGTGGTGCCGTTGCGCTTGCGGACCTGCATCGGCGTCCGCCGCACGGCCGCGTCGCCGCCTGCCGGGACTACCTCGGTGACTGTCACCACTCACTCCTCGCGAGTTCGAGACCTGATGGCCCCTCGGACGCGTGGAGACAGACACCGGCGGACGCCACGCCGGCACGGCGTGGGTCAGGTGGCGTCAGCCGTCCCACGCGGCCTCGGACCGCCGCCACCCGGGTGCGGGTACGCGGCGCGCTGGCAGGTCTTCGGACTCGCGGGCATGACCGGTTGACCGGTCCCCTACTGGCCGTCGCTTCCCAGGCCGATTCGTGGCCCAGTGCTGATGACGGCTGTCGTTCCCACTCACCGCTGCGGGACAGTCCCGGATTTTCACCGGGTTCCCTCTTGCCTCGACCGCTCGGGCTGAGCGGCCGAACCAGCTGCGTTCGACACCATATATAGGGACGCTGCCGTTGTCACACCCCACATGTCGGTCCCGGGCGTGTCGACGGCGGTGCCCGTGATGGTCGTCACCGGCGTCGGCGACCAGGCCGGCCCGCGCCGACGCGCGGCGGCGCGACGCCCGCGCGGAGTCCGGTGACCGGGCGGGTGTCGACATACGGAAAGGTGTGATGTATTAAGTCTTTAGATGTAAAGTTCCCTACCCATACCTGACCGTCAATACGGCTATCCGGAGTGGACATCCAATCTTCCGGGCCACTCTCCACTTCCGGCGCCACCTCCCCAATCGGGCCGGGAGGACCTCAGCGGCCGACGAGCCGAACAGGAGCCACCACGTGCCGAGGGCGCCTACCAGCGCGACGAATCTCGCCGCCCTCGCGGTCGGTCCGGTGGACCGGGACCGGCGAGCAGGATGACGGCTCGCCAGCGAATCCGTATCCCGGAAAAAACATTCGATGTCTTCGATTCCTGGGGGATCGACATCGTTGACGCGTCGGATTGGCCCTCCGTATACTCCCAGAGATCATCTGATCTTTAGCCTAGCCGGGCGAGGAGCGCATGCCGCAGATCACCGCCGTCACCGTCGAGGACGTCCGCTTCCCCACCTCCCTGACCGCTGACGGCTCCGACGCCATGAACAAGGACGGCGACTACTCGGCGGCCTACGTCGTCCTGCACACCGACGGCGTCGACAGCACCGGTGCGCCACTCGCGGGCCACGGCCTGACCTTCACCATCGGCAGAGGCAACGACATCGTCGTCGCGGCGGCCGTCCACCAGGCACAGCGCCTCGTGGGCGTGGACGTCGCGACCATGGCGTCGGACATGGGCGCGGTCTACCGCCTACTCACCTCCGACTCCCAACTGCGGTGGCTCGGCCCGGAGAAGGGCGTCGTCCACCTGTCGCTGGCCGCCGTGCTGAACGCGTCGTGGGACCTGGTCGCCCGGGTCGCCGACAAGCCGCTGTGGCGGCTGCTCGTCGACATGTCCCCCGAGCAACTCGTCGACATCGCGGACCTGCGCTACCTGTCCGACGCGCTGACCCGCGACGAGGCCCTCGCCATCCTGCGCGCCAAGGAGAGCACGAAGGCCGCCCGTCTCGCCGAGCTCGACCGGACCGGCTACCCCGCCTACACCACCTCGGCCGGTTGGCTCGGCTACGGCGACGACAAGCTGCGCCGGCTGTGCCAGGAGGCGGTGGACAGCGGCTACGGCTACGTCAAGCTCAAGGTGGGCGCCAACCTCGACGACGACATCCGCCGGTGCGGCATCGCCCGGGAGATCCTCGGCCCGGACCGCAACCTGATGATCGACGCCAACCAGGTGTGGGACGTCGGCCAGGCCATCGAGTGGGTCAAGGCCCTCGCGCAGTTCGAGCCACTGTGGATCGAGGAGCCGACCAGCCCCGACGACATCCTGGGCCACGCCGCCGTCCGACGCGCCGTCGCTCCCATCGGCGTCGCCACCGGCGAGCACTGCCACAACCGGGTGATGTTCAAGCAGTTGTTCCAGGCCGAGGCCATCGACTTCTGCCAACTGGACACCGGCAGGCTGGCAAGCATCAACGAGATCGTCGCCGTGCTGCTGCTCGCCGCGAAGTTCGACATCCCCGTGTGCCCCCACGCCGGCGGTGTCGGGCTGTGTGAGATGGTCCAACACGTGTCGGTGCTCGACTACGTCGCGATCTCGGGAGATCTCACCAACCGGGTCACCGAGTTCGTCGACCACCTGCACGAGCACTTCACCGACCCGTGCGTCATCCAGGACACCGGCTCGGGCAGCGGTTACGTCCTGCCCCGCGAGCCCGGCTACTCCACCCGGATGCGTCCGGAGTCGGTCGAGCTCTACCGGTTTCCCGACGGCCACTACTGGGCGGCGACAGACCCGACTACGGTGTCATCTTCGGAGCCGTACGTGATCGCGGGTGGGACGGCCACCCCCGCCGGCCGCTAGGGGGATGTCATGTCGCGCACCGACGAGGTGGTGAACGGCATCAAGCGGATGATCCTCGAAGGGCACTTCAAGCCCGGGGATCGCCTGCCCATCGAGAAGGACCTCGCCGAGTCGCTCGGCGTCTCACGGGGCTCCCTGCGCGAGGGCATGTCGGCGCTGTCGATCCTCGGCATCGTCAACATCCGCCAGGGCGACGGCACCTACGTCACCAACCTCGACGCGCCGCAGCTCCTGGCCCCGATGGGTTTCGTGGTCGACTTCCAGGGCCAGGGCGACCCGCGGCACGTCCACACCGTCCGGCGGCTGCTGGAATGCGAGGCCGCCCGCCTGGCGGCGACCAGGATCACCGACGAGGCCCTCGCCCAGGCGGGGGACCTCCTCGACGAGGCGGCCCGGATCGCCGGTCGGTCGCCGCAGGAGCACGAACGGATCATGGAGATCGACATCGCGTTCCACCGGATCATCGCGGTGCACGCCGGCAACCCGGTGCTCGTCGGTCTGATCGAGGCGTTCGCCGGGCGCACCCTACGCGGGCGGCTCTGGCGGAGCCTGCACGAGGAGGGCGCGGACCGGCGTACCCACGACGAGCACGTGGCGATCCTGAAGGCCCTCCTGGCCCGGGACCCGGAGCGTGCCCGGATCCGGATGGCCAACCACCTGATCGGGGTGGAGGAATCGCTGCACGGGCAACCCGACGACGGTGACGCCAACGCCGAGCCGGCACGGTTCTGAGCGCCCGCCCCGGCGTACGACGGCCCGCTTCGCACCCACCCACGGCCCGGCGGCTCCGGGGCGCGCCACCGATCACGTGATCGTGCGCGCCCCGGTCGACGAGTTCAGCGTTCGTCCCGCTCTCCGCCGGTGCTCCCGGTCATCGCCGCGACCAGGTCGTCGGTGGTGACCTCGTCCGCGCGCAGCCGGGCCGCCCGACGGCCGAGCCGCAACACCTCGACCCGGTCGGCGATCTCCAGCACCTGCGGCATGTTGTGGCTCACCAGCACCACCGACATGCCGGCGTCGCGGGCCCGCCGGACGACGTCGAGCACCCGCCCGGTCTGGACGACACCGAGCGCCGCGGTCGGCTCGTCGAGGATGACCACGTTCGTCGCCCAGATGATGGCGCGGGCCACCGCGACGCACTGGCGCTGCCCACCGGACAACATCGCGATCGGGGTGGTGACCCGGGGGATCCGCACGCCCAGCTCGTCGAGGGCCGCGGCGGCCCCCTGCCGCATGGCGCGCTTGTCGAGCAACCCGAACCGGCCGAGCGGCCCGGAGCGCAGGATCTCCCGACCGAGGTACAGGTTGGCCGCCACGCTGAGGTCGTCGGCGACGGCGAGATCCTGGTAGACGGTCTCCACCCCCGCGCGCCGGGCGTCGACGGGCGTGGAGAACTGGACGGGACGACCGTCCACCCGGATCTGGCCCTCGTCGGGCGGGTGCACACCGGACAGCGTCTTGATCAGGGTGCTCTTTCCGGCGCCGTTGTCGCCGATCAGCGCGACCACCTCACCCCGGTGGACCGTGAAGTCGGCGCCGCGCAGCGCCTCGACGTGCCCGAATCGTTTGACGATGCCACGGGCTTCGAGGACCGGCGGTTCCTCGGCGGTCGGTTGCGTGTCGCTGTCGGCGGTTGCCGTCGGCGTCGTGCCCATCACTGCACCGGGGGGTTGGCGCAACTGGGCTCGAGCACCGCCTTGATCTCCGCGGAGTCGATGTTCTCCTTCGTGACGAACGTGACGCCGGTGTCGGCCGACGCCAGCGGCGCCTTGTCCCGCAGGTGCTTGACCATCTTGTCGACGCCGAAGTAGCCCATCTTGAACGGGTTCTGCACGACCAGGGCCGAGATCTGGCCGCTGCGCACTCCGGCGATCTCGTCCGGGGCGGCGTCCCACCCGATGATGACCACCTTGCCGGACTTCCCGGCCGCCTGGATGGCCTGCGCGGCGCCGAGCACACTCGGCTCGTTGGCTGCGAAGATGCCGGCGAGGTTGGGGTTGGCGGTGAGGATGTTCTCGGTGACGCGTCGTGCCTCGTTGACGTCACTGCGGCTGGGCTGCTGGCCGACCAGCTTCAGGTTGGGATACGAGGCGAGGCCGGCCTTGAAGCCGTCCACCCGCTCGGTGTTGGTCTGCGACCCCGGCTGGAACTCGACGAGCGCCACCTGGTGGTTGCCGGGGCCGAGTTCGGTGGCGAGCAACTTCGCCGCCTCGGTGGCCGACGCACGGTTGTCGGTGGCGAAGAGCGGCACGCTCGACGGCTGCGGGCTGGTGCCAGAGTCGATCATCGCGACCGGGATCTTCGCGGCGAGGGCCTGGTCGGTCGCGGGCGCCAGCGCGCTGGAGTCGGTCGCCGCATACACGATGCCGTCGACCTTCTTGGTGACGAAGTTCTGGATCAGGTTGACCTGGCCCTCGACATCGGTCTCGGTGGTCACGCCGTCCCACTGGACGGTGACGTCCCCCGCGCGCTGCGCGGCGCACTCCGCGCCCGCCTTCACGGTGTTCCAGTAGTCGGCACCGACGGCCTTCGGCACGACGGCGAGCTTCAACGGGCCGCTCGCGTCCTTCGTCGCGCCGTCGCCCCCGTCGCGGACCTCGACCCCGCCGCAGGCGCTGAGCAGAGCGGTCGCCGCGGCCGCGGCCAGAACGGCCCGTACACCCAGGATCGACCGTCGCGTCCGCCGGCTGGTGGTGGTGTGCGCCATGGTGTGTGTCCTTTCTCGTTCGGAGTCTCGGAATGGCATGTCAACCCCGTGATTCCAGCCGCCGGCGGCGGTACTGGTCGAAGTAGACGGCGGCCCAGATGATCAGGCCGACGATCACCTGCTGGTAGTGGATGCTGATGTCGAGCAGGACGGCGCCGTTGCGCACCAGGGCGATGAGGAACGCGCCGATGATGGTCCCGACGATCCGGCCCTGACCACCGAAGAGACTGGCGCCGCCGATGACCGCGGCGGCGATGACGTCGAGCTCCAACGAGATCCCGTAGTTCGGTTGGCCGGAGTTGACCCGGGATGCGGCGATCATGCCGCCCAGCCCGACCAGCACACCCGCCAGCACGTACACCCCGGTCAGGTGACGCCCCACCCGGATGCCGGAGCGGCGAGCCGCCTCCAGGTTGGAGCCCATCGCGTAGGTGTACTGACCGAAGCGGGTCTGGGAGAGCAGGAAGGCGACCCCGACCGCGACCAGGACGGTGATCACCACGGCGAACGGGATGCCGAGCAGCTCCCCGTTGCCGAGGAGCTGGAAGGATCGGGGCAGGCCGTAGACGCCGACCGCGCCGGTGATGATGAAGACGAGACCGCGGCCCACGGACATCGTGCCAAGCGTCGCGATGAACGGCGGGATCCGGGCCACCGTCACCAGCAGCCCGTTCAGCAGGCCGGCCAGCGCGCCGACGCCGATCGCGACCACCGTCGCCGCCCAGAGCGAGAAACCCAGGTCGCGGACCACCATCGCCCCGGCGACGCCGGCGAGCGCGGCGACCGACCCCACGGACAGGTCGATGCCCTTCGTGATGATGACCATCGTCTGCGCCGTGGCGATGATGGCGATCACCGCGGTCTGCGCCCCGATGTTGAAGAGGTTGTCCGCCGTCAGGAAATAGGGACTGGCGAAGGTCAACGCGACGAACAGGACGACGAGCGCGGTCGCGGCGGTCAACTCGGAGACGGCGTGGGAGATCCGTTCGCGGAACCAGTCGCTGAGTTCGCCGCGCTGCGTGCCGGCGGATGCCTCGACGGTACTCATCGTCGGATCTGACCTCCCCAAGCGTGGCGCCGGCGCGCGACGGGGGAATCCCCGGCGAGCCGGCCACCTCTGAGCCACCGATCCTCCACGGCCGGGCGGCGTGGGGTGTGCCCACACCACCCGTCGAGATAGGTCGGATGTTTCCCTCGATCAGGCGTTACCTTGCCACGCATTGACTCATGTTGCCAAGGTCTTACGGGGATGTTGTCGTCGTTACCCGGCGCGGCTGAGGCAGACGTCTGATCAAACCGGCACAACCCGTGGCCCGTCGACAGGCCCGGAGCGAGGTGCGGGCGGTCAGTCGGCGAGCCACCACGGCGTCAGGCCGCGTCCAGCCGGTACGCCCGGCGGGCCGTCCGCCGCCAGATCGCCGCCCGCTCGTCGTCGCCCAGCGGGGCCAGCAACTCGGTGAGGGCCTCGACCCAGCGGGCGTAGGAGGAGGCGAGTAGGCACACCGGCCAGTCCGAGCCGAACATCAGCCGGTCCGGGCCGAACGCGTCGAGCGCGTGCTCGACGGCGGGCCGAACGTCCGACGTCGTCCAGGAGGGGCCGTCCACTTCGGTCACCAGACCGGAGAGCTTCGCCGTCGTGTTGGGCTCGGCGGCGAGTGCCAGCAGGTCGCGCGGCCAGTCGCCGAGGCCGCCGTGCCCGAGCGAGGGCTTGCCGAGGTGGTCCAGGACGAACCGCATCTCGGGCAGGTCGCGGACGAGCCGGGTCGCCGCCGGCAACTGGTGGTCGCGTACCAGCAGGTCGAAGGCCAGGCCGGCGGCGCCGACCGCGGCGATGCCCCGCCGGACGTCCGGGCGGTCGAGGTACGCCGGGTCAGGCTCGGACTGGACGAGGTCGCGAATGCCCACCAGTCGCTCTCCGCCGCGGGCCGCCCGGAGCCGGTCGAGGCGATCACCGACGTTGTCGGCGGTGAGGTCGACCCAGCCGACGACGCCGGCGATGAGGGGGTCGTCGGCCGCGATACCCAGCAACTCGGGCGTCTCCGTCCGGACGGCGACGGACTGCACCACGACGGTCTGGGTGACCCCGGCCGCTCGGGCCACCGGGGCGAGATCGAGCGGGGTGAAGTCGCTGTCGATCGCGGCCATGGTGTGCGGATCGATCCAGGGCTGCGGGTGCCGTGCCCGGACCCAGAGATGGTGGTGCGCGTCGACGATGCCCTGCCCCGGCGCAGCCTCGGTGGTCGTCATCGGACACGTCCTGGCATGCTCACGTACTCTCCCCCACCCCGCCCAGTCATTGGTCAGACGTCCGGGTCGGCTCGGCGCTTCGGAGCCGATCCGGCAGGTGGACCATGTTAGCGGTAACAGGACGCCTGTGGGGCCGCCGAACGCGTGCCTCGGCGCAACCAAGCATCATATCTTTGGAATTCAGCCTTGTCGATACTACCGCTCACGGTGGGCCGACACCCCGCCCGTTGAGCCGGGTTGACCGCCTGCGGCGGCACCGATACCGTCGACCCACTATCTGCGGCGACGCGAGGGAAGCCGGTGTGAATCCGGCGCGGTCGCGCCACTGTAAGCGGTCTCCGCCTCAACGGGGCCGCGAGCCAGGACGCTCGGTCGTCCGCAGCCTTGCGATGGGGACGCGTCATCCCCGGGGAGGTTCGTGATCTTATGTCTGCTTCCACGTCCAGCCAGCCGTTGGTGCATCCCGCCGGCGGTGCCCGTCTGTTGTGGACGGTCCTGGCCACCGTCGTGCTGCTCAGCCTGCTTGCCTACCTCGTCGCCTTCGATCAGGGAGCCGTCTCGCGCAGCGGGACGTACCTGCACGAGCTGATGCACGACGGCCGGCACCTGCTGGGTGTCCCGTGCCACTGAGGTCCACCACCGCTCCCCCGTTCGTCACCGTCCTCGTCCGCGGGCTGCTCGCCGGCCTGATCGCCGGCCTGCTCGCCGGGGCGTTCGCCTACGTGGCCGGCGAACCGCGCGTCGAGGCGGCGATCGCGATCGAGGAGGCGGCGACGCACGCCGAGCCCCCGGCCGGCGGGCACGATCACGAGGACGCCCTGGTCAGCCGGACCGGTCAGCGGGGCGGCTTGTTTCTGGCCACCAGCCTGTTCGGCGCCGCGATGGGTGGCCTGCTGGCCACCGCGTACGTCCTGCTGTGCCGCCGCCGGCGGACCTACGACGACGGCCGCTCGGGCCTGCTGCTGGCCGGCGCGGCGCTGCTCGGCGCGGTGATCGTGCCGTTTCTGAAGTATCCGGCGAACCCGCCGGCCGTCGGCGACCCGGCCACCATCAACCAGCGCACCGTCACCTACCTGCTGATGGTGGTGCTCGGCCTGGTGGCGGTCTGGGCCGGCTCCCTCGGCTATCGGGCGGTGGGCAGCACGGCACCGACGTGGCAGCGCGCCGCCGCGGCCACGTGCGGGTTCCTGTTGGTCGCCGTGGTGTCCTCTGTGGTGATGCCCTCCTTCCAGGAGGTCCCGGAGGACTTCCCGGCCGCCCTGCTGTGGGACTTCCGGCTGGCCTCGCTCGGCACGCAGGTGGTGCTCTGGACCGGCATCGGCCTGCTGTTCGCGGCCCTGATGCACCACGACCTGCGCCGCCGGACCGGCACCATGCCCACCGGCCGGATCACCACGGTGTTCAGCGCCGGCACCGCCACGATCAGCGGGATCGACACCAGGAAGGACGGTGTCATCGACCTGACCGGC
>NZ_JBEZZW010000072.1:0-13771 GCF_040639415.1 Micromonospora sp. NPDC023888 | reverse complement strand
CGCGCTTGAGGACCTGCTCGCGGGTGTTGCAGCTACCGCTGATCGTGCTCCAGTGAGGAAAGAGGTCACGGGAGTAGCCGCTGGTCGAGCCTTGGACCGCCACGGTCAAGGCGTTGAGCTGCGACTGCGCTGTCGCCTTCGACGGAATGCCGGGAGGCGTGGCGGAGGCCGGTTGGGCGGTCACGGCGGCCAGGCAGGCCCCCGCGAGGGCGGTGACCGCGAGGACGGCGGCGCGGTGCATGACGCGCGGGAAGGACGTGCCAGAGGGCGCGATCGGCATGAACGGCGACCTTTCGTCATCGGATGGACGGCAACCGTCCCTGACGATCAGGTCAATCGATAGTCAGGCCCGCAAAGAATGGAAGTCTGTTAATCGACCATTCGGTATTTCCCAGCGCCCGCACTCCTGAGGACCCATGACAGTCCCATCCAATGCTGTGCTTGCTGGCGTCGCTGTCGGTGGCAGCTGGTCATCGTTGGTCAGCGTTCATGGGCGCAGCGACGGCCCAGACGGCCCGAGCTGAGCGGTTCAACTAATCACGCGGCGCCAGCCGCAGTTGCCCTGGATGGTCGTCATGCCCGGCCCGGTGGCCGACCACTCTTCCACGAAGCCGGGTACCAACCGGCGGCAGCGGCCGGCCACGCGGCCACGTAGCAAGGTCGAACAAAGCCATAGCGTCGGGCACCTCGTCGAGTTCGGCGAAGACCCCGAACACCGCCTCGGCGACCACGACACCACTCGCCACAGCGCCCAACGGATACCTCTCCAGAGCCTCAGACCATGCCGAACATCCGGCGGCCCTTCCGGCCTCGTACCAGCCTGGTGGATTGATCACTGCCACACGACCATCCTGCCCGGTGATCTCCACCCGGCCAGGTGACCCCCAGGCAACAGGCACGAAGCGCTAGCCTGCCGGTCCGCAGAAGTTGAGCTGCTCAAGCTGTCCTCTAGCGTCCATCTTCGTCCGCTGGCGTCCGTCCCCATCGTCACCCAACTAGTCACTCGGCCCGAGCGTCCTGCGGGCGTCCTGCCCCCGGGACAGGCTTTGTCAGCTTCTGCTCGTTGCCACCCTCGACCGTGTCGGCTTGGCTGACTGGGTTGCGTGGCACGAGGCCATACTGATCATGTGGGCGAGGATTCTGAGCTGGCGATCGCTGCGGTTCGACGCTACGCCGCCGCTTTGCGGCGCATCCGGTCGCGCTTGTTCGATGCCTACCCGGATCTCGGCGACGTCAAGGACCTGATGGCGGCGGTGCGGCACAAGAAAACGCTCCCGCGAGAGGGCACGTCGAGCACAGGCGTCGAGTACTCGATCCACGGCGCGGGCTGTCTCATGATCGATGAACAGGGCCGGACGGTCGATGTCGACCTGGTCGATGGTGTTGAGGCGTTCGACGCTTGGCGGATCAACTGGTTCCTCGGCGAACAGTCGGACGCCCAACCCTCGGTCGAGGAGCTGCGCACAGCGTGCTCTCACCTCGCCAGCACCGGCGAACTGCTGGAGGTGCAGGCAGGCATCTGGTAGGCCCTGCCCAATCGTTGAGGCTCTTGAGGACTGGATGAGGACTACGACCCACCGCCTTACGGCCCGTGGCTGGCCCGGCCGCTCCCCGGGTCGATAGCCTTGGCGAGACGGTCCGGAACCGTGCCGTGACGTCATCACCGACTCGCCACGCTGCTGGATCCTCTGTAGGAGGTCTCGTGTTGGTGTGGAATGAGTGGCACCCCTTCCTGCGACGCATCGTGCAGGGCGGTGGCGATATTGGGGACATCGCCCGCGCCATCAGAGAGCACGGAACGGGGCAATATATCCAGGCCGGCCGTGCCTTACGCCAGGAGTTCGGGTTGCCCTTGGCCGACGTGTTGAAGATCATCGCCTGGGCTGAATCCAACAGCGGCGAGGATGGACTGACTCGCCTACGGTCAGAGATTCAAGCTCCGCTCGGCTAGCAAATTGCAGCTGCGGCCTGGGGTTTAGAAGAAGATCGCAGATGGCTGGTCAGGTGACTGTTCGCCTGGTCAGCCTATCCGTCGTTGCCGGGCAGCGTCGGCGTCTGACGGTGGTCTTGGCCGTACCGATGGCTGTACGGCCAAGCGCTCCCGCGCCCTTGCGTCCGCCCACGTCTGGCTTCATGATCCGCTCACCGGGAAAGTGGAGGAGCGCATGGGCACCTGGGATGACGGTCCGTTTGACAACGACACTGCCGCCGACTGGTGCGGTGACCTCCACGATGCCGATCCGTCTACACGGGCGGCAATGGTTCGTGCTGCGCTGTCAACGGCAGCACTCAACACCGGCTACCTCGATCATGACGATGCTGTCTCGGCGATCGCGGCGGCAGCGATCGTGGCGTCTCTGATGCCCGGCGGAGCCCCGATAACCTCGCCGTACGCACCGGACTTCCTGCTTGCTGGCGAATCCCTTGACCTGGATGACGACCTGCCGCAACTGGCGGTCGAGGCACTCGACCAGGTCCTCAGCGACGACTCGGAGTGGCGGAGCGATTGGGGCGAGGCGGGAGTGAGTGAGTTCCCGCAGATCAACAAGCTCCGTTCAGTGCTGTCCGGTCCGCCTGAACTGCCCGGTCAAATCGCACTGCTTTAGCTGCCCAAAACCACGCATGGACGCCTTCGAGCGTTTCCCGCTCCTGCTGCCACACGGCGGGCCTCAGCGCCATCTCCGCCGTGAGTCCCCACACACCGTGGAGCTCTGCCTGGGACCATCGGCAGCTGCTACCCACCCGACCCAACCCGCTCACCCCCGCCGAGGTGGCCCGGCTGCGGGGCGCCCGACCCGCCGGACCACCCCCGCAACCGGCAACCGGGCCCGTGCAAGTCCAACGCCGGGCCTCCAACAGCGGCGTCGTCATGGTCGTCGGGCAGAAAGTCGCTCTCGGCCGCGTCCACGCCGGCAAGACCGTCACCATCCACGTCACCGACACCGAGCTGGCCATCGCCTGCGACGACGGCATCCGCACCGTCCGGCGCACCACCGACCAGCCCGTCCGGAACCTGAAAGCAAGCCGACCCCGCAAGGTCGCCCTCAATGTCTAGATCAACTGTCATGCGCCGATCTGGCCCGCGTTCGTCCGCTCCCGCAAGGGGGCCGAGGTCGTGGCGACGCACGCAGCTCTGCTGCCTCGACACGAGCAGCCTCTGCTTCCATCCGAGCGCGGACTCTGTCCTTCTCGAAGGGCAAACCTCGGCCAGCGCATCCAGGACATCAGCCATGCCATCCCGCCAACCGGCGAACACGCAGGGACCAGCAGCATCAGCCGGCCGCTGCGACCGCACGGTGCGGAGCTGGCGCAGGGCAACCTTCAACGCGGGATCGGCACCCATCACGCAATCTTCTCTCGTCTCGGCCACGACAGCGACGCCGCAAGGTCGTACCAACTATCTAGGTCAACTGACAAGCGTGTCCTGGGACGGATCTGTCAAGCATGTGGTGGGACTAGACACGCCGGCAGGTGCGAAAGATCTTGGCCGCCGCAGCCGGTCATCGGCTCCACGCGCTCTACGTCGTAGCGGCGACTATGAGTCTGCGGCGAGGGGAGCTGGTCGGCCTTCGGTGGTCTGATCTCGACCTGAACGAGGGGACACTACGGGTGCAGCAGACCGTCCAGCGGGTTGCCGGGCAGCTTCACGTCCAGGACGCCAAGACCGAAGACTCGGAGGCGGCGTTGCCGCTACCCGAGGTCACCTGGCTCACTGTTCTCGAACACCAGGAACGGCAGCAGGCAGAGCGAGCCGCCCTCGCTGAGGTGTGGGAGGACCACGATCTCGTGTTTCCCTCGGAACGGGGCACTCCGATGGAGCCCACCAACCTCAGCCGCTCGTTCGCCCGGCTCCGGGAAACCGCCAGTCTGCCTGGTGTCCGCCTGCACGACCTGCGGCACACCGTGGTCTCGCTGCTGATGGAGTTGGGGGTACCGCCGCACGTCGTTCAGGCCATCGCCCGGCACGCCGATGTGAAGATCACGCTCCAGGTCTACGCTCACGCGAACCTCGACGCGATGCGCCAGGCGTTAGGCAAGCTGGACGGGCGGCTGTCCTGATCTGGTGACGGATAGTCTCCGCTTCATGGTCCTGTTGGCTGGGCGTACTCGACGCCGGCTTCTCCTTGCGCTCCTGTTGGTGGCCTGTCTATTGGTGTGCTGGAAAGCGGTCGCCTGGCAGGGCGAGTTGGACCAACGACGGGACCTGAGCGAGGCCGAGGCCGCCCTGACCAAGTACCTGGAGCGGGTTCGGGGCAGCGATTACGGTGCGGCCTACCAGCAGCTCTGCTCCGACGTGCTACCGGATTACACCGCATCGGACCATGCCGCGTTCCTTCGAGAGCAGCAGCCGTTCGTGTCGTTCTCGATCGGCGAGCCGACGCAGTCCACCGGCATCGACGGCACCTATCTGACCTTTCCGGTCAGCCTGGCCTACGCCGACCAATCAACCAGCGTCGTACGGGTGGCCGTGGGCATGGAAACCGGCGGCCCCAAGGTCTGTGATCACTACGACTGGCGGAAGTGACTCACTACCTCGGTCGTGGACGCCTGCTGAGAACCGGTTGCTGTCAACCGGCTCGACGCCGGCAGAGCCGGTCGGGAGATGCCTTGTGAAATTGGAGCCCTCGGCCGGGATCGAACCGGCGACATCTCGCTTACAAGCTCTGTTCATCTCGTCCGGTGGCGTCCGTCTGTGTCTGTGACCTCGGGCGACCGCCCGCGCCCGGTCGTTGCCGGCTGTCCACGTCCGGGCCGGCTGCTGTCGCCGTTGCTGTCGACAGCACCAGGACGACCACCCGCTCATCAGCGGCACGGTCGGGAATGCCTACCTGCCAATCGATGGTGGGCCAGAGACGGCCCAGAACCTTCCAGCGGGTCGAACCAGCCGTTGCCTGCTTCGTCGTACGTATCACCGACCGCGCCGATCAATGCCACCTCGTCCAGATCGTCATAGGCATACCCGATGCAGGCGCTGATTTGCCGAAGCAACTGCACGACGTGTTCCTCGGCGGCCCACCTCTCGACGTCGCGGCCTGCCCTGTCCTTTGGCAGGGACCCCGGGCGACAGCAACTGAACTGCCCCGGTTCTTGTAGAGACTTTGATTGGCCATCTGGTCAGGCTGGCGGATCATCTCGGAAGAGGTGCTCTTTCAAGCCTGGTCCCCAGCGGGTTGCAACGAGTTCGGGACGAGGGCGGGCCGGCTTGGGGACCCGGCCGTGTTGTCTGGTGTCGGGCGCGGGGCTGTCCCAGTCGGCGATTAGCGAGAAAGGATCCGTGTCGCGGCCAGGCTCATCGTCACACGGCTCCCGGACAACCATCGCTGGGTAGAAGCGCGTCTCCTGAGCCACCCTGCAGTCGTCCGTCCGGGAGGCGACCAAGGCGCCACAGTCTCCGCAAGCCACGGACGGGTCCCAGCCCACCATCGACCAGCAGCCCGTAAGAACAAGGTCATGGATGAAGCGCGTCCCACGTACATCGCCAGGTGAGAGGACGAAGGTGCCGACGACCTGATCACGGCCGTACACCGTCTCGTCGATTGCATAGGTGCCGGGGTCCAACAGCGGCGGGTTCACGTGATGACAATCCAAGAGCGACCAGTGCGGTCCTGCCGGCAGCTCCACCAACCGGACCGGGACGCTCAGCGTGTTCCCACAGTTCGCACACCGAAAGCCCACCACCGCCACAGTTTGTCATTAGGGCCAGGCGAAGGCATCCGAGGATGAGGGACCAAGGCGTTCGCCTGGACAAGCCTCATCGAGGTTCCCGCCACCCTGAACGCACTCACTCGACATGAGCAGCCGCCGCCCTACAGCCTCAGCGGGGCGCCAGCGCTGACGGCTTCGGGTCCGCCGAAGAGGTCTTCAGCCTGAAGGTCCTGGTCAGGGCACTGCCTGTGGGATCGGTGTCTCGAATGACGGAACTACGGCGGACTCCAGCAAGCTCACCCGCAACGCCAAAGCTCCAGCAAGCTGTTTGAGGCGACCGCCGCAGGTTCACCCACCACGACGGTCCACCGCCAACCCCGATGGCCTGGTCGAATTGACCCAGAGCGCCGTGCCGACTCGCAAACGTATCGACGGCCGGTGGAAGGACCTTGGTCAGCCCTTAACGGAGGGCCGAGGCGCTAACGGATGGTGAGGGTCAGTGGGTTCGAGATGCCGAGGCCGCCGTGGGAATCGTGGACCCGCACGGTGAAGGTGGACGACGTGCCGGCCGACAGGGCCGTCTGGAACTGGTAGCGCTGTCCGCTGTTGGTCGGCGTCACGGCCAGCCGGGTTGCGCCGAGGTAGAACTCCACCCGGCTGACGAGGTCCCCGGGATCGGTGTCGGCGACGTCGGCGACCAGCGTGACGGTCGTCGGCTCGAGGAAGTAGGTCTGCCCGCCGGGGGTGCTCAACGCCACCGCCGGCGGTTGGTTGGTGCCGGTGGACGCCGGCGTCACCACCGTGACCAGCAACGGCGGCGCAGCGCCAGACAGCGACTGGTCGGTGCCGGCCGAGACGTACAGCACGAAGGTGGTGCTGGTGCCGGGCTCCCCGATCGGCGGTGTCCACAGCGCCTCGTACCGGTCACCGGTCGTCCTCACCCCCCGGGCCGCCGTGACGCCGTCCACCTGGAACGACACCGAGGTGATGCTGTGTCCACCTCCCACGGTCGCGGTCGCCGCCAGCGGGACGGTTCCCGGCGTGGTGTACACCGCGCCGGCGGTCGGGCTGAGCCAGGTGACGATCGCCGGGTAGTCAGCGACCGGCGGCGTGGTCGTCCGGGTCGGCGTCACGCTGGGCAGGACGCCGCCGGTGCACGTGACGCCGTTGAGCGTGAACGACGCCGGTATGGGGTTGCTGCCCGACCAGGCGCCAACGAAACCGATGTTCGCGGAGCCATTGGTGCCCAGGGTCGCGTTCCAGCCCAGATTGGTCGCGCTGACCTGCTGGCCCGCCTGGGCCCAGGTGGCGCTCCAGGTTTGCGTGAGCCGCTGGTCGACTGCAGGGAACGCGAACCGCAGCGTCCACCCGTTGACTAGGTCACCCAAGTTGGTGACCGCGATGTCGGCGTGGAAGCCACCGGTCCACTGGCTGGTGACGACGTAGTTCACCCGACACCCGGCCGCCGCGGCCGCACTGGCGTGTGAGATCGCGGCCATCATCGCGACCATGGCAACAGCGATGGCGGCCACAGCAGTCAGCGACTTCCGCATGGGCACACCTCGCCGTAGATAGTTAATCGTCTATGAATATGTCGACTGTCCTGCTGCTCCGCCTTCCTGTCAAGGCACGCACGGCAGTCCTGCCGCCGACAGGACAACGGACAGCCCGCCCATGGCTGATCGGTAGCGGCCACAGCGCCGAGCAGGCAGAAGAGTGGATAGCGCAGCTTCCCGCCTGGACCGCGACTGACCGCCAGGTCCTGGACGACTTCGCGTCAAAGAACGCAACGAAGTGGGCGGCCAAGTCCCGGCAGAAAACCGAGCGCCGGGTACGCGACCTCGCAACGTGGACCGGCGAGTGGGCAGATCACCAGACTGACGGCCATCAGTCAGCCCCGAGCCACAGCGCTGGGCACCCTCGTGATGTGGGCGCCGGTGCCGCTCTCCCGCCACAGCGGAAGTTGGCCGACACCGGCTACCTCATGACGACGACCTACCGGGCCGATTCCGACACAACTCCTCCATCGCTGTACACCGCACGGCTTCAGACCTCCGGCGATGTTGTCACCGCTATCGTTCCCGACCTTGAGGGGCAGGTCGCCGCATCCGGCAGGCTCACAACCGCCGACGCATTCGGGATCGTCGACCAGGTCGAAACAAGGCCTTCGACCAGATCCGCGTCGGCGTGGACCTTGCCGTCGAGGGGTTCAACGGCGTCGTCTCGCAGGTCAACGAGTGGGCGTGGCTCATCGGCCCGGCGGCGCTGCTGTGGATCAAGCACAACATTGACGCCGCGCGCCGCGGCCTGCGGGAGGTCATGGATCGGGTTGATCACGCGTTGGAGCACCAGATGCCGGTGCTGTCGCTCATTTCGATGAGCTTCCGGTGGGTCACCGAGGTGAAGACGCCCGTCTCCCAGCTGTCGTTCGCGATCAGCGAGCCAGTCGACCAGAACCTGGTCAAGTGGACCGGCGACGCGGCACGTGCCTACGCCGACAAGGCTGTCAAACAGCGGGCGGCGGTTGACGAGTCGGTTCTCAAGGCGGAGTTCATCAGTCAGTGGTTGTTCAAGATCGCTAGGGCCAACGTTGACTACGCGGTCGAGCTAGCGACGATCGTCACCAAGCTGGCGGGTAAGTTCGCCCAGGCCGCCGCCGATGCGACGACGGTCATCAACATTCCCTGGGCCATCGACACGTTGGCCGAGTCTGTCGGCGATATCGTCACCGCGGGGTTGGACACCCTCCTGCGGATCGGTGAGCGTTTCGTTGACGCGTTGGGTAACGTCCGGGACATCGCGACGCAGGTCGGTGACTACTCCAAGCTTCCCGGCGGCCGTTGGCCCGAAGCCGTCCGTGGGTAGAGCCAGTCGTCAGGCGTGCGGCACGGCGGTGAAGGTCGCCTTGAGGATCGCTAGCGCTTTCGCGGCGAGTGTCTCTTTAGGCAGGTAGGAATCGTCGCCTACCGCGAGCCAGACCTTCACCACCAGGTTGGCGTCCCGGGCGTGGATCATGTACTCGGTGTACTTGAAGCCAGGGTCCGATCGCTTGAGGAACCCCTCGGCCTCCTCGCCGACCTTAGCGACGGGGCCGTCCGCCGTCATGCCTGTCACCTGCTGGGTCGCCGTGTAGAGGCGCCCCGCCTCCTCGGCGCTCGTCAACGAGGAGGCTTCGACCAGTAGGTTCGCCTGGTGGTCGTCCGCGGTGCGCATCTCGAACAGGCACGACGAGCCCTGTCGCGCCAGCGGCGGCTTCGGATCGGTACGAGCGACCCTCACCGACAAGTCCGCCAGGGGGGTCAGGTCCGTGCGCCGGCACAGGTCGAGGTTGGTGGCGTCGTAGGAAGGGCCGACGGCGGGCGCCGGGCTACTTGTGGCGGGAGCACCAACGATCGGCGAGGTGGTGACGGCACGGGGCGTCGCTGATCCGCCGTCGTCACACCCTCCCGTAACCGGGAGCGTTACCAGAAGGCCGACAACCAGCGCCCGTTTCCGGGACCGAGCTTCCACGCTGGTGACCATACCGTCAGCTGCGCCAGGCGATCGCCCGTGCTGGTTACCGTTATCGTCGAGGCATGCCCCGCGAGACCATCGAATCTGTCGCTCGCTCCCGCGCCATCACCGCGGCGGCGGTTCTGCAGCAATTGGTCGATCTACGCGCCTACCCTCACCGGCACCTTGCCGTGGCCGCCTATGCCCCCGGCGGGGACAGCATCAGCCAGGCACTCGCCGCCGCCGACTACCTCAGCCACACGGGTTGGGAACTCATCAACGTGACGGAGGTTGGGAGCAGCAGGACACTGCACGCGATCATGCGGCGCAGGTGAGTCAGCGGATGTCGGGGGACCTATCGGCACGTCAGCGGTTGACCTGATTGCCTAGCCTAGAGATATAGGTGAACTTCCACATCATGCTTGTACGGGAGGGAAGCAGAGTGGACGGATTTTCGACAACAATTGTCACCACCCCGCGCACGATCACCACGATCATCGCGATCGCCTCCGACGACACCTTCGCCCACGTCTACTCGAACGTGCGGCAAATGATCGAGGATGGGTTCGGTGATGCCGACACCCGTCGAGGGTCCCTGGAATTCTTCAGCGCCGCAGGCGGACAACTGGTGCCGGTGTTCGGGCCGGCCTGGCAACTGGTCGACCTACGGAACGGCCGCGAGGCACCCGACGCCGACCGACTGCGCCAGCGTCTCGCCGCCGTAGTGGACCACGTCGTGGCATACCTCAGGAAGCACCCCGAGTTCGTCAAGGAGAGCGGCCTGACACTCGACGAGGCACTCCTCCAACTGCCTCGACCGGCCGAGCAGGACCTCGCCCACGTCCTGGCCCTCTTCCCACACCACATTGACGACGACAAAACCGTCCAGCCGCTCAGTCGAGGGAACTACTTCCACAACGCTCTACACGCCGCCGGCTGGACGCATTGAGCGCGACCACGGCGCCCCCGGCATCTGCGCGGACGCACTAGCCCCGTATTCGCACTGGTTCGCCGCCTAAGCCCCTAAAGATCGTCGGGCCACCCGTGTGGATCAAGGCTCTTGCCGTGGCCTCGCGGGCATCGTCCGTAGCCAGTGCTGGAGACGTTCCAGTGGTGGTAGCAGTACGGGGCGTCGCATTGGCCGCAAAATCCGGCGTCGTCGTAGAAGCCCGCGGAGGTTACCGCGGCATACCGGTACGGCTGGGCGAAGGCGTCGGCAATCCGTTGCGCCTCTGCCAGGTCCACCGGTCGGCCGGAGCCGTTGCCCGCCTCAATCCCGGAGAACAGCAGCCACCATTGCTGGTCGTCGTGACGCTGTCGGGCAGCGTCGTAGGCGTCGCGCTGCTGCGATGACCAACGCTGCCAATCGGCAGGTCGGGTACCTGGTGCGACGAGTTCGACGTGTGCTGCCGGTAGCCCACACACCGCGCACGGTGGTTCCGCTACGAGAGCCTGGAGCATGACTCATCTTCTCCTGCTAGGCAACGGCGCGCAGGCGTCGGACGGTGTCGCCGGTTCGGTCGGGCTGGGTGGTTTCCCACCGGCGTTGGAGAGCGTCGACGACGTTGGTGATCATCGGTTCGGTGACGTGGCTGTAGATGCCACGCACGCCGGCGAGGCGGTGGCCGAGGCGGCGGGCTTGGGCGATCTCGGGGATGCCGTCCTCGATGAGCCAGGTCTTGTGGGTGTGGCGCAGGTCGTGAAAGTGCATGCCGGGTAGGACCGGCGGGATGCCGCGTTGAGGGTTGCCGGCGACGGCGGGGGTCCAGGCGCGGCGGTTGAAGTTCGAGCGCCGCTGGTGGTGACCGCGGGCCCCGGGGAAGACTATGTCGTAGGGCTGTTCGGCGAGGTGAACGGTGAGCAGGGTGGTCAGGAAGCGGGGCAGCCGGATGTGGCGCACCGAGTCGTTGGTCTTGGGTGGGCCGAGGAACAGCTTGCCTTCGACCTCGTGTAGGGCGCCGACGTCGGGGTGGACGTGGATGCTGCCAGTGGTGAGGTCGACGTTGTCGCGGGTGAGTCCGGTGAGTTCTCCCCACCGCATGCCGCTGTAGGCGGCGGTGAGGATGAGCAGCCCGTCGCTGGGGCGGGCTTGGCGGGCGACGATCGCGGCGACCTGCTCGGCGGTGGCATGCGGTCGCTCAGCGCGGATGCCTTTGGGGACGCGGACTCCCCGGCAGGGGTTGAAGGAAACGCGTCGGTCTTCGACGGCCTCTTGCATAACCATCGACAGGACCATGATCACGTCGGCGACGGATCGTGGTGAGAGGCGCTTGCCCAGGGTGACGGCGAGGGTTTTGACGTGTTGGCGGCGGATGTCAGCCAGGGGCAGCGGGCCGAGGGCGGGCAGGATGTGCAGCCGTAGGTGACTGCGGTAGGCGGCCCAGGTGGCGGGGCCGGCTTGGTGGGTTGTTTCCCAGATCGGGACCCAGTCGGCGAGGGGGATGCGTCCCCCGCGGGGGTCGATGTAGGTGTCGCGGGCCGCCTCGACGTCGATTTCCTTGGCGCGGATAGCGGCGTCGGCGCGCAGGTCGTGGGATGACTCGGTGGTGACGGTGCCGTCGGGCATGCGCAGGCGTACGCGGAATCGGGTGCCGCGCTTTTCTACCCAGGCCATGGTGTGGTCTCCGTCCGGTTGGCGTCGGGTGCGAGGGTGATTGACGCGTGGTCGTTGGGGTGAGGCAAGTCGCCGGTGGGGTGCCGGCGGCGTCGGGTACCGCGCCGGCCGGTGGGGGGTTGTGCGGCGGCCGCGATGATGGCGGCGAGGTCAGCCGGTGAGAAGCGCAGGTGCTTGCCGAGGAAGGTGCAGGGGATCTGGCGGCGGCCGGCGCGGCGGCGCAGCCATGACTCCGGGACGCGCAGTCGGGCGGCAGCCTCGGCTGGGGTGTAGAGCTGCGGTTCCTCCTCGTCGTGGCCGGCTGTGCGGTGCTCGAGGGTGGGGGCGGCCGGCGGTGGTCGGCGTCGGGCTCGGGGCAGGTTGGCAGGCATCGGTGGACTCCCGAACGTCGTGGGTTTGGCGGCTGAACCCTGGGGGGCTCGTCGCGGACGGTGTGTGGATGCGCCGCGACGAGCCACCGTGGGCTGGCAGCGGCTAGGTGTGCTGGCAGAGCAGGAGTCGCAGGGCGGTCGCCGCTTGGGCGGGGACGACGCCGTTGCCGAGGACCCGTAGTGCGGTGGTGCGGGGCAGTCCGAGCATGGGGTCGGTGACCCAGTGCTCGGGCAGGCCCATGAGCCACTCCACGAACGGCGGCGCGAGGACGGGTTTGCCGTGCCGGCCGGTTTGCGTGGGTTCGGGTGCGGGACGGCCGAGCAGCAGCTCCCACCGGGTGACCGCGGGGGCGTAGCCGCCCCGCCGCTGCTCGTCGGGCTGCCCGCGTGCGGCGATGGTGGTGCGCAGGTCCGCGCCGCCGTCGCCGTGCCGCCCAGGGCCGCGCCCGTCCGACGCGCGCGGAGTGGGCAGGACCCGGGCCGGGACCCGCACCGCCGCGGAGGGAAGGGTGAGGTCGCCGTGCGAGCCGCGCTGCCCAGGGCAGCCCTTTGCGCCGTCGGTGGCCCGCGGGGTGGGCAGCAGCACCTGCGACAGCGGGGGCCGGAACCCGGCCCCCGCGCGTCGTCCGGGCGTGCCAGTGTCACTGGCCCGCGGGGTGGGCAGTAGCCGTGCGGCATCGGTTCGCGTGTGCCCGTGCTGAGCTGTGCGCCCTGTGGCGGAGGTGGTGAGGAGGCCGTGGGTGGAACCCGACGGTTCGATGAGGTCGGGCAGGCCGTGCTGGTGGCCGGGTCCTTTGCCGTCACGGGCGCACGGTGTCGGCAGCGTCCGCACCTCCGCCGGGTCGTGCGGTGGGTGCGGCCAGCAGGAACAGCCGGTCGCGGCGGTGGGCGGCGCCGATGTCGGACGCGCGTAGGCATAGCCAGCTCGTGTCGTACCCGATCGTGGCCAGGTCGGCTTCGACGACGTCGAATCCTCGCCGCAGGAGGGCGGCGACGTTCTCCACGAAGACGAGCGGCGGTCGAAGGACGCGAACGGCGTCGGCGACCGAACTCCACAGGCTGGAGTGCTCTCCGGTGATGCCGGCGCGGATTGGTGCAACGCACGTATTCGTGACCGGTCGTATTCGTCGCGTGTCCCGGCCAGCAGTGTCGGCGTACGGTCATCACGGCACCGTCCTCACCAGGCACATCGCCCGGCAGGTTAGGCCGGAAACACCGTTAAGATCCACACACCCGCGGATCGTCACCGGGCGCCGGGTGGACGGTGTGGTCCTGATGGAGATCCGCCTGGAGGACGACCGGGTGACCCGCCTGACCAAGACCGGTCTGCCGATCGTCACGATCGGGCGGATAGCCGAACCGCACGACATGAGCTGGATCGACATCGACTATTCCGGGCTGATCGCCCGCTGCGTGCGCCACCTGGCCGATCTGGGGCACCGGCACGTGGCCCTGGTCAACCGTTGCGCCGAGTTGGTCGCCGCGGGCTACGGCCCCAGCCATCGGGCGCTCACCGGTTTCCGGGCGGCGGCGGCGGACCGGGGGCTGACCGGCGAGGAGAACCTGCGTCAGCGGCGGGTGGTCCCGCAGGGCGGGCAGGACCCGGTGGGGACCGACGCGAGCTGGCCCGAGCAGTACGCGCGGCTGG
>NZ_JBEZZW010000071.1:0-15514 GCF_040639415.1 Micromonospora sp. NPDC023888 | reverse complement strand
AGCGCCGGCAGGCCGGCGTCCAGCGACTCACCGAGCAGCGCGTCGGCGGGGAGCCGCACGTCGTCCAGGTAGAGCAGGAACTGGTTGGTTACTGGAGGTAGCGCTCCACCTCGGGCTTGGGTCGCTCGCCCTGTGCGTCCGGATCGCCGTGGGTGTCCCGGGCGGCGCGCCTGCGGCGCAGGAGGTCCCAACACTGGTCGAGGGACTCCTCCAGGGCGCGCAGCCGCTCGCTGGCCTCGCCCTCGGTGCCCGACTCGTGGGCCTGGGCGTCCGCCCGCAGCTTGTGTTCCTCGTCGACCAGCTCGGTGATCCGGTTCAGGATGGTCTTGTCGTCCATGACAAGAGCCTGGCACAGGGGGCCGGGCGTCGCCCGGATTCGGTCGTTCCGCCGGGTCGGCGGGGAAGGGCGCCGCTCGGGTGGAGCGGAGTCGGCCACGGGCCGGGCGGGCCGGAACCGGGGTAGATAAGTGATGTTCATCACTATCGAAGATCCCAGATGCCGGACAATGGTCGAGACTGCCGGCTACCTGCGGGATCCATGGTATGCGCGCTTCCCACCGCCTCGATCCTGCTGTGGCGTAATGCTTGCGCGTGAAAATTTCACGTACTGCGCCTAGATGAAGACGGCCGAGCGGTGGCATGCTCCACGAATATCTAACTCCGCATAGTCGTTCCGCGACGCCGAGTATCCACAAGGGAGTGTCAGTTCCCGTGGGAGCACCTCACACAGTGCCGGTTCAGCCACGACGAGCGGGCTCGGTCCCGTTACGCCACGTGGTGCCCAACCTGTTCCGCGATCCGGCCCGCACGCTTGTCGAGATGGGCGAGCGGTCACAGGGCGAGGTGGTGAAGCTCAGCCTCGGTGCGTTTCGGCCCTACCTGGTCACCCGGCCGGAGCACCTGCAGCGGGTTCTGCGCGAGAAGTCGGACAACTACGTCCGCGCCGGCGACGGTCTCCAGTGGCGTCCGCTGAAGCGGTTGTTCGGCGACGGCATCCTCAGCGACGGCGACTACTGGAAGAACAGCCGCCACGTCCTCCAGCCGCTGTTCACCGCTCGGCGGGTCGACTCACTCGTGGACCGGCTGGCCGAGGCGATCGAAGACGCCGTCGACGACCTGGACGAGCCGGCCCGCGCCGGCCAGCCCGTCGACATGGGCACCGTGCAGGCCCAGATCGTCTGCTCGGCGATCATGCGGGTCTTCTTCGCCGACAAGATCTCGGTGCCGCAGGCGATGCGCATCATGGAGGCGCAGGACGCCATCGCCTGGTCGGTGATGCCGCGGCTGATGGTGCCGTGGGCGCCGTTGTCCATGCCGATGCCCGGCGACCGCGCGTTCCGTAACGCCGTCCAACTCATCGACGACACCCTGCTCCCGATCGTGCGAGCAGCCCGGGAGACGGCCGAGACCGACGGCGACGACATCATCTCCACGTTGTGGCGGGGGCGCACCGAGGCAGGTGGGCGGCTCGACGAGCGGCAGGTCCGCAACGACACCGTCTCCATGGTCGCCACCACCACCGAGACCACGATCAGCGTCCTGACCTGGCTCTGGCCGCACATCGCCCAGGACGAGCAGATCGCCGAGCGGCTGTACGAGGAGATCGATCGGGTGGTCGGTGACGCGCCGGTGCGACGCGAGCACCTGCGCGAGCTGCGCTACACCCGCCAGGTGCTCGACGAGCTGCTGAGGCTCTATCCCATCGGCTGGCTCTTCCCGCGCCGCGCGGTGGAAGCCGACGTGATCGGCGGCGTACGGATCGAGGCCGGCGCCACGCTCGTGGTCAGCCCGCTGATCACCCACCGGATGTCCACGTTCTGGGAGCGGCCCGAGGTCTTCGACCCCGACCGCTTCGACCCCGAGCAGGTCCGAAACCGGCACCGGTACGCGCACTTCCCCTTCGGCGGTGGCCCGCACCAGTGCATCGGCATGCACCTGTTCTATCTGGAAGCCATGCTGATCGTGGCCACCGTACTGAGCCGGTTCCGGTTCACCCTGCGACGACAGGCTCTGCCCGGAATCAAGGTGGCAGCCGCGCTGCGCCCCCTTGAGCGTGTCGAGGTGACCCTGCGGCCGGTGCGGAGCGTCTCCGCATGACCACCGGGCTCGCGTCGCCACCGGAGACCGGCGGCGACCAGTTGGCGCTGGCCGCCGAGCAGGGCCGGATCTGTGCCCTCGCCGCGAAGGGCCAACGTGACCTGGCCGAGCGTGCCGCGGCGTACCCCGATCTGTTCCCGGCGCGACCGTTCGACCCGGCGCTGTTCGGCAACGTCGCGATGGCCATCGCGTTCGGGGCGCCCTGGTGTGACCTCGACCAGTTGCGCGTCACGAACCGGGCCGTGCTCTGGGGCTTCGCTGTCGACTGGCTCGTCGACCACGAGGCGCGCAGCCGTGCCGAGATCGACAGGTTGACGGCGGGCTGCCTCGCGGTCGCGCAGGGCGGGCAACCGGCGGCCGACGACCCGCTGGGCCGCTTCCTCGCCGAGTTGCGGGACGAACTGGCCGCCGTGCCGGCGTACGCGACCCACGGGGCGGTGTGGCGCACCGAGTTGCGGACGATGTTCGACGCCATGGCGCGGGAGTGGGACTGGAAGCAGGCCGCCGGCGGCGGCGTGGCGCCCACCCTCGACGAGTACCTGGACAACGCGGCGAACCTCGCCTGCACCGTGGTGAACGTCGTGCACTGGATCCACTCCGACGACCCCACCACACTGGCCCACCTCGACGCGCTCGTCGCGGCCAGTGACCAGGTGCAGCGGATCCTCCGACTCGTCAACGACCTGGCCAGCTACGAACGCGACAAGCGGTGGGGGGACCTCAACGCGTTGATGTTGGTGCCGGAGCGGGCCGACGTCGAGCGCCGGATCACCGACCTGGTGGCGTACGCCCGCGAGCTGCTCGACCCGCTGCGCGCCACCTGCCCGGTGCAGGCCGACTACCTCGCCCGGCAGATCGGCTTCAGCTCGGGCTTCTACCGGTCGACCGACTTCTGGGGGGTGTCGTGACCGCCGTACCGGCCGCCGGTGCCCGCAACGAGCCGGCGGTGGCCACGTCGGTCCGGGAACTGCTCGCCGCCATGACGCTCGAACCGGCAGGGCGGGTCACCCCGTCGGTGTACGAGACCGCCCGGGTCGTCGCCGACGCGCCGTGGCTCACCGGTCACGACCGACGGCTGCGGTATCTGCTTGACACCCAGCGCCCCGACGGCGGTTGGGGCGGCGCCGGCGGTTACGCAGTGGTGCCGACGGTGAGCGCGGTGGAGGCGCTGCTCAGCTCGCTGCGTGGCACCGAGGACTCCGTCCCGGACCCGCTGGCCGCCGCGGCCACCCGCGGGTTGGAGGTGCTCGCCGACTGGCTCGGCCGGGGCACCCCGCTCCCGGACACACCGGCGGCCGACCTCATCGTGCCGGCCCTGGTGCAGCGGATCAACGACCACCTCGGGTTCTTCGCCACCCGCGACGATCGGCGGTTCGCCGACGGGCTCCGTGCCCTGCCCGGCGTGGACACGCGGCGGCTCGACGCGGTACACGTACTGATGGGCAGCGGACGTCCGGTGCCGCAGAAACTCGTGCACGCCTTCGAGGTGCTCGGGCCGGTCGCGTACCGGCACGGCGGCGTGTCCCCGGTCGCCGGAGCCATCGGCGCGTCGCCGGCAGCCACCGCCGCCTGGATCGGCGACCCGGCGGTGCCCGGCGCCGACCCGGAGGCGCTGGCCTACCTGCGGGCCGCCGTCGGTCCGCTCGACGGGCCGCTGCCCTGCTGTACGCCGATCACCGTGTTCGAGCGCGCCTGGACCCTGAGCAATCTGGTTCGAGCGGGGGTGCCGGTCCGGCCCGCGCCGAAGCTCGTCGCCGAACTGGTCGCCGCGCTCGGGCCGCAGGGCGCGTCGACCGGGCCGGGGCTACCGGCCGACGCGGACACCACCTCGGTCACCCTCTACGTGCTCGCCCGCCTCGGTCACCCGGTGGACCCGGCGAGCCTGCTCCACTTCGACCTGGGCACCCACTTCTGCACCTGGCGGGGGGAGGACGGCCGGTCGGTCACCACGAACGCGCACGTGCTGGAGGCACTCGGCTGGCAGGCCCGGCACCCGTCAGCGGGTGCGAGCCGCTACGCCGGCCGGGTCGCGGCGTTGGCCGGGTGGCTCCGCGACGAGCAACAGCCCGACGGTTCCTGGGTCGACCGCTGGCACGCGTCGCCGTACTACGCCACCTCGTGCGTGGTGACGGCTCTCGACCGGTACGCACCCGCCGACATCGCCGGATCGGCTGTGGACCGCGCCCTCGACTGGCTGGTCGCGACCCAACGGGCGGACGGCACCTGGGGGCGCTGGGCCGGCACCGCCGAGGAGACCGCGTACGCCCTGCACGTGCTGCTCGGGGTGCGTCGACCGGCGCGACCGGGGGTGGCGGAGGCGATCGGTCGGGGCTTGCGTCATCTCACCGAAGTGGACGATCAGCACGAGCACCCTCCACTGTGGCATGACAAGGATCTCTACGCACCGGTGCTCATTGTTCGGGCGGCCGTACTCGCCGTCCGGCAATTGGCAATGGTCAGATCCGACCTGGTCAGCAACCTGGACCCGCCCTCGCTGCGGCCTCGTACGGCGGTCACATGATCTGCGGCGCTTGAGCATTTGCCCCGGACGCTGCTAGCGTGCGCCGGGGTCGATGCGTGCACAACGCAAACCTGACTGAACAATCACACAGGCCGCGCCAGGGACGGTGTAATGGGTTCCCGCAGTACGAATCTGCGTACCAAGGTCGTTGCTCTACTCGTCTCGCTCGTCGCGCTCTGGGGCTTCACGGCCTGGGTCACCGTCCGGGACGGGGTCAACCTGCTCGGTGTGCAGACGCTGGACAGCAAGGTCTTCGACCCCACCGAGCCGCTGCTGTTGCAGTTGCAGTCGGAGCGTCGGGCGTCGCTGACCTACCTCGGCCGGCCCGACGAGGCGCAGCGCGCCACGCTTGCCGAACTGCGGAAGCGCACCGACGAGTTGGCCGCGACGTTCACCGAGTCCACCGAGGACTGGCAGGTCGGCGCGTTGGGCAGCGACGCCCTCGACCAGCGGATCAAGGCTCTCATCACCGGCCTGGACGAGCTGGACAAGACCCGCACGGCGGTCGACGAGCGGAGCATCGACCGGGCCGGGGCCATCGCGACCTTCACCGGAGTGATCGAGTCGATCTACCGGGTGTACGACGCGCTCGGCAACCTCGACGACGATCAGGTCGCCGAGGACACCGCCGCGCTGATCGGCCTGAACCGGTCCCGGGAGCTGCTGTCCCAGGAGGACGCGCTGCTGGCCGGTGTGCTGGCCGCCGGACGGGTCACCGCTGCCGAGCGGGCGGAGTTCACCCGGATCGTCGGCGCCCGACAGTTCGCCGCCTCCTCGGCGTTGGTCCGGCTCCCCGCCAGCGACCAGCGCCGCTACGAGGCGATGTCGACGGGTCCCACCTTCACCCGGCTGACCGTCCTGGAGTCGCAGGTCATGCAGGGCGCTGGCGCGGGCCGCCCGCCGCTCACCCCGACGGAGTGGGGCGAGACCACCGGCCCGGCGCTCACCGAGATCAGTGGGGTCGTGCTTGCCGGTGGTGACGGTGTCGTCGACCGGGCCACCCCGGTCGCCGTCGGTGTCGTCGTCCGGTTGGCGCTGGCCACCGGCCTCGGTCTGCTCGCCGTCATCGCGTCGATCATCGTGTCCATCACCACCGCCCGCGCCCTGGTGCGGCAACTGGAACGGCTGCGCGGGGCCGCCTTCCAGCTCGCCAACGAGCGGCTGCCCGGCGTGGTCGAGCGGCTCGGTCGCGGCGACGAGGTCGACGTGGCCGCCGAGGCGCCACCCCTGGAATTCGGTACCGACGAGATCGGCCAGGTCGGCAAGGCCTTCAACGCGGTCCAGGAGACCGCGATCCGCACCGCCGTCGAGCAGGCCGAGTTGCGGCGCAACGTCCGTGAGGTCTTCCTCAGCCTGGCCCGACGTACCCAGGCGTTGGTGCACCGCCAGCTCACCCTGCTCGACGCGATGGAGCGGCGGGAGCACGACGCGGAGGAACTCGAGGACCTGTTCCGGGTCGACCACCTGGCGACCCGGATGCGGCGCAACGCGGAAAACCTGATCGTGCTCTCCGGCTCCACCCCGGGTCGGGCGTGGCGGCGCAACGTGCCGATGGTCGACGTGGTGCGCGGCGCGGTCGCCGAGGTGGAGGACTACACGCGTGTCAACGTGTTGCCACTCGGGCCGGTCTCGCTCGCCGGCCGCGCGGTCGGCGACATCATCCACCTGCTCGCCGAGCTGATCGAGAACGGCCTGTCGTTCTCCCCACCGCACACCACCGTGGAGGTTCGCGGTCAGTTGGTGGCCAACGGGTTCGCCCTGGAGATCGAGGACCGGGGCCTCGGCATGAGCGAGGAGGACCTGGCCGCGGCGAACCACCGCATCGTCGACCAGTCCGAGCTGAACCTCGCCAACGCCGCCCGGCTCGGGCTCTACGTGGTGAGCCGACTGACCGAGCGGCACGGCGTACGGGTCCGGCTCAAGGAATCGGCGTACGGCGGCACGACGGCGGTCGTGCTGATCCCGCGGGAGCTGGTCGCCGAGACCGGCGCCGGCTCGGAGGATTCCGGCGAGATTCGGGCCGGATCCTCGGCCATCGCGCTGCCGGCGGCGGCGAGCGGCACCGCCGGCCCCGACGCCGACAACAGCAGCCGCCCGGCCGTCCTCGCGCCGGTCGCCCTGGCCACCGCGCCGCACGTACCAAGCTCGGCGGCGCCGGGCACCCCGGATCCGGTGGAGCCGGCGCCGCTGGCCGCGGACAGCATGTCGGCGCAGCAGGGCGACGGGAGCGTCGCGGAGGCCGGCCTGCCCACCCGACAGCGAACGCCGGCCACCGACATGCCGGACCTGCCGATCCGTGCCCGGCGTGGTCTGGGACAACCCGCCCTGGAGGCCCCCACGGTGCCCACCGGCCTACCCGCTGTTGATGCTCGGCGGGCGGACAGCGCCGTCGAGCCCGCCGCCGACCGTACCCAGCGGGCGGACAGCGCCGTCGAGCCCGTTGTCCACGGCGGGCCGGTGCCCGCCGACGCCGAGGCCGACCGGACCCACTCGGGCCTGCCGGTCCGGGTTCGGCAGGCGAACATCGTCCCCGAGCTGCGCGACGACCCGGCGGCCACCGAGACCGACGACGATGACGTGGTACGTCCGCCGGAGCAGGTTCGCCGCATGATGAGCTCGTACCAGACCGGCACCCGGCGAGGTCGGACCGACGCGGCGCGACTGCTCGGCGGCGCGCCCGGTGCTTCGCCGACGGCAGCGTCCGAGCCTACTGACGAGGACCCCACAGCTACCTGACCGGCCGCCGCGGATGCGGTCTTCGCACGAAGTGACGGTCAGCCCGAGACGAGTACGGCGCATGAGCCGGGCGAGAAGAGGACGACGAAGTGGCGCAGAAGACGGCTTCGAGTGCCGACCTGACGTGGTTGCTGGATGACCTGGTGGGCCGGGTGAAACAGGCCGAGCACGCGGTCGCGCTCTCCACCGACGGTCTGTTGATGGCCTCCTCACAGGGGTTGAGCCGGGACGACGGCGAGCACCTCGCCGCGATGGCGGCCGGCATCCAGAGCCTGGCCCGGGGCGCCGGTAAGCGCTTCGGTGGCGGGCAGGTGCAGCAGACGATCATCGAGATGCAGTCGTCGTTCCTGTTCGTCACCGCGGCCGGCCGCAACGCCTGCCTGGCGGTGCTGGCCAGCGAGGACGCCGACGTCGGGCTGATCGCCTACGAGATGGCGATGCTTGTCACCCGCGTCGGCAAGTACGTCGCGTCGCCGTCCCGCACCGAGCAGCCGGCCGGCGAGAGGTAGCGGTGATGACGGTCCAGGGGGAGTCCGCAGACCATCAGTGGGTGGATGACCATGCGGGTCCGGTGGTGCGCCCGTACGCGGTGACGCGCGGGCGGGCCCGACCGGTCACCGGCACGTTCGACCTGATCTCCCTGGTCACCGCGACCCGAGCCGAGGTGACGCCGGAGGTTGGTCTCGGTCCGGAGCACCTGGCGATCGTCGGGCTGTGCCAACGCATACAGTCCGTCGCCGAGATCGCCGCTCATCTCGACCTGCCGGTGGGCACCATCCGGGTGCTCCTCGGTGACTTGGCGGCCCGCAGCCTGGTACAGGTCCGCGAGCCGCAGACCACGGCCGGCCTTCCCGACAACAGCATCTTCGAGGCGGTAATCAATGGACTACGGGCACTCTGACCGGCCGGCGGGAGCGACCCCACTGCCCACCGCGATCAAGATCCTGGTCGCTGGCGGCTTCGGCGTGGGCAAGACGACCATGGTCGGTGCGGTCAGCGAGACCCGGCCGCTGCGCACCGAGGAGGTGCTGACGGAGTCGGGGGTCGGCATCGACGACCTGTCCGGGGTGGAGGGTAAGACCACCACCACCGTGGCCATGGACTTCGGCCGGATCACCATCAGCGACGACCTGGTGCTGTACCTGTTCGGCACGCCCGGCCAGGACCGCTTCTGGTTCGTCTGGGACGAGTTGGCGTTGGGCGCCATCGGCGCGGTGGTGCTTGCCGACACCCGCCGCCTCGCCGACTGCTTCCCGTCGATCGACTACTTCGAGGGCCGGGGCACGCCGTTCGTGGTCGCGGTGAACTGCTTCGAGGGTTCCCGCAAGTACCGCCTCGACGAGGTGCAGGCCGCGCTGAACCTGGACCCGGGGGTGCCGGTGCTGCTCTGCGACGCCCGGCAGCGCGAGTCGAGCAAGGAGGTGCTCGTCACCCTGATGGAGCACGCCATGAAGACCCGCGAGGCCCGCCGCCGCGCCGCCAACGGAAACTGACTGGGTTTTTTCGGGGGAGGGTGTCCGGAACGCTGTCGGCCGATCGTCATGCTGGCGACACCCCGAGAGACCAGGGAGCGACCAGATGAAGTACATGATGTTCGTGTGCAGCGACACCGAGCCGGACACCGACCCCACCGAACTGCCGGACATCCACACGTGGGTGGCGGAGAACGACTCTCGTGGCCGCCGCCTGACCGGCGACGTGCTGGCGGCGACGAGCGCGGCCACCACCGTCCGGGTTCGCGACGGTGAGCTCCTCGTCTCCGAGGGCCCGTTCGCGGAGACCACCGAGGTGATCGTGGGCTTCGACCTGCTCGACTGCGCCGACCTGGACGAGGCGATCGAGGTGGCGCGAGCCCATCCGATGGCCCGCGAGGGGCGACTGGAACTGCGCCCGTTCGCGAACCTGCCCGACTGACGCAGGTGTCCACGTCGCAGCGCCGGCCGGTGCGCGCCGAGGCACCGGCCGGCGCGGTGGCGGCGGAGGCCGTCGCCGCCGCGAGCGTCGAGGCGTACCCCCGGATCGTCGCGACCCTGATCCGGGTGACCGGGGACTGGGCGTTGGCCGAGGACTGCGCTCAGGAGGCGCTGACCGTGGCCCTGGAGCGCTGGCCCGCCGACGGTGTGCCGGCCAACCCGGGCGGCTGGCTCATGACAGTGGCCCGCAACCGGGCGCTCGACGTGCTGCGCCGGGCCACAGTGGAGCGCCGCAAGCTGCACGACCTGGCGCTGCTCACGCCGGCCCCGGCGCAGCCCGAGACGCGGCAGGACGTGGTGGACGACCGACTGCGCCTGATCTTCACCTGCTGCCACCCGGCGCTGGCCCTCGACGCTCGGGTGGCGCTGACGTTGCGAACCGTCTGCGGTGTGCCGACCGTTGACATCGCCCGACTCCTGCTGGTCAGCGAGTCGACGATGACCCGACGGCTGACCCGGGCCCGGACCCGCATCGCGCAGGCCGGCATCCCGTACCGGGTGCCGACCGGGCCGGCGCTCACCGAGCGGCTACCCGGCGTCCTCGCCGTGCTGTACCTGCTGTTCACCAGGGGTTACGTCGCCGACGGTGAGCCGGCCTTCGCCGACGAGGCGGTCCGGCTGGCCGGGCTGCTCGACCGGCTGATGCCGGGGCAGTCCGAGGTGGCCGCGCTGCTGGCGCTGTTCCTGTTCCAGCACTCCCGCCGCGACGCCCGTCGCGACACCGCCGGCAACCTGCTCACCCTGGAGCGGCAGGACCGCCGCCGGTGGGACCGCGCCGGCATCGCCGAGGGCCTGGCCGCCCTCGACCGGGTACGCCACGACGGGCCGTACGCCTGGCAGGCCCGGATCGCCGCCTGCCACGCCACCGCGACGTCCGTCGACACCACCGACTGGCTGACGATCGCGCGGGCCTACGACGCGCTGGCCGACCTCCGACCCTCGCCGGTGGTCGCGCTCAACCGCGCGGTCGCGCACGGCTACGCGTACGGCCCGGCCGCCGGGTTGGTCCTGCTCGACGCGGCGCGTGCCGGGGGAGGGCTGGACGGCCACCCGCTCGCCGTGGCGGTGCGGGCCGATCTGGTGGCCCGCCAGGGCGACCGGCGGCGCGCCGCCACCCTGTTCCGGGAGGCCGCGGCGGCGGTCGGCTCGGCCGCCGAACGTCGCGCGTTGCTCGACCGGGCGGCCGAACTCGCCCGGTAGGGCACTGCGGGTCAGCCGCGCTTGGCCAACACCAGGAACCGGGTCCAAGCCGCCGGGTCGAAGGCGAGCGTCGGACCGGCCGGGTCCTTGGAGTCACGTACGCCGATGACGCCCGCGAGGTTGTCGGCCACCTCGACGCAGTCGCCGCCGTTGTTGCCACTCTTGCTGCTCTTGCGCCACCGAGCGCCGGTCAGGTCCATGATGCTGCCGCTTCCCTGATGAGGTTGAGGGACTGCGCACGCGACAGGGCTCCGTCACGAATGCGTTCCCACCGTCGATCGAGGGTAGCAACGTCGGCAACCTTGTCGATGAGCTGCGCCTGGGCCTGGCTGTCGACGTGCGCGACCCGCGCCCCGTCCGGCATCTCGGCCACTGTGAACGGCCCCCCGAGGCCCGGGTACATGCCGACGTCGGCGGGCACGACGAACAGCGACACGCTGGCGGTCCCGGTGCGGCCCGCCGGTCGCGCACACCGCCGACGGCCCGCTCTGGACGTGCGACGCCTGCGGTGAGGACTGGCCCTGTCCGGCGCTGCGAGCGACCCCGACGGACTTCGCCCGCCGCGCGACCCTGATCCCCGAGTTCTCCCGGATCACCCGCCGGGCGATCCGGGACCTGCGCGGCCAGCCGGGCGGACCCGACCCGGTCGCCATCGTCCGCCGTTTCCTCTGGTTCCTGCCGCTCACCGACGAGGAGGCCCGGGCGGTCGCGTTGCGGCTGCGCTGAGCTGGGGCGTGCGCTGCTGACCCGCCCCTCGCGCCATCCGGCCCGGCGGTGCAGGTGCTCCTCGTGTCCTTTGCTCTGCACCCGCCCACGCGCCAGTTACGGACCGTTCGTGGTGCGCGGGCGGGTGCAGAGCAAAGGACGCAACCTGAACCGGGCGGCGGGCCCGGCTGCCCACCGAAGGCGGCGACAACCCATGCGGCCCGGCGCGACGACCGGGCCGATGGAGGCCGCTGCCGAGTCGAGAGCGAGGAGAAACGAAAGGGCCCCTCCCCGCAAGCGCGGAAAGCGGCCCTTTCGCCGGACGTCGGTACGTCAGTTGGCGATCATGCGGCGCAGCACGTACTGCAGGATGCCGCCGTGCCGGTAGTAGTCCGCCTCACCGGGGGTGTCGATCCGCACCACGGCGTCGAACTCCACGCCGGTGTCGGTGTTGACCCGCACGGTACGCGGGGTGTCCCCGTCGTTGAGGGCGGTCACCCCGGTGATGGTGAACGTCTCCGTACCGGTGAGTCCGAGCGACTCGGCGGTGACATCCACCGGGAACTGCAATGGCAGCACACCCATGCCGATGAGGTTGGAGCGGTGGATCCGCTCGTACGACTCGGCGATGACCGCCCGGACACCCAGCAGCATGGTGCCCTTGGCCGCCCAGTCCCGCGACGAGCCCGACCCGTACTCCTTGCCGGCCAGCACGACCAGCGGGATGCCCGCCTCCTGGTAGGCCACGGAGGCGTCGTAGATCGAGGTCTGCTCGCCGGTGAGGTGGTTGACGGTAAAGCCGCCCTCCACCCCGGGCACCAGCTGGTTGCGCAGCCGGATGTTGGCGAACGTGCCCCGGATCATCACCTCGTGGTTGCCCCGCCGGGAACCGTACGAGTTGAACTCGTGCCGCGGCACGCCGTGCTCGGCCAGGTACGACCCGGCCGGGGAGTCGGCCTTGATCGCGCCGGCCGGCGAGATGTGGTCGGTGGTCACCGAGTCACCCAGCTTGGCCAGCACCCGGGCACCGGCGATGTCCACGACCGGGCTCGGCTCCTGCTGCATGCCCTCGAAGTACGGGGGCTTGCGCACGTAGGTGGAGTTGCTCTCCCAGGCGAAGGTGTCGCCGGTCGGGGTGGGCAGCGACTGCCACCGCTCGTCGCCGGCGAAGACATCGGCGTACGCGGCACTGAACCCGGTCGCGCCGATCGCCTGGGCGATGACGTCCTGGATCTCGGCGCTGTTCGGCCAGATCTCCCGCAGGTAGACCGGGTTGCCCTCGGTGTCCTCACCGATCGGCTCGTTGGCCAGGTCGATGTCCATCGTGCCGGCCAGGGCGTACGCGACCACCAGCGGCGGGGACGCCAGGTAGTTCATCTTGACGTCCGGGTTGATCCGGCCTTCGAAGTTCCGGTTGCCCGACAGCACCGAGACGACCGACAGGTCGTGCTCGTTGACCGCGGCGGACACCTCCTCGGGCAGCGGGCCCGAGTTGCCGATGCAGGTGGTGCAGCCGTAGCCGACCAGGTTGAAGCCGAGCTTGTCCAGGTACGGCGTGAGGCCGGCCCGCTCGTAGTAGTCCATGACGACCTTCGAGCCCGGCGCCAGGGTGGTCTTCACCCACGGCTTGCGGGTCAGGCCCTTCTCCACCGCGTTGCGGGCCAGCAGCGCGGCACCGATCATCACCTGCGGGTTGGACGTGTTGGTGCAGGAGGTGATGGCGGCGATCACCACGGCGCCGTGGTCCAGCTCGTACTCGACGCCGTCGGTGCCGGTGACCCGGACCGGGTTGCTGGCCCGACCGCCGGAGCCGGCCGCCGCGGTCTCCAGGTCGCGCGGCTCGTCGGCCGGGTCGCTGAACTCGTTGGCCGGCGGGTCGCTGGCCGGGAACGACTCGGCGCTGGCCTCGTCGGCCGGCCCGTTGGCGCCGCGCGGCAACTCCTCACGTGCCACGCTCGGCTTGAGGTCACGCTCGCCGACCGAGTCGTCGGCCACGTAGTCGGTGAGCGCGGAGCGGAACAGCGTCTTGGCGCTGCCCAGCGGCACCCGGTCCTGCGGGCGCTTCGGGCCGGCGAGCGACGGCTCGATGGTGCCGAGGTCAAGCTCCAGGCGCTCCGAGTACTCCGGCTCGTGGTTCGGGTCGTGCCAGAGGCCCTGCTCCTTGGCGTACGCCTCGACGAGAGCGACCTGCGCGGCGTCGCGGCCGGTCAGCTCCAGGTAGCGGATCGTCTCCGCGTCGATCGGGAAGATCGCCACGGTGGAGCCGTACTCCGGAGACATGTTGCCGATGGTGGCCCGGTTGGCCAGCGGCACGGCGCTCACGCCGGGGCCGTAGAACTCGACGAACTTGCCGACCACGCCGTGCTTGCGCAGCTTCTCGGTGATGGTCAGCACCAGGTCGGTGGCGGTGGTGCCGGCCGGCATCTCGCCGGAGAGCTTGAAGCCCACCACCCGGGGGATCAGCATGCTGACCGGCTGGCCGAGCATCGCGGCCTCGGCCTCGATGCCGCCGACGCCCCAGCCCAGCACGCCCAGGCCGTTGACCATCGTGGTGTGCGAGTCGGTGCCGACCACGGTGTCCGGGTACGCCTGGCCGCCGCGCTCCATGATGGTGCGGGCCAGGTACTCGATGTTGACCTGGTGCACGATGCCGGTGCCCGGTGGGACGACCTTGAACTCGTTGAACGCGGTCTGGCCCCAGCGCAGGAACTGGTAGCGCTCCTTGTTGCGCTCGTACTCCAGCTCGACGTTGCGGGCGAACGCGTCCTCGCGGCCGAACAGGTCGGCGATCACCGAGTGGTCGATGACCAGCTCGGCCGGCGCGAGGGGGTTGACCTTGCTGGCGTCGCCGCCCAGGTCACGCACGGCCTCGCGCATGGTGGCCAGGTCGACCACGCAGGGCACGCCGGTGAAGTCCTGCATCAGCACCCGCGCCGGGGTGAACTGGATCTCGACGCTCGGGGCGGCGGTGGAGTCCCACCCGCCGAGCTGACGAATGTGGTCGGCGGTGATGTTCGCGCCGTCCTCGGTCCGCAGCAGGTTCTCCAGCAGGATCTTCAAGCTGTACGGCAGCCGCGCGTGGCCGTCCACCTTGTCAATCTTGAAAATCTCGTAGCTCGCGTCTCCGACGCGTAGCTGGGTCTTCGCACCGAAGGTGTCGAGGCTCGCCACGTCGTACTCCTTCACACCAGCGACCGTGAGTAGTCCTGAGCAGTCTGTCGCACCGGTCGGGGCACCGCCGAGGTTAGGTGACACTTACCGCCGATTCCGCTCTCAACAAAACCGTACGTCCGTCTTGCTAGTTGCGCAACCCGGGCGCAGACTCCCGGCCCACCCTCACCCCTAGCCTCCTAGGACGCCCTACGGGTTGTGCTGGGGTCCACCCGACCTCGGCGTCGGCGCCGCGCGGGTAGGGTTCGAGGCCCGGTCGGAGAAGGGGTCAAGCGTGTTCGACGTCCAGCACTGGCTCGTGTCGCTGCCACCGATCGCGGTCTACCTGCTGGTCGGCGGGATTATCGGCGTGGAGAGCATGGGCATCCCCCTGCCCGGCGAGATCGTCCTGGTCAGCTCCGCACTGCTCGCCGCCACGGGCGTGGTCGAACCCGAGTGGGTGGCCGCCGCCGCGGCCGCCGGTGCGATCGTCGGAGACTCCATCGGGTACGCGGTCGGCCGGCGCGGTGGTCGACCACTGCTGACCCGACTGGGCCGGCGCTTTCCCCGTCATCTCGGCCCCGCCCAACTCGCCCGGGCCGAGCAGAGCTTCGCCCGCTACGGCGTCTGGGCTGTGTTCTTCGGTCGCTTCGTGGCACTCCTGCGGATCCTGGCCGGCCCGCTCGCCGGTGCACTGCGCGTGCCGTACCGGCGGTTCCTGCTGGCCAACGCCGCTGGCGGGCTGGTCTGGGCGTTCGGCACCACCTACCTGTTGTTCAGCGTGGGCCGAGCCGCCGAGCACTGGCTCAAGGACATCTCCTGGGCCGGGCTGGTCCTCGCCGTGCTCGCCGGTCTGGCCAGCACCTGGTGGCTACGCCGACGGGCCCACCGCATCGAGGCGGCCGAGCCGACGGTGGACGACGAGCCGGCGGAGTCCCTGGGCCCCCGCGCTGGCTGAGCTCGAAGCGCCCCGCTCATGCCGAAGGGCCGGGCCCCGTGGTGGGGGTCCGGCCCTTCGATCGTGCGGTCGTGCGGTCGTGGGTCAGCTGGTGGCGTAGCCGCGGGTGGCGATCCAGTCGGCGAGGTGTTCGACGCTGATCTGGTAGGCGGCTTGGTTGGGGTCGGCGGAGTC
>NZ_JBEZZW010000070.1:0-17107 GCF_040639415.1 Micromonospora sp. NPDC023888 | reverse complement strand
CGCGGTGCACGCCGAACTGGACGTGGTCTTCCCGGTGCTGCACGGCCCGTTCGGCGAGGACGGTGTGGTGCAGGGGCTGCTGGAGTCACTGAACGACGGCGGCCTGGTGCGCGGCACGACGGCGGCCCGGGCGCGGCACGACGGCCACCCGCTTCGCGGCACGACGGCGGCCCGGTCCGCGGCACGACGGGCGGTCGGTGCCACGCTGCCGGTCCACGTCGGACGGCCCGTGCTCGACCGGCGCTGATCCACTCGGCTTCACTGAACTTGGGGCGTCGAAAGGCCGTTGATGGCCCGGTTTTCAGGAAGCCGAGTTGATCTCGAAGGCCGTCCGGCGGTACTGGCCCGGCAATCGACGAATAGATCGAGGAAAGGCCTTGCCCGGCGTGGGAGGGCCGCCTACGCTCCAGGAAAGCGTTTGCCTGATCCGCCGAACGGCCCGGTCCCTGGGTGCCGTGCCGGGCCCCGAGGAGGTTCCGCGTGACCGAGAACTCTCTGGACACCGCGGGCCGGCAGGCCGCCGCCGGGGTGGCGAGCGGTGATCCGACAGCCGCCTCCGGGTCCGCCGCCACGTCTGCTCCCGTCGACGACCGGCCTCCGTCCACGGTGGCTGGTCGACCGTCGGGCACCGGTGGCCGTCGACCTCGGCCGACACTCGGTCGCCGGGCGGTGACCTTCGCCGACTCGCTCTGGCGCCCGGCGCTGGTGCTCGCGGTCTTCTTCGCCGCCTGGTGGTTCGTGGCCGCCCGGGAGTATGTGCCGAACTACCTGGTGCCCACGCCCGGCCAGGTCTGGGCGACGATGACCGGCCAGTGGTCCGAGTTGGCCCGACACACGGTGGTCACCCTCTACGAGACGGTGCTCGGCTTCGTGCTGGCCGCCGCGTTGGGGTTGGCCACCGCTGTCGCCATCGCCTACTCGCGCACCCTGGACAAGGCGCTCTACCCGATCGTCCTCTTCGCGCAGGTCATCCCGAAGATCGCCATCGCGCCGCTGCTCGTGGTCTGGTTCGGCCTCGGTCTCACCCCGAAGATCATCCTGGCGGTGCTCATCGCGTTCTTCCCGGTGGTCATCTCCGGCGTGGCCGGGCTGCGCTCCACCGACCCGGAGCTGCTCGACCTGGCCGCCACCATGGGTGCCGGGCCGTGGCGCACCTTCCGCAAGATCCGCTTCCCGAACGCGTTGCCGCACCTGATGGCCGGCCTGAAGGTGGCCGTCACGCTCGCCGTGGTCGGCGCCGTGGTCGGCGAGTTCGTCGGCGCCAGCGAAGGGCTCGGCTACGTCCTGTTGCTCGCCAACGGCAACCTCGACGCCCCGCTGCTGTTCGCCGACCTGATCCTCATGTCCGCCATCGGCATCGTCCTGTTCGTCCTCGTCGAGATCGCCGAGGCACTGCTCATCCCGTGGCACGCCAGCCGCCGCGCCGGCGTGTCCCTCACCACCTCCTGACCGACCCCTCACGGAGGCACCGATGAAACGCACCGCCACCACCATCCTGGCCACCGCCGCCCTGCTCCTCGCCGCCACCGGCTGCGGCGGGGACGACCCCGCCAGCAAGACCGGCGCCGACGGCAGCAAGCAGGTCACCCTCACCCTCAACTGGGTCCCGTACGGCGAGCACGCGCCGTTCTACTACGGCCTGCAGAAGGGCTACTACTCCGCCGAGGGCATCGACCTGAAGATCCTGCCCGGCAACGGCTCCGGCAACACGGTCAAGCAGGTCGCGCAGAAGCAGACCGACTTCGGCTGGGCCGACAGCCCGGTGCTGCTCAAGTCGGTGGCCAGCGGGATGCCGGTGCGCAGCCTCGGCGCGTACCTGGAGAAGGGCCCCTCCTCTGTGGAGTTCTTCACCGAGGAGAACATCAAGACCCCGGCCGACCTCAAGGGCAAGACCGTCGGCGGCACCCCCGGCGACGCCCTCTACGCGACCTTCCCGGCCTGGCTGGAGAAGAACGGCCTCAAGAAGGACGACGTCAAGGTGGTGAACGTCGACGCCGCCGGCAAGATCGCCGCCCTGGCCGAGGGCAAGGTCGACGCCATCATGGGCTTCTTCCACGACCAGGCGCCCACCATCGAGAGCAAGACCGGCAAGAAGGTCGACGTGCTGCTCTTCGCCGACTACGGGATGAACCTGCTCGGCACGGGCCTGATCGCCAACACCCAGACCCTGCAGAAGGACCCGGAGTTGGTTCGCAAGTTCGTGAAGGCCACCCAGAAGTCCTGGGCCGACGCCGCCCGGGACCCGGCCGGCGCGGTGAGCGCGATGACGGCTCTGGCCGAGAACGAGCCGGCGCCCGAGGTGCTCACCAAGCAGCTCACGCTCAACATGCCGCTGATCGGCGCGGACGGCCCGCCCGGGGTGAACACCGAGGCCCAGTGGACCGAGACCATCGACCTGATGTCCCGCTACGCGGAGCTGAAGGACCCGGGCGCGCCGAACGCGTACTGGGACTCCTCGTACGCTGCCCAGGGGTGACCCGGTGACCGCCGCACCCACCGCCACCGGGACCGCCATCGGAATGTCCGGGGTGACCGTCCGGTTCACCACCCGGCGGTCGCAGACCACCGCGCTTGACGACGTGTCGCTGGACATCGAACCGGGGGAGTTCGTCACGATCGTCGGCCCGTCCGGCTGCGGCAAGTCCACCCTGCTGAAGATCGTCGCGGGGTTGGTCACGCCGACAAGCGGCACGGTGTCGCTGCTGCAACGCCCGGTACGCGGCCCGCAGAAGGACATCGGCTTCGTCTTCCAGAAGGCCGCGCTGCTGGAGTGGCGTGGCGCTCGGGCCAACATCCTGCTCCAGGCCGAGATGCGGGGCATGGACCGGGCGCAGGCGGCCCGCCGGGCGGATGAGCTGATCGAGATGACCGGGCTGACCGGCTTCGAGAAGGCGCTTCCCCACGAGCTGTCCGGCGGCATGCAGCAGCGGGTGGCGCTCTGCCGCGCGTTGCTGCACTCCCCGCCGGTGCTGCTGATGGACGAGCCGTTCGGCGCCCTGGACGCGCTGACCCGGGAGCAGATGAACGCCGAACTGCACCGGATCTGGCGCGAGACCGGCACCACTGTCGTGCTCGTCACCCACTCCATCGCCGAGGCGGTCTTCCTCGGCACCCGGGTCGTGGTGATGAGCGCCCGGCCCGGCCGGATCATCCGCATCTCCCCGGTCGAGTTGCCGGCGCACCGCGACTACGCGCAGGTGATGTCGGACTCTCGCTTCGACCGGCTCGCCACCGACCTGCGTGGGTTGCTCGGCAGCGCGGCCGCCAACCACTGAGCGCGGATCGGCACGACCAGCACGACGGAAGGAACACCATGACCCGCAGGTCGATCGGCATCATCGTCAACGGCGTGACCGGACGGATGGGCTACCGGCAGCACCTCGTCCGCTCGCTGCTGGCCATCCGCGAGGCCGGCGGTGTGACGACGGCCGACGGCACGACCATCTGGCCGGAACCGGTCCTGGTCGGGCGCAACGAGACGAAGCTCCGGGAACTAGCCGAACGGCACGGGCTCACCGACTGGACGACCGACCTGACCTCGGCGCTGGCCCGCGACGACGTCGAGATCTACTTCGACGCCCAGGTCACCCAGCAGCGGGAGAAGGCGATCCGGCAGGCCATCGAGGCCGGCAAGCACATCTACACGGAGAAGCCCCTCGCCGAGGACACCGCCGCCGCGCTCGACCTGGCCCGGGCGGCGGACGCGGCCGGCGTCCGCACCGGCGTCGTACAGGACAAGCTCTTCCTGCCCGGTCTGCGCAAACTCAAGCGCCTGATCGACGGCGGCTTCTTCGGCCGGATCCTGTCGGTGCGCGGCGAGTTCGGCTACTGGGTCTTCGAGGGCGACTGGCAACCCGCCCAGCGTCCGTCGTGGAACTACCGGGCCGAGGACGGCGGCGGCATCACCTCCGACATGTTCCCGCACTGGCACTACGTGCTGGAGGAGCTGTTCGGTCGGGTCGCCGCCGTCTCCTGCGTGACGGCCATCCACATTCCCGAGCGGGTCGACGAGGCCGGCCACGTGTATCAGGCCACCGCCGACGACGCCGCGTACGCCGTCTTCGAACTCGACGGCGGAATCATCGCGCAGATCAACTCGTCCTGGGGGGTGCGGGTGTACCGCGACGAGCTTGTGGAGTTCCAGGTCGACGGCACCGAGGGCAGCGCGGTGGCCGGGTTGCGCAACTGCCGGGTGCAGCACCGGGCGGTCACCCCGAAGCCGGTGTGGAACCCGGACCTGCCCGCCACCGAGGACTTCCGGGCCCAGTGGGTCGAGGTGCCCGACAACGAGGAGTTCGACAACGGCTTCAAGGTGCAGTGGGAGGCGTACCTGCGGCACGTCGTGGCCGGTGAGCCGTTCCGGTGGGACTTCCTGGCCGGCGCCCGTGGCGTCCAGCTCGCCGAGTTGGGGCTGCGCTCGGCCCGCGAGGGCTGCCGCGTCGAGGTGCCGGAGCTGCAGCGGTGAGCGCGAGGAGTGAGCCGGGTTTGCGAGCCCCGCAGTCGCGAACGGAAGGTGGCTCGGCGAGCGTCGAGGTGGTGCTGCCGGGCGGGCGACGGCACCGGCTGGCCGGGGGGAGCGGCTTCGCCCGGCCGGACGCGCCGGCGAGCGGCCGGATCGCGTACGCCGCGGCGCACGTGGTCGCCGACCCGTTCGCGGAGAACGTGCCGGGTGCCCCGGCGGCGGTGGACTGGGACACCACGCTCGCGTTCCGGCGGCACCTGTGGTCGTACGGGCTGGGGGTCGCCGAGGCGATGGACACCGCCCAGCGGGGGATGGGGCTTGACTATCCGGCCACCCGGGAGCTGATCCGTCGCAGCGCCGCCGAGGCCCGCGCGGTGGGCGGGCGGATCGTCGCCGGTGTCGGCACGGACCAGCTACCACCCGGTGCGGCCACGCTGGCGGCGGTCACCGCCGCGTACACCGAGCAGCTCGGCGACGTCCGCGCGGCCGGCGCGCGGCCGGTGTTGATGTGCAGCCGGCACCTGGCCGCCGCGGCCCGCGGCCCGGAGGACTACCTGCGGGTGTACGACGAGCTGCTGACCGCCGCCGACGAGCCGGTGGTGCTGCACTGGCTGGGTCCGATGTTCGACCCGGCGTTGACCGGTTACTGGGGTGCGGTCGACCTGGACGTGGCCGCCGACACGGTCACCGAGCTGATCAAGGCACACGAGTCCAAGGTGGACGGCATCAAGGTGTCACTGCTGGACGCCGGCCGGGAGGTCGCGCTGCGCCGCAGGTTGCCCGCCGGTGTGCGCCTCTACACCGGTGACGACTTCCACTACCCGGAGCTGATCCGGGGTGACGAGACGGGTCACTCGGACGCGCTGCTCGGGGTGTTCGCGGCCATCGCTCCGGCCGCCGCCGCTGCGCTGGCCGCCCTGGACCGGGGAGACCTGAGCGCGTACGACGAGATCTTCGCGCCGACGGTGCCGCTGGCCCGGCACCTGTTCGCGGCCCCGACCTGGCACTACAAGACGGGGATCGTGTTCCTGGCCTGGCTGGCCGGCCACCAGGACCACTTCACCATGGTCGGTGGCGCGCAGTCCGGCCGGTCCCCGGCGCACCTGGCGACCCTGCTCGTCCTGGCCGACAGGGCGGGGTTGCTGCCGGACGCCGACCTGGCCGCCTCCCGGGCGCGCGCGTTCTTCACGGTGGCGGGAGTGGCCCAGTGAGCGCGAGGAGTGAGCCGGTTTTGCGAGCCCCGCAGTCGCGAGCGGAGAGCAGCGCAGTGAGCCTCGCGCGGTTCTCGTTCAACCAGGCCACCGCCCAGCGCTGGCCACTGCCCGACGTGGTGGCCGGTTGCGTGGCCGCCGGGGTGCCGGGCATCGGGCTGTGGCGCGAGCCGGTCGCGGAGCACGGGTTGGCCCGGTCGGCGAAGCTGGTTCGCGACGCCGGCCTCACCGTCACCTCGTTGTGCCGGGGCGGGTTCTTCTCCGCCGACGACTGGCGGGCGGAGAATCTGCGGGCCATCGAGGAGGCCGCCACGCTTGGCGCCCCCGAGCTGGTGCTGGTCTCCGGTGGGCTGCCACCGGGCAGCCGGGACATCGACGGCGCCCGGCGGCGGGTCGCGGACGCGATCGCTGAGCTGGCCCCGCAGGCCGAGGCCGCCGGCGTACGCCTGGCGATCGAGCCGCTGCACCCGATGTTCGCCGCCGACCGCTGCGTGATCGCCACCCTCGGTCAGGCGCTTGACATCGCCGAGCGTTTCGACCCGACGGTGGTCGGCGTGGTCGTGGACGCGTACCACGTCTGGTGGGACGACACGGTGTACGCGCAGATCGAGCGGGCCGGCCCGTGGATCGCCGCGTTCCAGGTCTGCGACTGGGTGACGCCGCTGCCGGAGGGGGTGCTGCTCGGCCGGGCGCTGCCCGGGGACGGCTGCATCGAGCTGCGTCGGCTGCGTGCGGCGGTGGACGCGGCCGGGTACGCCGGCCCGATCGAGGTGGAGGTCTTCTCCGCCGAGGTGTGGGCGCGGCCGGGCGCGGAGGTGCTGGACGCGGCGATCACCGGCTACCTGCGCCACGTTGTCTGAGACTGTCGAGCGGCGGTGGCCGGCGGCGGTCGGCGCGTGGCTGGGCATCGGAACCGCGCCGGCCACGCTGGTGCTCGGCGCGGCGATGGCGGCCCGGCACGGCGGCGCGGTGCCGGTGGCCGGGTTGGTGCTCGGTGGGGCGTTGATGGCGGCGCTGCTCTGGGGCCAGGGCCGGATCGGTCTGCGCCGGCCACTCGGTGACGGCGGGACGTTGACCGCGGTGCTGCCCGCGTACCTGGGGAACACCTCGCGCCTGTTGCTGGCGGCGGTGCTTACCCTGTCGATGGTCGGCTGGAACGGGTTCAACGTCGGGCTCGGCGGCGCGTCCCTGGCCGCGTTGACACACCTGCCGGGCTGGGCCGGGCCGGTTCTGCTGGAGGTGGCGGTGCTCGCCGTCTCCTGGGGGCCGGCCCGGCTCGGCAACCGGGTCGCGGTGTTCACCACGCTGAGCGCGGTGGTGCTTGTCGGGTGGTGCCTGACCGTGCTGCCGCCGCCCGGCTCGCCGGTCCGTCTCGCCGCCGGTGGTGCAGGCGACGCCGCCGCGCTGATCGGGTACGCGGCGGTGTTCGCGCTGCGCGCGCCGGACTTCAGCGTCGGCCTGGCCCGGCGGCGGGACCTGGCCTGGTGCGTGGGGTTGCTGATCGGCCCGGCGCTGCTCGGTGTGCTGGCCGGTGCCGGCCTGTGGCTGCGCACCGGCTCGGCGGACGTGGTCGCGCTGCTCGCCGCCGGGTCGGGGCTGGCGGCGTACGCGAATCTGTTCGTCGCGGTGGCGGTCTTCGCCGCGGCGCTGACCACCACGTACTCCGGTGCGTTGGCGATGCGTGGCCTGCTGCCGCGGGTGCCGGCCCCGGTGTCGATGCTCGTCGTCGCGGTGCTCGGCGGAGTGCTGGCGGTGGCGCGTTTCGACCGCCTGGTGCTGCCCTGGTTGACGGTGCTGGCCGCCGCGCTGCCGGTGCTTGTGGTGCCGATGGCGACCGAGGCCGCCGCGCGGCGGCGCGGTCGTGCGCCCCGGACCGTGCCCGCCTGGTGCTGGGTGCCGCCGGCGGTGCTCGCGGTGGCCTGCACCCTCGCCGGGGTCGGCGTCGCGCCGCTGCTCGGGCTGGCCCTGGCCGGGGCGTGCACAGTGCTCTGGCGCCGGCGGGGAGCCGTGGCCCTTGGCGGCACCTAGCGTGGCCAGACTGCCCGCTGCGGGACCGCCGACGGAACAGTTTCCGACGGTGGCCTGACGCACCTCAAGGTGCCCGTGCCGGCATGTCTGCCCTACTCGACCCGCTGATCCGGAGCGCGCGAGCCGTACGCCGGGCCGAACACCACAAGCAGCGCCAGGTCCTCGGTGATCTCGTCGAACCGGTGCTCCTCGCCGGCCGGCACGAAGATCACCGAACCCGGGCCCACCTCGGCCGCGCCGTCCGGGGTCACGATCCGGGCCCGACCCGCGGTGACCACGTAGATCTCGTCCTCGGTGTGCGGGCTCTGGTCGTCACGACCGCCCGCCGGGATGCAGTACGTGCCCACCGACAGGTCCGGCACTCTCAGCTGTTCGACCCAGTCGTTGGCGGCCCCGGTGGGTGCGGTCCACCGGCCCGCGCCTTCGATGATCAGCATTTCGGAAGCCTAGTGCGACAACGGCAGTAGGCCACCCGTCGCTCCAGCCCGAGTCCCGGCAGCTACCGCTCCGGCCGCGCCGAACTCGACGGCGTCTGCCGGCGGACGAGGCGTGATCGGGCCGTCATGTGCCTCCCACCGGAACGGGAGCAGGCCCGGTAGTTCCGCTGTCGTCGCTGGGCTGCCGAGGAGATGACGCGGGGATGGCGTTGTCGATGAGGATGGCGGCGATGGCGGCGGCGGTGGGGAAGGATTCGCTGTTGAGGACTCGGGTGCGGGCCGAGGCTCCGTCGATGAGCAGCGCCAGTTGTTCGCCGAGTTGTTCGGGGTTCGTGGCACCGGCTTCGCGGGCGGTTTCGGTGAGCCGCGCGGCGATGGCGATCTTGTAGTCGCGTGCGTACCGGGATGCGGGGTGTTGGGGGTCGTGTAGTTCGACGGCCGCCGCGATGTAGGGGCACAGGGGCGTGGACGCGGGCATCTCGAAGGCGGCGAGGAGTCGTTCGCGGGGTGTGAGGTCGGTGCGGTCGAACACTCCGGGCATGACGTCGGGATCGAATCGGCGCAGGTATTCGGCGACGAGTTCGTCCTTGCTGGTGAAGTGCTGGTAGGCGGTGCGCTTGGACACCTGGGCCACGGCGCAGAGCTGGTCCATGCCGGTGCGGTTGATGCCGTGATCGCGGAAGAGCTGCTGTGACGCGCTGAGGATGCGCTCGCGTGCGCCCCTGCCCCGGCGCCGGCCCTGGGGGCCCTTCTCCAACTCCGTCATCCCCCCAGTATAGACCGGTTGGTACCGATCGGTGTACGTAGCTTGCGCCCGGACCGACTGCCGGCTAGGTTACGTACACAGCTCGGTGTAGTTAAGAGCCGAACTGCTTCGGATGCCCCTCAATTCAACGGAGTGATCGTGGGAAAGCTCGATGGCAAGGTAGCGGTGATCACCGGCGGATCCACCGGCATGGCACTGGCCGGCGCCAAACTGTTCGTCGAGGAAGGAGCCCACGTCTTCATCCAGGCCCGGCGGCAGGAAGCACTCGACGACGCCGTCAAGCTGATCGGCCGCAAGGTCACCGCCGTCCAGGGTGACGCGGCGGACCTGGACGACCTGGACCGCCTGTACGACACCGTCAAGCGGGAAAAGGGCTCGATCGACGTGCTCTGGGCCAGCGCCGGGATGGGCGAACCCGCCGTCCTCGGCGAGATCACCGAGGAGCAGTTCCACAGCGCCTTCTGGCTCAACGCGCGCGGCACCCTGTTCACCGTGCAGAAGGCACTGCCGCTGATCAACGACAACGGCTCGATCTTCATGACCGGCTCCAACGCCTTCCTCGGCGCCTTCCCCGGCTGGAGCCTCTACGCGGGAAGCAAGGCCGTCCAGCAGGCCTGGGCCCGCGTCTGGCTCAACGAACTGCGCGACCGCAAGATCCGGGTCAACGTCCTGACTCCCGGCCAGGTCGCCACCGCCAAACAGGAAGAACTGTTCGACGAGGCGACCAGGGCCGCATTCGAGTCCCTCATCCCCCGCGGAAAGATGGGCCGCCCCGAGGAAATCGCCTCCGTCGCCCTGTTCCTCGCCTCCGACGACTCCAGCTACGTCAACGGCCTGGAACTGGTCGCCGACGGCGGCACCACCGCCATCTGAGCCACGCCGCACTCCTCCGGCTGCTGATCGAAGGCTCGGCGGTCAACGGGATCGAGACAGGAAGAGGGAACACCTCATGAGCAGCATCACCCTCATCGGTACGGGGAACATGGCCCGTACCATCGGCACGCTCGCGGTGGCGGGCGGCAACACCGTCGAGGTCATGGGACGCGATCGGTCCAAGGCCGACGACCTGGCCAAGGCTCTGGGCGGTGGCGCGACGACGGGCAGGTGGGGCGCCGTCCCGGCCGGGGACATCGTCATCACGGCCCTGTTGTACGACGCTGTCGTTCCCGTCGTCGCCACGTACGGAGACGCCCTCGCAGGCAAGGTCATCGTCGACATCAGCAACCCCTTCAACGCCACGTTCGACGGGCTGGCCCACAGCGACGAGACCTCGATCGCGCAGGAAGTCGCAAAGGTGGCGCCGGCGAGCGCCAGCGTGGTGAAGGCATTCAACACCATCTTCCGTGGTGTCCTGGAGAAGGGCCGGCCCAACGTCTTCATCGCCGGCGATGATGCGCAGGCCAAGGCGGGCGTGGCGGCATTCATCGAGAGCCTCGGGCTGCGCCCGTTGGACGTCGGCGGTCTGAAAATGGCGCACTGGCTGGAAGGAATGGGCGTGGTCACGGTGGGCCTGGCCGGCAACGGGGTTGGCCACTGGGACTTCGCCCTCGGCGTCGACGAATTCACCGGCTGAGCCACCGGGGTTGTGTCGGGCGGGGGAGCGTTAGCGCCGGGGCACGTCGATGACGATTACCGTGACGTTGTCGTGCCCGCCCAGGTCGAGTGCCAAGGCCACGAGTTGGTCGGCGATATCCCCTGGGGTGCCGTCGGAGTCGAGCGCAACTCGTATCTGCTCGTGCGGCACGTACGAACTCAGTCCGTCAGAGCACAACAGGACTCGGTCGCCGGGCTGGAGTTGGAGAGGCGTCAGGTCCGCCGACCGGCCGTCGTCCCGGCCGTCGAGGAAGCGGGCCAGCTTCTCGGGGAGGTTCGGCACCTCCTCGGCGCCGGCGACGAGGTGTTCGTAGGTGTGATCCTCAGTGATCGGGACCATGGCGTTGTCGTGGGAGCCGCGGCGTCGGATCAGGTAGGCGCGGGAGTCCCCGACGTTCGCCACGACCGCGTGACTGCCGGACCGCAGCAGAGCGACAAACGTGGTTCCCATCCCAGCCAGCTTCGGGTCCTCACGGACTTTTCGGCGCAACGCCTCGCTCGCGTCGTTGATGGCCCGTCCCAGGACGTCAGCAAGATCCTCCGGATCTACCGGACGGTCGTACGCCTTCGCGGCAGCGATGGCTGTGCTGCTCGCGATGTCACCGGCGACGTGGCCACCGAGGCCGTCTGCAACGACGTAGAGAAACCGCCCCTGGCTGTGGGAGTCCTCGTTCCGTTTGCGGACGAGGCCCTGGTGTGTCCGGCTGGCGGCTTCGAAGGTGAGGGCCACGGTCATGACCCATTCGTCGATCCGGTGTCGGGCCACGGCTCCTTGGCGTTCGAGTCGCGGTGCAAGACGTGGACCGTTTCGACTCGGTCGCTCGCCACGACGTACTCGGTCACCTCGACAGGCTTCTTGTCGCCTCCCGAGGTGCCGACGCGCACGATCTCCAGTACGGGCAGGTTGGTGGGGATCTCCAAGAGGGCTGCCTCGCTTTTGCTGGGCATCCGGGCGCGATGAATCTCCATCCAACCAATGGGCCAGTGTCCAGCGTTCTCGATGTGATGCAACCACTCGCCTGCTGCCGGGTTCGCGTCCAGGTCGGCGACGATGTCGGCGACGCGTGGGTGGATCCACGAGATGTTGATCTGGAATGGGGCTTCGGACGCTGGTCCGGTTACCCGAAACCGACGAAGCACTTCAGTGCCGGGCTCCACTCCAAGAAGCTTGGCGATGCGGGGATCGTCCAGTGTGGCCGGCGCGCTGACGGCTTTGCCGTGGCGAACCCAAACCTCCTGGCTGCTTGCTGAAGGGAACGAGTATCCGGTCGCTTGCTCGTTGCGCTTGACCAGGTCGCCGCGGGGCCGACGTGGGCGCATCGTGCCGTATCGAACGGCAATGCCCCGCCCCTGGACGGCCCACACGTAGCCCTCTGTCTCCAGCAGGGCAATGGCCCGCCCGATGGTGTCGCGGTTTGCGTCGTACGCGGCGGCGAGATCGTTGAGGGTCGGGAGCCGCGCTCCCGGCTCCCATTCTCCGGCCTCGATCCGCTCTCGAATCATGGACGCGATGTTCAGGTAGCGCGAGTGCACCGGCACGTCCACACCCTTCCCGGTTGTCCCGTGACGATCCTTGACTCCGTGTCAGATTGTCCCCACACTATCTCGCATAGATTGTCCCAAGACAATCCGGCTTCGAGGAGGCCTGAGAGCCGGCTACCCGTCGGGACCGGCGTATCGGGGTGCCTCAAGAGGAGGCGTACGTGACTGAGAATTGTGGCGAGCCAGAAGAGCTGCGGCCCGCGAGCAAGCTGCCGACACCTGAGATCCCGACGGTTGTCGTGGCGGAAGTGCCGCAGGTCTTCGTTCTCATCAGGGACGAGGAGGTTGTCGGCTACCTCTTCGACCTGCCATCCGGAACAGTTGCCATCCTCGATGGCGCGCGGGAAATCTTCCGATCGGACTGTCTGGAAGACTTCACCAGATTCTTCGGCCCCCTGCTGGATCTGAACATCGCGAGGATCAGGCAAGACTTCTGAACGAGCGACTCGGTCCCTGACGCAGGCAGGGCTATCCACTGCGTACTCTCGGGTCCCGCTCTCGGTCGTGCGGGTGGCGGCGTAGCTGACGCAGCCGTCAGCGCCCCGGGGTGACGGTCAGGGTAGGTCGTTGCCCATGGTGCCACCGATCGCGCCGACGAGGGCTCGCCGGGGTGTCCACCCTGCTCAGGCGGCATCGGGGAAAACATGATCTAGGCGTGGCCGACGGAACGTGATCTTATACGCACCAGCGATCCGTAACACCGCGCAAACCGCCGATTAACCGTCGGCGGCTTAGGTGGGGGAGCGCTCCCATGAGCGGATCGTGGTCGAGGAACAGCTCCACAAGGGAGCCATCGAAAGGAGCCTCGTGGCTACAGGCACGAGCGGAAACAGGCTGCGACGACTAGCGATACCGACACTTGTCGTCGCCCTGATCACCGGCACCACCGGGGTTGCGGCGTCGGCGGCCCCCGGCGGGGCATCGGGCAACGGCAGCGGCACCACCGGTTACTTCACCGCCGGGCACGACAAGCGGGTCACCCTGACCGACGGGGCCGATCGCCGACCCGACGGCCGGAACGCGGCCAGCCAGCGGGCCACGACGGACGCGACCGGTTCGGGCATGTACGTCGTCGAGCTGGCCGAGGACCCGCTGACCGCGTACGCCGGCGGTGTGTCCGGCCTGGCGCGGACCCGTCCGGAGGCGGGCACCCGACTGGACGTGACGTCGGCGCCGTCGCGGGCCTACCGCGGACACCTGGACGCGCAGCGCAAGGCCGTCGCTGCCGCCGCCGGGGTCACCGTCAACGCGGCGTACACCACTGCCTTCAACGGGTTCTCCGCGAAGCTGACCGCCGAGCAGGTGACCACCCTGCGGGCGGACAAGCGCGTCCGCGCGGTGACCGCCTCGCGGGCCCTCGGCACCAGGACGCCGCCGCCCACCGCGCCGACCCCCGCCGCACCGGCACCCGGCGCTCCGGCCGAGACCGCCCCGGCCACGCCGGAGCAGGACCCGGCGCAAGCTCCCTCCGGCAAGCCGGTCAAGCCCGGCCCCGGCACGGGCGCGGGCATGGTGATCGGCGTCCTGGACACCGGCATCTGGCCGGAGAGCGCGTCGTTCGCCAAGAAGATGCCGGCACCCGCGACCTGGCACGGCACCTGCCAGACCGGTGTCGCCTTCGTGGCCGAGCACTGCAACGGCAAGATCGTCGGCGCCCGGTACTTCGCCGACACGTGGCTGGCGGGCGGCGGCTCGGTGCCCGAGGGTGAGGTGTTGTCTCCCCGCGACATGGCCGGGCACGGCACGCACACGGCGTCCACGGCGGCCGGTCTGCCGATCCCGAACGTCACGATCGACGGTCGGCGCTTCGGTCCCGTCTCCGGCGTGGCGCCGGACGCCCAGATCGCCGTCTACAAGGTGCTCTGGGGCGGCATGGGCTTCGACGCCGACATCATCGCCGGCATCGACGCGGCCGTCGCCGACGGGGTGCAGGTCCTGAACTTCTCGATCGGCAGCGACCTCGGCGACTGGGAGGCCAACACCCCCATCGGCATCGCCTTCCTCAACGCCACCCTGGCCGGAGTCTTCGTGGCGGCCTCGGCCGGCAACACCGGCATCGTGAGCGGCGCCATCAGCAACGCGGCACCGTGGGTGACCACGGTCGGCGCGGCGGTGACGAACCTCGACGAGGCCACCGTCAAGCTGGGCGACGGCACCAAGCTCGTGGGCGGCTCGCTTGACGCACTGCCCGGTGGCGATCTACGGCCGATGGTCTTCGGCGAGCAGGCCGGGTCACCGGACCTGGGTGCGGTCTACTGCGAACCGGGCAGCCTCGACCCGGCCAAGATCAAGGGCAAGGTGGTCGCCTGCGCGCTGTCCGACATGTTCGGCTCGGCCGCCGAGATCAAGGCCAAGGGCGGCGCGGCGATGGTGGTGTTCGAGCCGGTCGGCAACTACCGGATCAACTCGATCTTCAACTTCCCGGTCGTCTACCTGCCGACCGAGAAGCAGGCAGGCACGCTGTTCAACTACCTGATGCGCCACCCCACCGACGCGAAGGTGTCTCTGCGCACCGGCGGTGACGGCTCCAGCGTCCCCGGCGTGCCCAGCGTCGCGGACTTCTCCTCCACCGGCCCGGACAAGGTGACCCTCGGCGTCCTCAAGCCGGACCTGGTCGCGCCGGGTGCGGACATCATCGCCGCGGTCTCGCCGGCGGGCAACTTCGGGCGGCAGTACGACGCGTACTCGGGCACCTCGATGGCCTCGCCGTACGTGGCCGGCGCGGCGGCGGTGCTGCGTGCCGCGCACCCGACCTGGTCGCCGGGCGCGGTCGCCTCCGCGCTGCGGACCACCGCCACCGACACGGTCGGCACCAGCAGCCCCCTCGACCAGGGCAGCGGTTTCATCAACCTGGCCGGGGCCACCGACCCCGGACTGGTCATCGAGCCCACCGCGGCGGACCTGGTCGCCTTCAGCGAGACGGCCGTGCCGGACGGCAAGGAGCTCAACCTGCCGGCCATCTCGTTGCGCGAGTACGACGGGACCCGCCCGGTGACGCTCACCCGCACCCTGACCAACGTGGGCAAGGAGCGGGAGACCTACCGCTCGTCGGTGTCCGGGTTGGACGGCATGAAGGTCACCGTGACCCCGGCGTCGGTGACGCTGGCGCCCGGCAAGTCCGCGACCGTGACCATCACGCTGCGCCGCGGCAGCGCGCCCTGGGATCGGTACGTGACCGGTTCGATCGGCTGGCGCGGCAAGGCCCACAGCGCCCGCATCCCGGTCGCCGCCCGGCCGTGGGGAATCATGCCCCGGCCGTACGGTGACGACGGTGAGGAGTTCGGCCGGATGACAAGCGGTGTTTCCGGCTCGATCCAGCCCGGCTTCACCGGACCGCTCGCCGGTCGCAGCACCGGTTACACGCCGATGCAGCGCGCGTCGTACTCGATTCCGGCCGGTGTCTACGGCGGCGTGTTCGACCCGGACGCCAGCGGGGTGAAGAAGTTCGACTTCACCGTGCCGGCGAACAGCGCCGGCATCATCGTGGAAGCCAACACCGACGACCCGAACACGAACCTGGACCTCTACCTGTACAAGGGCGACAAGCTCATCTACAGCAGTGACAGGTTCTGGACCAGCGCGGAGCAGGCGTACAAGTTCCTGCCCGAGGCGGGGCACTACACCGCGTACGTGTTCGCCCAGTTCCCCGGTGCCCCGGTCGTCGACTTCCAGTTCGGTCACGCCATCATCGGCCAGAACGCGAAGTACTCGGGTGCCACGCTGACGCTTCCCCGCACGGTCGAGCGCGGCTCGACGCAGGGGTTCACGCTGAAGCCGAACAAGCCGCTGCCCGAGGGCGACTTCTGGTCGTACACCGAGTACAGCACCAACGGCACTGCCATCCCTGGCAACCTCGTCTACACCCAGCAGAGCGCCTGGGAGTAGTGGCTAGCTGAGCGTGGGGTGGTGCCGAGCGCACCACCCCACGCTCATCCGGCGACCGCACAACCTCGTGGAGATCGGCGGACTTGCCATGGAGCTTCGATGTCATCCGGGTCTTCGCCTGACGACGAGGGATATCGTTCCGCCGTGCACATACGCCGGACGCCACGCAACGGGTGGTCACGCGATCAGCGTCGCGTAGCAATCGCGGTGTTGCTGTCAGCCGCGCTTGTCGAAATCCGGGCTTTGGCATCGAGGCCCGACAGCTCGAAGCATCCAGACGGGCACCTCGCCGAGATCAGGCTCATCGCCGACGTCTGCCACAACCTGCCCGGCGCCGACCAACCCCGGCCGGCCGGCGAGTACGACGCGCTCGTCTACACATGGCAGACCGCCAACGACTTCCAGCGCTCCTGGCTGTGTAAGCGCTTCGCCCACGCGGGTATCGACACCGCGTTTCTGGAACAAGCACCGCAGCTCCCGGGGCCCGCGACCGCACCCGACACGCGGCCCGGCTGGAAGCACTGGCAGTTACCCCGCGATCCGCAGACGTTCCTCGCGGTCGACTCGACCACCCTCGCCAACCTCGTGCGCCAAGCCCGCACAGTCGATCGCCACGACCCCACATACCGGCCAGCACGCGCGGCTTTCATCGAATGGTTCCTCAGCCATCTCCACCCGCAGGGGCGACACATCCTCCGTCCCAGCCGCCAGGGGGAGACGCTGTTTCAGCCCGACGGTCCAAACGATCTTCGTCAGTACCGGGCCCTGGTGACCATGAACGACGGAACCCTCATCGTCGACCACCCTCGCCTCCGTGCAACGGACATCGCAGCGTTGCCCACCAACCTCCACCTACTGCGTCGCCTGCAACTCGCGGCCGTTCCGCGTCGTCGACGGGAACTCGATGTTGGCCTCTGGGCGCGTCAGCATCGCGCCACGCACCCCGACTGCCGAGGCTGGGCCGTAGTCGACACGTCAACCGACGGGTGACGCCACCACACGTCATCGACAGCGCCGACCGCCCTGACGACGGGGCGGCGTGGCAGCAGTGGTTCCAGTGCCGCAACCTTTGACGGGCCCGGTCAGCCCGGTCTACGAGTCGTCTCGGCCCTGCCAGGTCGTCACACAAGCCTCGTTGCCCTCGATATCGGCGAGAACCCAGAAGGCCGGAGCGTGGGACGCG
>NZ_JBEZZW010000069.1:0-17230 GCF_040639415.1 Micromonospora sp. NPDC023888 | reverse complement strand
TCCAACTGGCTCACCCCGCACGGCCGGGAAACACTGGGCGGCCGCCCCTTCGGCGACGGCACCCCGCCTCCGCCGCCGGCTGAGCCCGTCGACCCCGCACACACCCCACTGCGCTAGGCCAAGAGCTCCCAACGAAATGGTGTTGGGCGTGTCCTTGGGACGTGAGGGCGTGCGGAAATCTCTTGCTGGCACCGTCGCTGTAATGCGAAACCACAGACCCGACTGGTACCGACTTTCGCTGCACGGGATAACGAGAATCGGTGACGGTCATTACATGCTGGCTCCACGGACGCCTAGTTGCATTCCGACGGATCGCGGAATCCATCGCAATCGCCGACGAAGACGACAATGTCCGCGCTGCCCGCGGTGCCACGATGTCGCTAATCATGGGAAGGTAAGGAGAATGAGCACCAACAAGACAGCTTTGCATTGGATCAACGGCAAGTGGGTCGACTCGGCGCAGCACGGGGAAAGCATCAACCCCGCTACCGGCGAGGTTGTCGGCCGCTACGCCGATGCCGGCCGCGATGAAGCCGAGCAGGCGGTACGGGCAGCGACGACTGCCTTCCGCGACACCAACTGGGCGAACGACATGGAGTTCCGCACCAAGGTGCTCCTGGAGATCGCGGCGTCCTTCGCGCGGCACGAGCGCGAACTCGCCGATCTCACCACCTTGGAGAACGGCAAGACAATCGGTGAGGCCGAGTTCGAGGTCAGCTTCGCCAAGGGCAACTTCACCACCGCTGCCGCCCTGGCGCAAACCACCTACGGTCGAGTCATGGAGGTTGAGCCCGGCAAGCACACCATGGTGGTCCGGGAACCGGTCGGCGTTACGGCCGTCATCACTCCGTGGAATTCGCCGAGCGCTCTGATGGCCCGCGACCTCGCCCCAGCGCTCGCCGCCGGCTGCACCGCGGTGGTCAAGCTACCCGGACAGACCCCGCTGCTCAACGAGGCAATCAGCCGAGTTTTTGCAGATGTACCGAGCCTTCCGGCCGGCGTGGTCAACGTGATCACCGAAAGCGGCAGCGAAGCGGCGAAGTGGCTGGTGGACACCCCGGACGTCCCGGCGATCATGTTCACCGGCAGTACCCCGACCGGCCGAGCCATCGGCGCCGCGGCCGCGAAGAACATCAAGCGCGTCGGACTCGAACTCGGCGGCAAGACCCCGCACGTCGTGTTTGATGACGCGGATCTCGAGCTGGCGCTCATGGTCATCGAGAAGTCGCTCACCATCTTCACCGGGCAGTTTTGCATCACCGCCAGCCGACTGATCGTGCAGCGTGGCGTTTACGAAACTGTCAAGCAGCGACTGGCAGAGCGTCTGTCCAACGTGAAGGTCGGCCCCGGCGTGGACCGCTCCAACGACATGGGTGCCTTGATCGACAAGGCCAGCGTGAACCGTGTGAACCGGATGGTCGAGGAGGCCATCGCCGCCGGTGCGATCCCGGTCGTGCGCGGCGGACCCGTAACGGATGGCGATCTCGCCAAGGGCGCGTTCTACCGGCCAACCCTGCTCGAGGTCACCGACTCATCGCTGCCGATCGTTCAGCAGGAGGTGTTCGGGCCGGTCCAGACAATCCAGGTGTTCGACACCGAGGAGGAAGCGATCGCGCTCGCTAACGACAGCGAGTACGGCCTGGGCGCGAGCGTCTGGAGCAGCGACGTGAACCGTCCGCTGCGGGTTGCCCGGAAGGTGCAGGCAGGCATGCTCTGGATCAACGACTGGGGCCAGCTCCCGAACCAGTTCGAAATCGGTGGCTACAAGCAGAGCGGCGTTGGCCATGCGAACGGCCCCGGCGGTATCGACCACTTCCTCGAATACAAGACAATCACCCAGAAGTTTGCCTGAGCCCGCTGTCGGCTGACCGCCGGCTGCGAACAGGGTGTTCCCGCTGATTCAGACCCATGTCTGCATCTTAGTGGGTCGGCGGGATCCCCCATTGCCCATGTCGCGGTGTCCGAGTGGTCGTCGCAACGGTGACGAGCACGTCCGCCGCGGGCATGCAGGGGGAGATTTCAGTCGATGACATCGCACGTGCCGCTGGCATTTTTCAGGGTAAGCGGATCGCGGCGATGCCAGGCACTGAAGGGCCGACGCACCTAGCAAGTTCGGCGGCTGTACCACCGCTGGACGTCCAAAGCGTTGTCGCGTGGCACAAGAGCCACAGCGACCGAGGTTTCGACAAAGGAGTTGTACCGTGTCTGTTTTTCCCACCCATGAAGGCCGGGTGGCTGTCGTCACCGGTGCTGGACGGGGTATCGGTCAGGCTGTCGCCCGTAACCTCGGTGAGCGCGGCGCGACGGTCGTCGCGATCGATCTGAAGAACCCGGAAGAAACGGTGGACCTGCTTACGAGTGGTGGTCACACAGCGATTGGTCTCACGGCGGATGTGTCCGACCCGGAGCAGACCGCCGCCGCCGGCGCGGAGGCCATCGGCCGGTTCGGGAAGGTGGACATCCTGGTGAACAACGCCGGCATCTTCCCGTTTTACACGATTGAGGAGCTCGACTACGACAAGTGGCGGCGGGTGCTCGCGGTCAACCTGGACTCGCAGTTCCTGATGGTCAAGGCCGTCCTGGCGGGGATGAAGAAGGGTGGTTGGGGTCGGATCGTGAACCTGACCTCGAACTCGATCATCACCGCGGCTCCCGGCCTGTCGCACTACATGGCGAGCAAGATGGGCGACATCGGGTTCAGCAGGGGTTTGGCCAACGACCTCGCCCCGTTCGGTATCACCGTCAACGCGGTCGGGCCGACCCTAACCATCACCCCGGGCGTGCGGGAGATCCACCCGCCGGAGGCCCTCGAGGCGATCGCCCAGGCCCAGGCGATCAAGCGCAACGCCCTGCCGGACGACCTGGTCGGGACGATCGCGTTCCTGACCAGCGACGACGCCGCTTTCGTTACCGGACAAACGATCATGGCCGACGGCGGATACGCCCGTTGACCAACGTCGGCCTCCGCTGAGGTCTGGCGGGCGATGTCCTTGTCACCCGCCAGACCCATCGGCGTGGCCGGTCCAGCTGGCGACTCGTGCGCTATCCGGGTGATCTGGGGTCACCTGTGGCCGGCTGACACTGCATGGGTTGGCGGCCTGACCATCCCAAAATCGCACTCAAGGGCGCCGGCCGGCACCCGGCCGAGCATCGTCTACAGGACCGTTCGAAGGACAGACAACTGGAGGGGTTATGCCGGTATACGACCGAACGACGATTCCGGAGTCCGTTGGCCGGGGCAGCCTGGACCCTGAGCTCGCTGCCTGGTTGCCGACCGGTCCCACGCTCGGCGCTGACGTGTCGATCGCCCAGGGTCGACGGGATCACACCGTGTTGGGCAAGGGCCCATGGCCGCCCATCGGAGCGGTCGACACCCTGGTGCTGCCTGGCCCGCACGGGTCGCTGACCGTGCGCCGGCACACGCCGACGCGCCCGACCAGCGACCCCATCGGGGCCTTGGTCTACATCCACGGCGGCGGCTTCACCTACGGCACCCTGGACGAGTTCGAAAGCGCGATGCGGGTCATCGCCGAGCGCGCCGGAATCGCCACCTATGTCGTGGACTACCAGCTCGCGCCGGAGGCGAAGTACCCGGTGCAGATCGATGAGATCGAGTACTTCGTCCGCTGGCTCTTCGACCATGCCGCTGAGCAAGGGGTGAACCCAGCGAAGATCGCGCTGGGCGGCGACTCGGCCGGCGGCAACATGACGTGCGTCGTCGCGCTGAAGCTGCGCGACGAAGGAGGCCCGCAGCTGGCGCTGCAGGTCCCGCTGTTCCCCGAGGCCGCGTTCCCCGGCGACACGTTCGCCGGTAGTGAGAACCGCAGCGGCCTGTACCTGGAGACCAACGGCATCTACGAGATGGTCCGCAACTACCTCAAGAACACCGACGATGGCCGCGACCCGTACATCACCCCGTTGAACGCGCCCTCCCACGCGGACCTGCCGCCCACGATCCTGGTCACCAACGGCTTCGACCCGCTGCGCGACGTCGGCCACGCCTACGCGCGCAAGCTCGCCGCGGCCGGAAACGACCTCACCTACGTCCACAACCCCGACCTGACGCACGGGTTCCCGCAGTTCACCCGCTACTCCAAGGCGTGCCACCAGGCGACCGAGGAACTGGCCGACCTCATCCACGCCCGGATCGGATAGTCGAGCAGCGGTTCACGCTGTCCCGCTCCTCGACAGCGCTACCCGGCTGACCACCGGGGTCTCACGTCGGTGTAGAGGACTTTAGGTCAGTGCACAGAACCCGATTGGCGACGGCCGCGGCAGCGCCTGGACTCCACAGCGCGAACGCGGCCGTGGACAGTCGCTGTCTCAGCGCACGCGTGGCTTCCATCGAAGTCTTCCCGGCTTCCTTCTTCGCATCGAAATAGGTGCCGCCTCGGTCCGGGAGTGTGGATCTAACGCCACTGCATAATCTGCAGGCAATAGGGCGGCGCGCACCAGAGGTGTCCACACGGGACTTGCCTTCCTACGACGGAAATGGGATCAAGAGACGCGCCGGGCACCGAGTGGATCAGGTAATCCGGACACCACCGTCGACGTACAGCTCGTGGGCGTTGACTCCACCGTTGCCCAACAAGAAGCGGGTCGCGTCGACGATCTCGGAAAGAGTCACGAGCCGGCCGATCGGAGTGCGGGCGGCCGCCGGATGTTCGGCGTCCCACCATTTCGGACTGCCGCCGACGGCGCCGGGGGTGCAGGACGTTGACGCGATGTGGGGCGATCTCGTCGGCCGGTCCTGCAGGTTCTCTGGTGGTGGTCGCGTCCGTGGTTCCGCCGCCTGCGGGCCCTGGACTCGGTCGACGTGATCCGATGGCCGGCCGCCGACGAGACGCCGTGGGCGGCGTCGTCCCGGCGCCTGGCCGTACGGGCCCGGGAGGAATGGCCGCCACGGTCGTCGACCTCGGCGTCCTCCCCCTGGTCAGCGCGAAGGTCGAGCCGTTGACCCGGCGCATCTACGACATCGCACTCCCCCTGATCCCGTTGGAACGGCTAGGCGATCACCGAGGGCGTCCAGTTCGTCAGCACCGACGAGAGCGACCGCCTCAGCCGCATGCTCGCCTCCACGCTCACTGCCGCGATCGGTATCAGCGGTCGGCCGGCCCGTCGCCATCAAGGCACTCGACGGCGAGTTCTCCGGGACGCCCCGCATCTGCGGGGCGTCCCGGAGCGCAACCGGTGACGTCTCCCGTCTCGCCGTTCCTGTCAGTCCGCGCTAGCCGTCACCCGGAACCGGCAACCAGCGACCGCTTCCACCTGCTCCGAGCAGCGGCGGATGCACCTCGTCGGCGAAATGCTTGGTGATGATGACCTCGATCGGAGGATCGGCCTGACGTGACAGCCGAGTACCGGCAGCGTCTCCAGGATCCAGAACTGGATCCGCAACACCTGATCCGCGTCGAGACGAACGGCGGGATCCTCAGCACGAGACGGATTATCTGGATAACCACGTCACACCAGGCTCGGCGGAAGGACCACAGCCCGAGCCAATGACCTAGGTCACCCGTCAAGCATCTGGTGGGACGGATTCGTCAACCATGTGGTGGGACTAGACAAATCGGCTTGCTGAGCGGACCGCGTGGCCCCTTGGGACGGTCAGTAACGGTCGAGGTTCTGGCTGGGCGCCATAACGATGCGTGGAGATGCGTCCGGTTGCAGCCACGCCAGTACCTGGAGCAGGTTGGACTGTGCCAACGAGACACAACCGGCGGTACCTCCGCTCCCCATGACGTGTAGGAAGATGCCGCTGCCGCGGGCCGGGGTGGCTGCCCTCGCCGGGATGTTGTAGTTGATGACCGCGAAGTAGTTGTACTGCGGCACGGTCTGCCACAGCGCCTCGCTGTACCCGCCCGGGTTCGTGCCATGCACGAAGCTGTTGTACGTAGACGAGCTGGGATTCTCATCCCAGTAGTCGTTCGCCACAAGCTGGTGGTAGCTGTACTTGACGCCAGGGTTGGCGTACACGCCGTACATGGTGGAGCCGATGCCATAGACGCCTGTGGGCGTCGTAGGGACGCCCTCCACATGGCTGTCGCTGAACCCCTTGGTGCCGATCCGCGCGCTCATCATCCCGAACTTCGGCCGCCACACGCCGTTGACCTTTTCGAACGTCTCGAGGGTCGCGACGCTCGTACCGTAGCCGCTGCTGTGGACGACGATGAGCTGACGGGTGCTGCCCGGAATGGTGTGTAGCCGGGAGGCGATGTTGCTCTCCGCGGCCGGCGTCGCGGCCTTGCTTGTCGGGACGTGCGACGGCGACCGGCTGGGAGATGCCTTCGTGGACCGGCTCGCCGAAGGCGACGGGGACCGACTAGCCGAAGGCGATGAGGAGGGACTAGCCGAAGGCGATGAGGAGAGACTTGCGGCGTCAGTCGGTCCGGGAGCGCCGGTCACCGAGGTATCGACCGGAGCCTGCCCGGCGTCCATCGTGCCGTTCCGGCCCGGAGTTGCGCAGGACGTGAGTCCGAGCCCGCCGAGCAGCGCCACCGCGATGGCACCGAACACTGCCCGCTTGAATGGCGTTCGCATTCCTACTCCTCCAATGGTTCTCGATGTCCGCCAGCCGTCTGCCCGGAAGGCGACCGCGACTCAGGGGACTCTGCGCGTAGTCGGTCTGAGGTGTCGCAGGTGCGACCTCGCGAACGGCAAGGGCCGCGCTGGAGATCAACTGACTCCGCTCATCCGGCGTCGTCGGTCTGGCCGGCGTTACATATGAGGGGCGGTGCTCGCCGGATCGAGAGCATCGTCGGCGACGGGGAACGACTCGGGCGAGCTTCGGCCGCCATCGTTGATGTCAACTAGTGATGTCAGCCGCTCCTGTTGGCTCCCTGCCCGCTGCTGGTAGAACCGCCGAATGGATCAACTGACCGACCCGGCGCAGCTGGCCGGGTACGCCGCCGAACTACTCGCCTGGTTCGCACCCGACGAGGCCGCGTTGGCCGGGCTGACTGCGGTCCCCGGCGACGAGACCCGCGCCGCCACCCGTGCGAGCGCATGGCGAGCCCGGCCGGCGCCGGCACCAGCCCGAGCAGCCGGAACAGCCGGCCCGCCGACGCCGGCAGCGCGAGGTACGACGGTTCGAAGGCGGCCCGGACGGCGGAGCTGTCATCATCGTCGACGCGCAGCTGCGCGACCCGCCCCCTGCGCGAGCAGCTCGTCGACGTGCCCGCGCACGCTCAGATGCGACCGGTCGGCCAGACGGGCGCCGGCGATGCGCGGGGCCAGGGGCAGGTGCCCGCAGATTTCGGCCAGCTGCTGAGCCGCAGCGGGGTCGGCCCCGATACGGTCGGCCCCGGCGGTGCGGGCCAGCAGCCCACGCCACCCCGGTCACCACGGTGGCACGGCGCTGCGGGTGGGCGTCCGCGAGCGCCTTCATCGACGTCTTCCGGCGGGCCTTCGGGCACACGCCCGGTTCACATCATCAGTAAGCCGCACATCTCGCAGGGTTCCCCCTTCGACCGAACGTCCTGGGCCCGCACCGCTCACACGACGGATACCGTTGTGGCTCTGGCCGCGTCAACGCCTGCAAACTGCCTATCGAGGCCCACACCACACTGGATTCCCGACGACGCGGGAAGCCCTGGTACCAGCCGGCGTGTTGCCAACCGGCGAGGTGGGAACGAAGATCGACGCATGCCAGTTAGCAGGATCATTCCGGACCTCAAGAGCACATCGCTGGGGCCGGCCAAGGCCTTTTACACCCAGGTTCTCGGGCTGCAGGTGGTCATGGATCACGGCTGGATTGTGACACTGGCGGACCCTGAGCGTCCCCACGTGCAGCTGAGTCTCATGACCCATGACGCGACCGCTCCCGTCGTCCCGGTTGCCTCGATTCAGGTCGACGACGTGGAGGCCAGCTACCAGGCCGCGCGGGCCGCGGGAGCCGAGATCGTGCACGAATTGACCGAAGAGCCCTGGGGGGTGCGACGATTTTTCGTCAGGGATCCGGACGGCCACGTGATCAATATCCTCGCGCACGACTGAGCTGCGAGATCGTTGTGGCCTCTCGGAAATAGTGCCGGCAACCTGTGCTGGCACACGGACTGCTGCACCGGCGTGAGGGCTGGATCTGGAACAACGACACAGAGATGGCCGAATGGAACCAGCCTGGCGGCAGCGGCCGACGCCCGCCTTGTGATCGTGCCGCGCCGCGGCCACATCGGCACCATCGCCGAGACCGCGACGCTCGACTACGCCACCCCTGGGCTGATGCGCACGCGTGCGGCCGAGCAGCTCGACACCGCGGGGACGTTGACACCGGACCAGCGGTTGTTGCGCGTCCTGCTCGACGACAATCAGCCCGCGTTTGAGCAGGCCCTTCAGCAACGCCTCGTGACGCACCGCGAGAGCGTCGGCACCGACCCGGCGGCACAGAGTCTCCTACCGGTCGGGGCCGTCACACTGACCGCCCTCGCCCAGCTCGCCCACGGCTGGCAGGTGGGCATCCGGTCCGCCTACCTGCCCGAAGCACTACTGAGTACATCGCAGCGGTAAACGGCTGCCGTTCCGTACCGACCCCGGCCTGTCGCGGTCCCCAGTCACGAGCTATCGGTGCGGCCAGGCGCCCCGCTGAGTCGGCAGCAGCAGCAGGGGCGCGAGGTCGCCGATGACCGCCGCGGCCAGCAGCGTACGCCCGAGCCCGAGCCCGACCCGCGACGTCTTCGGTGGCCGCCGCGCCCCCGATCCCCTAGACCTTCAAAGTCGTGGGCACAGCCCTCGTCCGCGATCAGCGCCTCGGATCACTCGCGGGGGCCGACCCCGCTCCCGGTGTCCAACCGGTAGGCACGGATGATCGTCTGGGTAACCGTGGTGCCGTCGGCGTCGATGGCGGTGGCCCGTAGCGACGCGAATCCGGCCCCGGCGGGATGCCGGACTGTGGCGGTCCAGCCGGCCTGCGTCGCCCACAACGGCGCCTTCGACCAGGTGGCACCGTCGTCGTAGGAGATCTCGACGGCAAGTCTGGCGATCCGCGGCGCGGGTGCGCCAGGCTGGCCCTCGACCGACACCGGCAGTGCGAAGGCGCGGTCCGCGGGCGCGGCGTCGTTCGCGTCCAGGGCTGGGGTGAACCGCACCGCCGAGAGGGGCAGCCGGATCGGGTCTGCGCCGTCGGCGTGACCTGAGCGGAACGTCCACGCCGCACTGAGCCGGGTAGTCAGTTCGTCGCCGCTGCGGACGTCGGCGACTTCCAGCCGGTAGTCGGCGACCTGCGACGGCACGGTGAAGGATCCGCTACCGGACCGGGCGAACTCACCGACCAGCTCGCCGTTGCGATAGAGGGCGGTGCGCGAGCTGTCGGTTGGCACGAGCGACCCGGCGTGCCCGGCCCGGTCTCCGTAGAGGGGGAGGCCGACGGCGATCTCGTCGCCGGTGCGGCTCGCCCACTTCCACGGCGCTTCACCCTCCTGGCCGAAGGCGGGACCGGTCGGGCCGGCGTTCCACTGGTCTCGGTGGACCCCGCCCGGGCGGTAGGCGGTCGGCTGCCGGTACAGCCGTCGCTGCGCAACGAAACGCCCCTTGTCGTCGGTGGTACCCGGCTGCAGTTCCGCCGTCCAGCGCACACCGACCTGGAGGTATTCCACCCGCGTGGCGGGCAGCGTGGTGGGAACGATCAACGCAGAGACGACGGCCGGGGCCGGGGTGACGAACGGAGAGACCGTACGTTGCGCGGACTGCTTCGGCGCCGACGCGGCGAACTGCTGGTGCACGGCGACCAGGTCACCAGCGCGGTAGTCCCGGGCGAAACCGCTCGGCAGCCTCCCGGGGAAGCTCTCCGCCACGGCGTACAGGTAGGGACTGTCGGTGAAGTCGCCAGCGCCGTCGGGCTTCGCCCACTGCGCGGCCACGCTGCCGACCATCGCGCTCGGCGCCGCGGCGGCGCCGATCTGCCCGATGCGTACGCCCGATACGCCGTCGCCCGTCAGGAACATGCCCGCCGGCCAGGACTGGTAGGAGGGATAGAAGCTGTAACCGACGTCGACGAAGCCCATCCGAGCGGACTGCTCCGGCACCGTCAGGGTGACCGACCCGGCCGCCCGGGCGTCCAGGGTGATGGTCAGGTCTTTGGTCAGATCGACCACGGGCTGCACCAGCATGGCGGTCTCCGGCCCGGAGCCGAGGTACGCACCCAGGTTGTACCGGCCCTCGGGCAGCCGCACGGTGGAGGTTCCGTCCGCGTCCACCGCGGGCCAGTCCGCCACGTTGCGGCCCCAACCCGAGACGGCGGCGAACGCGTCCTGGGTGGGCGAGCCGTTCCGGTCGAGGTAGCGGAGGGTCAGCTCGTGAGTCTCCTCCTCCGCGCCGGTCTCGCTCGCGGCGACCTGGGCAGGCACCTGCGGCACGCCCCGGTACCGGGCGCGGACGAGGCTCACGACATCGAACTGCCGCCGGTCGACGCTACCGGCACGGACTTGCGCCATCGTGTCGCGGGGCAGCACGTACACGCTGCCGCCGGTCCGCACGACCGCGAACCGCATGCCGGCGCGACCCGCGCCGGGCCGCACCGACACGTTGTTCCCGGCCGGGTCGGCGAGAGTGACCTGGTCACCGGTCCGCAGCGTCACCGTGTACGGCCCTGGGGCCGTCTCGGCTGCCGCGCGCGACGGCGTCGTGTCGGCCGCGCCGTGGCCGGCCGCCGGCAGCACCAACGCCGCGCCGGTGGCGATCACCGCGGCCAGGGATGGGATCGATTTGAGCACGGTCGAACTCCTTGTTCGTCAGGGGCGGGGCGGGGCCGCGTTCGAGAAGCGGCTGCCGATCAGAACTGATGCCTCGGACTTTTCCTGGCGGGCGAGCAACGATCCCGAGTCCGGGTCGATGACGAGTCGCGTCCTGACGGAGCTACCGTCCGCGTTGCGGTAGGCGTAGCTGATGCCGGCGCCGGCTCGGCCCTTGGCGTCCCGAACGTTCCCCTCCGCGGTGAGCCCGGGCAGACCGGCCAGCATCCGGTAGGTCGCGACCCGCACCGAAGGGGCCACCGGCAGCTGGCTCAGCAACGTCCAGGACTGCGAGAAGAGCATCTCCACCCGCCACCTCGCGATCTGGTCCGGCGTCCAGGTGCCGTTCCGGCCCGTGGTGTCGTCCAGCTCGATCAGGTACGCCCTCAGCCTGTCCGGATCGGTGGGCAGCGCCCGGACCTGGGCGTAGGTGAGGCGCGTTCCGCCGAGCTCGAAGGTGCCGTCGGACATGACCGAGACCTCGCGGGGGCCGGGTGCGGCCGACAATTCTCGCCCCCCACTCCGCCTACCTTCCGGGCCGGTCAGGGCCCATTTCGTCGGCGAACCCGCAGCCCGCCAGGTCGCCCTGTCGGCATCCGTGGCCGGGGCAGCGCCGAGCCACCGGACCACGGAGGTGACATCTCCGCCGGATCCCAGCGCGTGCCAGGTCTGCACCTCGGAGCGCCCGAGGACCTGGTAATCGCCGACGTCGTAGACGTGGTGGAGCTCGACCGTGGTCACCCAGTAGTCGCCGGTCGTCGGGGCGCCGGTGGTGGTTCTCTCGGCAGCGGCCAGCAGGATGTCCCGGGCCGTGACGGGCTGGGCCGGCGCGACGGACCGGTCGGTGGGCGACGGCGACTCAGCCGGCGGGTTCGCCGCCGCCACGACGACGGCCATGCCGGCGACGACGGCGGCAACCGTCGGGAGTCCTGCCAGGACCAGACGGCGGGCGGCACGCCGGGCGGGACGTACCGGGGCCGGCTGGTCGGAGAAGGACGGGGCGGTCCGGTCCGGCGTGTCATCGAGCACCGCGGGACGCGCCTCAGCAATCAGCTGCAAGGTGCCACGATGTCGGTTCATCTGCGAATCTCCTCTGCGGGACGGGATGGAACAACGACGGCCGACTCTTCGGCGCGAGCCTGCTCGAAGCGCCTGCGGGCGCGGTGCAGCCGTACCAGGAAGGTGGGCGTGGCGCAGCCGAGCACCTGCGCGGCCTCCCTGGTCGAGAGACCGTGCCACCCGACCAATGTGAGGATTTCCCGGTCCGCGCCGTTCAGCGCGTCGAGGGCCGCGAGGGTCACCGCTCGTTCCGCCACCGCCTCGGCGACGTCGCCCTCGACAGCGGCCGACGCCTGCGACAGCAGGCGCAGCTGGCGGGCCGCATCCCGATGCCGCTCGTGCACGACGTTGCGCGCCACGCCGAGCAGCCACGGGAGCGGGTCGGCGGGGATGGCGTCGAGCCGTCGCCAGGCCACGAGGAAGGTGTCATTGACGATGTCGTCCGCGAGGTCACGTCCGGCCCGGCTGACCGCGTAGGCATACACCTGGCGGTGATGCTGGCCGAAGAGCGCGGCGAACCGGTCACGGGCTGAAGGGTGTGTCACTCGCGCCGCTCCTTCGGAAGGGTGAGCCGTCGACCAGTAGTGACAGCGGAGGCGTCATCCTTACCGACGATCGCGAGGGAATTGCAGTAACGGCAGCAACGCTCACCGATACGATCCGCCACTGCGGCGACGAGCCGTAGTGCACGGAGCCGGCGTGGGCGTCCTCGGGTTGTCCGTATCTGGGGGCGAGCGCCGCGAGGAATCTGGGACAGGAGGCTAGCCTGGAGCGGCGAACGACCTTGGGGGAGACAGTGGTGGGGGATCTCGACGAGGCGGCGGCGATCTTCACGGGCGTGCGGCCACGTCTGTTCGGGATCGCGTACCGCATGTTGGGCAGCGCCAGCGAGGCCGAGGACCTGGTGCAGGACGTGTGGCTGCGCTGGCAGGCGACCGACCGGAGCGTGGTGAAGAATCCGGGCGCGTTTCTGGCGACGACCACGACGCGGCTCGCGATCAATGAGCTGCAGTCGGCGCGGGCGCGCCGCGAGACGTACGTCGGTCCGTGGCTGCCGGAGCCGGTCGACACCAGCGCGGACCCGTTCCTGGGCGCCGAGCGCGGGGAGGCGCTCGAGCTCGCGGTCCTGATGCTGATGGAGAAGCTCACTCCGCAGGAGCGGGCGGCGTACGTGTTGCGGGAGGCGTTCGACTACCCGTACCGGCAGATCGCCACAATCCTGGAGTCCACCGAGCCGGCCGTGCGGCAGCTGGTCAGCCGGGCGCGTAAGCACGTCGCCGGCGAGCGGAAGATCCCGGTGCCCGAGTCCGCGCAGCGCCGGCTGCTGGCAACCTTCCTCGAGGCCGCCCGTACCGGTGATCTCGAAGCGCTGGAGAAGTTGTTCGCGGCCGACGTGGCGAGCATCTCCGACGGCAACGGCGCGCGGCAGGTCTCCCGGAAGGCGGTCGTGGGCGCGGCCCGGGTGGCGAAGTACATCGCCGCGTTCTCGGCCGACTACTGGGAGGGCATGGACCTGCGGTGGGTCACCACGAACGGGCAGACCAGCGCGATCATGCGCCGCGGTGACACGGTCCTCGGGATCGTCACGGTCGTCGCCTCTGCGGACGGTATCGACCAGGTGCTGTGGATGATGAATCCGGAGAAGATCACCGCCATGGCCGACGTCACAAACTAAGGGGCAGCCCGGTCTCTATTGGCGAAGGCGAGAGACAGGGGAACGAAGGTGCGGACCATCCTGGTGGTCGGCGGCGGGTACGCCGGCTTCTACACGGCCTGGAAGCTGGAGAAGAAGCTGCGCCGGGGCGAGGCGCGGGTCATCGTCGTCGACCCCCGGCCGTACATGACCTATCAGCCGTTCCTGCCCGAGGTGGTGGCCGGCTCGGTGGAGGCGCGCCACGCCGCCGTCTCACTGCGCCGGCACCTGCGGAAGACGGAGATCATCGCGGGCCGGGTGACGGCGATCGACCACGCACGCAAGACGGTCACGGTGCGCACGGCCGTGGGTCGGGAATACCCGCTCGCGTACGACATCATCGTCGTGACCGCCGGTGCGGTGACCCGCACCCTGGCCATCCCCGGGGTGAGCGACCACGCGATCGGCATGAAGCATGTCGAGGAGGCCGTCGCGATCCGCGACCGGTTGCTGACCGCCTTCGACCAGGCCGCGACGCTGCCGCCCGGGCCGGAGCGCCGGCGGCTGCTCACCGTGACGTTCGTCGGCGGTGGCTTCTCCGGGGTCGAGGGCTTCGGTGAGCTGCTGTCACTGGGGACGGCGCTGATCCGGCGCTATCCCGAGCTGAGCCTGGACGAGCTGAGCTTCCACCTGGTTGAGGCACGCGACCGGATCCTGCCCGAGGTGACCGACGGGCCCGGGGAGTGGGTCGTGCGCTCGCTGACGAAGCGCGGCGCGCGCGTTCACCTGAACGCGCAGCTGCTCTCCGCGCGCGACGGTCACGTGGTGCTGTCCACCGGTGAGGAGTTCGATTCTGAGCTGATCGTCTGGACGGTCGGCAACGCTGCGAACCCGATGGTGCACAACCACAGCGACCTGCCCGTCGACGGGCGCGGGATGCTGGTGGTCCGCGCCGACCTGCGGGTCGGCACCGAGGACGCGCCGGTGCCGGACGCGTGGGGCGCCGGCGACGACGCGGCCGTCCCTGACCTCGCGGCGGAGCGGACCGGCGTCTCGACAGTGCCCAATGCCCAGCACGCGGTGCGCCAGGGCAAGCTGCTGGCCCGCAACATCATCGCCACGCTGCGCGGGCGGGAGCCGAAGCGGTACGTGCACCACAGTCTCGGCACGGTCGCCACGCTGGGCCTCGGCCGCGGCATCTTCCAGTTCCACCGCCTGGTCATCAAGGGCTTCCCGGCCTGGCTGATGCACCGCGGCTACCACGTGCTCGCGGTGCCGACGTGGGAGCGCAAGGTCCGGGTGCTCGCGGTCTGGGCGACCGCCGCGCTGTTCGGCCGGGACATCGTCTCGCTGGCCTCGGTGCAGCACCCCCGGGAGGCGTTCCTGGCCGGCGCGCACGCACCGGCACCCGCGGAGGCGGGTGCTCCGCCGGCGGGTGTCACGGCGGGCGATGCCGCGCGTTCATGACGACGTCGTACGCCGGCTTGCGGCTGCCTGCCACTTGGGCGACGTCACCGCGATCGAGGCCGTCCTCGGCGCGGACGCCGTTGCGGTGTGCGACAGCGGCGGCCGCGTGCCCGCTCCGATCCGTCCCGTGCACGGAGCAGCCGAGGTCGTCCGGCTGCTCCGTGCCCTGCTGCCCGGAACCGACCTGACCGTTGAGAGCGTCAACGGGCACGCCGGACTGGTGATCCGCCAGACCGGGCGTGCCGTCGCCGTGATCGCCGTGAGCTGCGACGAGGCCCGGGCCGCAACCCTTTGGATCATGCTGAATCCCGCCAAACTGCGGGACTGGCACCGCGGCTGAACCAAACCACCGCCGCAGGACGCTATGCCGTGCGGGCTGTCACCGATGCCGAGTCAGCTGGTGGGATCGTGCGGTTGGGTCATGGCACGCGTGCCCTGCAACAGTCCAGTGGACTGACCGATCTCGATGAGGTACCCGTCTGGGTCCCGCAGGTAGCAGCGGATCTCAGACTCGCGGTCGATCGGCGGCGTCAAGAACTGCGCACCGTTCGCCGTCCACTGCTCGTAACAGGCGCGGATGTCCGCGACCCGCAAGTTCAGGAAGATCGAGGTGGTGTCGCCGGGCTGGTAGTCGACCACCGAGATTCCGGGCTTGTCGGGGGTGGGCGGGCCACCCGGATTCATGATGATCCACGAATTGGACAGCCTGACGATGCATGGGTTCTCGTTCAGCACGACGGTGCCGCCCAGAACACGGGCGTAGAAGTGGTGATCGCACGACGGCAACGCCCGCACAGCCCAGGAGATCGCCGAGGCGATCAGAGCAATTCCCATTCAGGTACGAGACCGGCGTCACGGCCGCCTGAGCTCCGGCGGTACGTACTCGAATGTCGGGCCGGCTGTTGTGCTTCCTCCATCGGACATCTCCATCAGTCCCTGCGCCTGGGCCTTGAGGGCGTACATGGTGCCGGTTGCGGCGCCGAGCATCCCCGGGTTGCCGTTGAACGCCTGCTCCAACAGATTCAGCACGGCGCAGTAGGTGTGGTTGAAGTCTTCCTGGGCGGTGCGGATCGGACTACCTGGAGCGTGGTCGGCCAGACGTGGGTTGGGCCGCATCGGGTAGACGCCGCCGAGGTCGATCGAGAGAGCGTCGCCGGTGGGCCCGGATCGCGAGGTGTCACCGCGCCGGTATCGCCGGCCCAGCTTGAGTTCCAGGAACCGGTAGTAGTGCGCGACCTCGTCCCGGTCGGGGTGAAGGATGTCCCGGTCACCGTCCCAGACCTCGCCTCGTCCGGTGCCTTCGCCCTGCTCGACGATCTCCTCCACCGCTGCCATTGCCGAGTTGAGATCGCTGACCGCGATCAGCCGTCCGCCGCTGCGATGGAACGGGCCTGCGGTGACCTGGCGAGCCGGGTCACCGCAGAAGACCGCCCGCTCGCCGAGTTCAGCGCACAGATGGCGCACTCCCTGTTCGATCGCGCTGTAGAACTGCCCGATCGTTTCGTAGCTGTCGCCCTCGGCCGGGGCACCAGGCGGCGCCGGCCGTTCGAGTCGGAGGAACATCTCAATTGCTTCCGCCCCGAACGGAACCAGCGACAGCTCCAGAGAGCGGTCGCCGTGGGGCAGAAGCCTGGGATAGCGCGGCAGCATCTTCGGCGTGTCCAGCCGAGGGTGCCCGCCGACGGCGTTGAGCAGGTTCGCGGCCAGCGCCAGGTGGATCATCTCTTCGACGAAGACGCTGCCCACCACCTGAACGGCTTCCGGGTTGCGCGACGGGTCGAGCGAGTAGATCGCACAGAGGTACGACGGCAGGGTGGCGTGCTCCAACTCGATCGCCCATTGCAGGTGCTTGCGAAGATCTTCGAGCGTCTCAATCCGCATCGTCGATGGGGTTGCCGCTGCGCGTTGCGGTTCTGAGTGAGTCGTGGTCGGGTTGGTCATTTCTCCTCCGTGTGCTCGGTTCGCCACCCGCGCGGGTCAGGCCGTCTCGCGCGCAGCCCGTTGGATGAACGATGCCGCCGCTGCTGAGTGCGAGGTGAACACCGCGCGCGAGGCGCCCCTGACGCTGGGCTTGGTTCCGTTGGCGCGTTCGGCCATGAAGTCGGGCAGATGCCCTCGTACCGCGTGGTGGTGGTCGGTACGCCGGCGGCGCGCCGCTTCGTCGCGTACGCCGATCTCGGCGACTAGGGCGTGTTTCATAAGAACTGGCCGGCCTGCGGCGGGCCCGGACGACGACCGGCGGCGTTGCGGTTTCGCGGCGGCGACGCCACGACATTCCCGGCCGACGCGTTCCGCGCTCTCGCCGCGGCCCTGATCTGACCTTCCAGGGGACGGACACCGTCTGCTC
>NZ_JBEZZW010000068.1:0-20284 GCF_040639415.1 Micromonospora sp. NPDC023888 | reverse complement strand
GGGGGGGGGGGCGGGGGGGGGGGGGCGCGGGGCGGGGGGCGCGGGGCGCGGGGCGCGGGGCGCGGGGCGCGGGGCGCGGGGCGCGGGGTGTGGGAGGGCGTGTCCCGTGGGGCTGGTGGGAAGGGCGCCGGTTAGGGTGTCGAACACACGTACTGCTGACAGCTGGGGAGGGGGCGGCGTGCGGGTGCTGGGGGTCGACCCGGGGCTGACCCGGTGTGGAGTGGGTGTGGTCGAGGGTGTGCCTGGGCGTCCCTGCACTCTGATCGCCTACTACGTGGTCTACACCGACCCGGCCGACGACCTGTCGCTGCGCCTGCTGCACCTGGACCGGTCGCTGACCGAGCTGGTCGCCGAACACCAGCCGGAGAGCGTCGCCGTCGAGCGGGTGTTCAGCCAGCACAACGTGCGTACGGTGATGGGCACCGCGCAGGCCAGCGGCATCGCCGTGCTGGCCGGGGCGCGCGCCGGACTGCCGGTGCAGACGTACACCCCGAGCGAGGTGAAGGCGGCCGTGACCGGGTCCGGTCAGGCCGACAAGGCGCAGATGACCGCGATGGTCACCCGGCTGTTGCGCCTGGCCGAGCCGCCGAAGCCGGCCGACGCCGCCGACGCGCTCGCCCTGGCCATCTGTCACGTGTGGCGCGGCGGGACCCGTTCCAAGCTGGCCGCGGCGGCCGACCGGGCACGACGAGGAGGAGCACGATGATCGCCAGCGTGCGCGGCACGGTGACCGCGACGGGTCCGGATCAGGCCGTGATCGAGGTTGGGGGTGTCGGCCTCGCCGTGCACTGCGCCCCCGGGACTCTCGCGGAGCTGCGGGTCGGCCAGGTCGCCCGGCTGGCCACCAGCCTGATCGTGCGGGAGGATTCGCTTACCCTCTACGGCTTCGCCGACGACGACGCCAAGTCGCTGTTCGAGTTGCTCCAGACCGCCAGCGGGGTGGGCCCGCGACTGGCCCAGGCGGTGCTTGCGGTGCACAGCCCGGACGCGGTGCGCAAGGCGATCGCCAACGCCGACACGGCCGCGCTGACCCGGGTGCCCGGGATCGGCAAGAAGGGCGCCGAGCGCCTGGTGCTGGAGCTGCGCGACCGGATCGGCCCGGTGCCGATCGGCGCCGACGGGGTGACCGGGGTGACCCGCGGCAGTTGGCCTGACCAGGTTCGGCAGGCGCTGGTCGGGCTGGGTTGGACGGCGGGCCAGGCCGATCAGGCGGTGGCCGCGGTGGCGGAGACGATCGAGGGCGAGACGCCGCCGGTGCCGGTCCTGCTCAAGCAGGCCATCCGCCTGCTGGGTCGGACCCGATGAACGTCCGGCGGCGAGGAGGCGGCACGGTGAGCGCGAGGACTGAGCAGGGGTCGCGCGCCCCGCGGTCGCGATCGAAGAGGGCACGGTGAGCGAGACCGAAGGGCTCGTCTCGGCGTACGTCAGTGACGCGGACCGGGACGCGGAGGCCACGGTCCGGCCGCGGCGGTTGGCCGAGTTCATCGCCCAGGACCGGGTGCGTGACCAGCTCGACCTGTTGTTGCAGGGCGCGATGCGGCGGGGGTCGCCGCCGGATCACATCCTGCTCTCCGGCCCGCCCGGCCTGGGCAAGACGAGTCTGGCGAACATCGTCGCCGCCGAGTTGGGCGCGGGTATCCGGGTGACGAGCGGCCCGGCGATCGAACGCTCCGGGGACCTGGCGGCGATCCTGACCAGTCTCGCCGAGGGCGATGTGCTGTTCATCGACGAGATCCACCGCATCGCGCGTCCGGCCGAGGAGTTGCTCTACAGCGCGATGGAGGACTTCCGGGTCGACGTGGTGGTCGGCAAGGGGCCGGGGGCGACGGCGATCCCGTTGGATGTCGAGCCGTTCACCCTGGTCGGCGCGACGACCCGGTCGGGTCTGTTGACCGGGCCGATGCGGGACCGGTTCGGGTTCGTCGCTCACCTCGACTTCTACGCCCCGGCGGATCTGGAGACGCTGCTGCACCGTTCGGCGCGGATCCTCGGCGTGCCGATCACCGCGGAGGGCGCGACCGAGATCGCCGGCCGGTCCCGGGGCACGCCCCGGATCGCCAACCGGCTGTTGCGCCGGGTCCGCGACTACGCCGAGGTGCGGGCCGACGGGGTGGTCGATGTCGACACCGCCCGGGCCGCCTTGATCGTGTACGACGTGGACGCGCTCGGGTTGGACCGGTTGGACCGTGCGGTGCTCACCGCGTTGGTCGACTCGTTCCGGGGTGGCCCGGTGGGTCTGTCCACCCTTGCCGTGGCGGTGGGGGAGCAGCCGGACACGGTCGAGGAGGTCTGCGAGCCGTTCCTGGTCCGCGCTGGTCTGTTGGCCCGTACGCCGCGGGGGCGGGTCGCCACGGAGGCCGCCTGGCGGCATCTGGGGCGCACTCCGCCGAATGGTACCTTTGGTATGGATAGTCCGCCTGTGCCCGATCTGTTCTCCTTGGATACCGATCAGCCGTGATGTGAACGTGATCTGTGCCGCATTCGGTGTTCTCAGGTGCAGGGTTTAGACTTCGCCGCGGTCTGTACAGGACGTGAGATTCCGCCTCCGCTCCGGCGCCCCAGGTGCCGGGCCGGTGGCCAGTGGGAAGGTTCGGTAACCGTGAATTACGCAGCACCGGGCGGTGGGGCCGGCGGTATCACGCCGATCCTGATGATCGTCCTGCTCTTCGGCGTCATGTATTTCATGATGATCCGGCCCCAGCAGAAGCGCCGCCGCGAGGCAGAGGCGATGCAGTCCGGGCTCGGCCCGGGCGACGAGATCGTCACCATTGGCGGGCTCTACGGCACGGTCACCGGCATCGAGGACGACACCGTCCTGATCGAGGTCGCCCCGGGCGTGCAGACCCGCTACGCCCGGCCCGCCATCGCCCGGGTGGTCACCCGCGCGGAGCTGCCGAGCGAGCCGGTCAGCGAGGACGCGGACACCGTCAAGGATTGACCCTGCTCCCGGGGGACGGCGAGTCCGGCGTACGGCCGGTCGACCCGGCTTCCGGCCACCGCGCCCGACGGGGCAGCGGACGAGACGTGAAAATTGGATAGTTGGGTCGACGCCGGGCGTCGGCACGTTCCCGTGACCATCGGCGTTCCGCGCCGACGGGTCCGGGCCACGTGTCGGCATCTCGTCGGCTCAGGTCAGACCCGTCAGCCGGGACCCCCGGCCCGACACCGCCGCCGCTGCGCGCAGCGGCGCGACCGTACAGGGAGACAGGACAGCCGTGGCACCACCTCAGGGACAGATGCGCCCCGGGCGGCAGCTCGCCGTGCTCGGGTTCATCTTCGTGGTCCTCTATCTTCTGGTGTTCTTCTCCGGCGCCAAGGGCAGCTTCCAGGACCGGCTTGAGCCTCGGCTCGGCCTGGACCTGATCGGCGGCACCCGGGTGACGCTGGAGGCGACCAACAGCGTCGACGGCAAGCCTCCGACGGCGGAAAACCTCGAGGAGGCCCGCCAGATCATCGAGAGCCGGGTCAACGCGTTCGGCGTGGCCGAGGCCGAGGTGGTCACCGAGGGCAACCGGAACATCGTCATCTCCCTGCCCGGTGAAAACCGGGACCTCACCGACGTGGGCAGCGCCGCCGAGCTGCGCTTCCGCAAGGTGCTCAAGGGCGCCGACGGCAGCGGGACGGCTACCGCGCCGCCCGCCGCCGCGCCGACCCCGTCCGGCAGCGCCGTCCCCACCCCGTCCGGCAGCGCGACGCCGTCCGGCGGCGCGACCCCGTCGGGCAGCAGCGCGCCGAAGGTGACCTCGTCGCCCAGCGGCGGTCAGGGTGGGATGGCCCCGGCGCCGAGCGCCACGCCCACTCCCTCCGCGTCCGCCTCGGCCTCGGCGAGTGCCGCCGCGCCCAGCGCCAGTGCCAGTGCCGAGCCGGTGCCGGCCAGCATCGAGGAGCAGCGCAAGGCCGTCGAGCAGAAGGTCGGTGCCGCCGCGTGGCAGGCCGCCAATGGGTTGCAGGCCCCGGCCGACCTGACCGCCGACCCGTCGCTTGCCGACAAGCTCAAGCCGTTCAGCACGCTGTCGCCGCGCGAGGTCGCCGTGCTGTCGGCGCAGATGCAGTTCAACGTGCCGACGATCGGTTGCGCGCAGCTCGACAAGCGCCCGCCCGCGTCGATCTCCGACCCGAAGCAGCAGGTGGTCTCCTGCGAGGACGGCGCCTCGAAGTACCTGCTCGACCAGGCCAAGGTGCTGGGCACCGACGTGGACGACGCCGACGCGGTGCTCGACCAGACCAACGCCTGGGTGGTCAGCCTCGACTTCAGCGGCGACGGCCAGGGCAAGTGGACCGCCCTGACCCGCGAGGCGTTCAACAACGAGGGCCAGGCCTGCGACGCGACCGCCCTCGGTCAGGACGGCAAGTGCCGGGTCGCCGTCGTGCTGGACAACCTGATCGTCTCCTCCCCGGAGATCCAGGGTGTGCTCACCGGCAACTCCCAGATCACCGGCAACTTCAACCAGAAGGACGCCAGCGCGCTCGCCAGCCAGCTCCGCTACGGCGCGCTGCCGGTGACCTTCGAGCAGCAGGAGCAGCAGAACGTCACGGCGACGCTGGGTGCCAGCCACCTGCGCGCCGGCCTGCTCGCGGCCGGCATCGGCATGCTGCTGGTCATCATCTACGCGTTCTTCTACTACCGGCTGCTGGGCTCGGTCATCTTCCTGAGCCTGATCCTCTCCGCGTTGCTGGTCTTCGGCGCGCTGATCGTGCTCGGCCGGCAGATCGGCTTCACGCTCACCCTCGCCGGCATCGCCGGCATGATCGTCTCACTCGGTGTGGCGGCGGACTCGTTCGTCATCTACTTCGAACGTCTGAAGGACGAGATCCGGGAGGGACGCAGCCCACGAAGCGCGGTGCCCCGTGCCTGGATGCGTGCCCGCCGGACGATCATCTCGGCCAACGCGATCACCCTGCTCTCCGCTGTGGTGCTCTACGTGGTCTCGGTCGGCACGGTCAAGGGCTTCGCCTTCGCCCTCGGTCTGGCCACCGTGCTGGACCTGGTGGTGGTCTTCCTCTTCCGGCACCCGATCATGACGATGTTCGCCCGGACCCGGGCGTTCCTGTCCCCGCGGGTCAGCGGTCTGGGCCGGGCACTGCCGGCCCGCAACCAGCAGACTCAGCCCCGCAACCCGCGCGCCAAGGAGGCCTGAGATGGCTCAAAACGGTCTGGCGAGCCGCCTCTACAACGGCGAGGCCGGTCTCAACGTCGTCGGCCGGCGCAAGCTCTGGTTCAGCGTCGCCGGCGTCCTGCTCCTGATCGCTCTGCTCAGTGTCGGGCTGCGCGGCTTCAGCCTCGGCATCGAGTTCGCCGGCGGCAACTCGTTCCAGGTGCCGGCCAGCGTCGGCACCCTGGACGACGCCGAGCGCGAGGTCAACGCGGCTCTCAAAGCCGAGAACACCGGCATCGAGGTGGCCACCGCGCAGAAGGTCGGTGGCACCGGTGGCGACTCCTACGAGCTGCGTACCCCGCAGCTCAGCGCGGACCAGACCACCGCGGTCAAGGCCCAGATCGCCGAGGACCTCGGCATCAACGCCGATCAGATCAGCGGCAACCAGGTAAGCGAGGCGTGGGGCAGCCAGGTCACCTCGCGGGCCGTGCTCGGTCTGGTCATCTTCATCGCGCTGGTGATGGTCTACCTGATCCTGCGCTTCGAGTGGCGGATGGCCGTCGCGGCGGTCGCGTCGCTGGTCACGAACCTGATCCTCACCGCCGGCATCTACTCGCTCGTCGGCTTCGAGGTCACCCCGTCGACGATCATCGGCTTCCTCACGATCCTGGGCTTCGCGCTCTACGACGTGGTGGTGGTCTTCGACAAGGTCCAGGAGAACACCCGCGGCATCACCGCCAACAACAACCAGACGTACGGCGAGGCGGCCAACCTGGCCGTCAACCAGAGCCTGATGCGGTCGTTGAACACCTCGGTGGTCGCCCTGCTGCCGGTCGGCGGTCTGCTCTTCATCGGTGCCGGCCTGCTCGGCGCCGGCACGTTGAAGGACCTCGGCCTGGTGCTGTTCGTCGGTATGGCGGTGGCGTTCCTGACCTCCATCCTGGTGGCCACGCCGCTGCTGGCCCTGCTGAAGAACTACGACCCGCGGATCCAGGCGCACAACAAGCGCGTCCTGGCCCGGCGGGGTGCGCTGGCCCGGGGCGAGGTCACCGGCAAGGGTGCGGTGAGCCCGGCTGAGGCGACCGAGGAGTCGCTCGACCCGGACGCCGCCGCGCTGGCTGGCGCCGCGCCCAAGGTGGGCGCTCGTCCGGCGGGTAAGCGGCCGACCGGTGCCCGGGGTGGTCGCCCCGGTGCTGGCGGCAACCGGCCGGGTGGCGCCAAGCGGCGCTGACCCGCCACGAAACAACCGAACGGCGTCCGGCATGCTGTGCGAGCGAGCAGCACTGCCGGACGCCGTTGTCGTCGAAGGAGAGCGAAACAGCCGTGACGGAGACCCACAGCACCGCGGCGCGCGGGGACAGCGGCCCGGAGGCCGCCCGACTGGTCGCCAGCCGGGTGCTGGACGTGCGCGACTTCCCCAAGCCCGGCGTCATGTTCAAGGACCTGATGCCGCTGTTCGCCGACGGTGCGGCGTTCCGTGAGGTGATCGACGGGATCGTCGCGTACCACGGTCGGGACGCCTTCGACGTGGTGGTCGGCATCGAGGCGCGGGGGTTCGTCGTCGCCGCGGCCGTCGCGTACGCGGCCGGGGTGGGCGTGGTGCCGGTCCGCAAGGCCGGCAAGTTGCCCCGCCCGGCGCACTCGGTCTCCTACGCGCTCGAATACGGCGAGGCGACCCTTGAGGTGCACGAGGACGCGTTCACCGCCGGGCACCGGGTGCTGGTGGTCGACGACGTGTTGGCGACCGGTGGCACCGCCGAGGCGACGCTGGACCTGGTCGAGCGGGCCGGCGGGACCGTCACCGGCTTCACCGTGCTGTTGGAGTTGGGCTTCCTGGGTGGGCGCAAGCGGCTGGAACCGCGTCCCGTCCATGCTCTGCTGACTGTTTGACCCGGTCGGTGCCGGACTGACCGTTTGGTGGTGGAGTCGTCGGGCGGGAGCCTGCGCCGACCGTCCGGCGGAGCGGCAGCGGACCGTGCGTGCGGGTAGCATTGCCCATTGCTGACGCCGGCGGCACGTCCTCCGGTTTCGCGAGACCAGGCCGGCCGAGTGTTCGGCAGGTGTTTTCCCGGCGAGCGGTGAGGAGGCCGGTGTCCCACGATGTCGTCCCTCCGGCGGAGGGCACGGTGCACCCGACAGGCGACGCTGACGGCACGGTGACCGACCGGGCAGGCGACGCGCCAGCCCGGGTGACGGGCGCCGGCAGCGGCTCCGGCCGGGCTGCGGGCGAGACCGCGGCACGTCCGACAAGCGGCCCACCGAGCGTCCAGGCGTCCCCGGGTGCCGACGGGGTGGTGGTGCCGTTCCCGAGCGATGCCGGCGTCGACCAGTCGCCGAGCGGTGGCTTCGGGCTGTCCAACGCGCCCACCGGGCGCCGGGTGCGCGCCCGGCTGGCCCGCTTCAACGCGCCCTGGCAGACCTCGCAGGTCAGTGAGGTGCTGGAGCCGCTCATCGCCAGCCACCGGGACAACCACCCCAAGGCGGATGCCCGGCTGCTCCAGCGCGCCTTCGACACGGCCGCGCGGTGGCACTCCGGGCAGTACCGCAAGTCCGGTGACCCGTACATCACCCACCCGCTCGCGGTGGCGACCATCCTCGGCAACCTGGGGATGGACACCACCACGCTCGTCGCCGCGCTGCTGCACGACACCATCGAGGACACCGAATACACCCTCGACGCGATGCGCGCCGACTTCGGCGGCGAGGTCGCCCTGCTTGTCGACGGCGTCACCAAGCTCGACAAGGTCAAGTTGGGTGACGCGGCCAAGGCCGAGACGATCCGCAAGATGGTCGTGGCGATGGCCAAGGACCCGCGGGTGCTGGTGATCAAGCTGGCCGACCGGTTGCACAACATGCGCACCCTGACCTTCCTGCCCCGCCCCAAGCAGGAGCAGAAGGCCAAGGAGACGCTGGAGATCCTCGCGCCGCTGGCGCACCGGCTCGGTATGAACACGATCAAGTGGGAGCTGGAGGACCTGTCCTTCGGCACGTTGTTCCCCAAGCGCTACGAGGAGATCAACAGGCTGATCGGGGAGCACCAGCCGCAGCGCGAGGCGCTGCTACGGCAGGTGACACAGAAGGTGCAGACCGACCTGAAGGCCGCCAAGATCAAGGCGGAGACCACCGGGCGGCCGAAGCACCTCTACTCGATCTACCAGAAGATGATCGTGCGCGGTCGCGACTTCAACGACATCTACGACCTGGTGGGCGTACGGATCCTCGTCGACACGGTTCGGGACTGCTACGCGGCGCTTGGTGTGATCCACGCCAACTGGCAGCCGGTGCCGGGCCGGTTCAAGGACTACATCGCGATGCCCAAGTTCAACATGTACCAGTCGTTGCACACGACTGTCATCGGGCCCACCGGCAAGCCTGTCGAGATGCAGATCCGCACGTACGCGATGCACCGCACCGCTGAGTTCGGCATCGCCGCGCACTGGAAGTACAAGGAGCACAAGGGCACCCAGATCGTCGGCCCGCCCGCGCACATCGACGAGATGACCTGGCTGCGGCAGTTGCTCGACTGGCAGCGGGAGGCGGCCGACCCGAGCGAGTTCCTGGACGCGCTGCGCTTCGACCTGTCCAGCCAGGAGGTGTACGTCTTCACCCCGAAGGGCGACGTCATCCCGCTGCCGACCGGGTCGACGCCGGTGGACTTCGCGTACGCGGTGCACACCGAGGTGGGGCACAAGTGCATCGGGGCGCGGGTCAACGGCAAGCTGGTGCCGTTGGAGTCGACGCTGTCCAACGGCGACGTGATCGAGATCTTCACCTCGAAGTCCGAGACCGCCGGCCCGACGCAGGACTGGCTGGGCTTCGTCAAGAGCCCGCGGGCGCGCACCAAGATCCGCCAGTACTTCAACAAGGAACGCCGCGAGGAGGCGATCGAGGCCGGCAAGGACGCGATCGTCAAGGCGATGCGCAAGCAGGGCATGCCGTTGCAGCGGATGCTCACCTCCGACGCGCTCATGTCGATCGCACGGGACCTGCACCTGGCCGACGTGGCGTCGCTGTACGCGGCGGTCGGTGACAGCCAGGTCTCCGCCCAGTCGGTGGTGCAGAAGCTGATGGCCGCGTACGGCGGCGAGGAGGGCGCGGCGGAGGACATCGCCGAGACCGCCGTCGCCACCCGGCCACCGCGCAGCCGGCAGAGCAGCAACGACCCCGGTGTCGTGGTCCGCGGCGTCAGCGACGTCTGGATCAAGCTGGCTCGCTGCTGCACCCCGGTCCCACCGGACTCGGTGTTCGGCTTCGTCACCCGCTCCGGCGGGGTCAGCGTGCACCGTGACGACTGCGCCAACGCCGAGGACCTGCGGGCCCAGAGCGAACGGGTGGTCGAGGTGAGTTGGAAGCTCACCTCCGCCTCGACGTTCCTGGTCGCCATCCAGGTCGAGGCACTGGACCGGCACAAGCTGCTGGCCGACGTCACCCGGGTGCTCTCCGACGAGCGGGTCAACATCCTCTCCGCCACCGTCACCACCACCCGCGACCGGGTGGCGGTGAGCCGGTTCAGCTTCGAGATGGCCGACCCGAAGCACCTGGGCCACCTGCTGGCCACGGTCCGCAAGGTCGACGGCGTCTTCGACGCGTACCGGGTGACCTCCGGCGCCTGACGCGTACCCCGGACACGACAGCGCCCGCCGGCTCAGCCGGCGGGCGCTTGGTCGTCTGCGCGGGTGTCAGCCCTGCGGGTTGCTCATCGCGAGGTCCTTGATGATGACCTCCTTCTTGGGGTGGCCGCCGCCGGCCTGCTGGGCGAACGCCCCGTCGTCGCCGGCCTTCGCCACGTCCTTGACGAGGTCCAGGCCGCCGGTGATGGTGCCCAGCACCGTGTACGCCGGGTCCAGCGGCGAGTCGCCGTAGACGATGAAGAACTGGCTGCCGGTGCTGCCCGGCTGGCCGGAGTTGGCCATCGCGATGACACCCTCCGGGTACGGCGGGCGCTTGTCGGTGGGCAGGTTCTCCTCCGCCTGGCGGTAGCTCGGGCCGCCCTGGCCGTCGGTGTCCCGCCAGCCGTTGCCGGTGGCGCTGGGGTCGCCGCACTGCAACACCTTGATGCCCTCGGTCACCAGGCGGTGGCACTTGGTGTTGTCGAAGAAGTTCTTCTCCGCGAGGTAGGTGAAGCTGCCGGCCGTGCACGGCACCTGCGACCGGTCGACCTTGGCCGTGATCGGGCCCAGGTTGGTGTCGATCGTCATGGTCTGCACGCCGGTGGCGGACTGCTGGTTGCTCGGCAGCCCGACGTCCTTGATCTGCGGCGGCCGCTGGTCCTTGGGCAGCGCGTTGAACGCGCACTCCGCCGCGCCGGCCGCCGGCGCGGCCGTGTCCTTCTTGTCGTCGTCGCCGCCGAGGCTCACCGCCAGCCAGACGGTGCCCGCGACCACGAGCACCAGCGCGGCAGCCGCGCTCACGATCGCCTGCGTCTGCCGGCGCTTGCGGGCCTTGGCCGCGCGCTCGGCCATCTCCTTCTCGAGCCGGGCGCGTGCCGCCGCGCGCTGCCGCTCTCTGGTGGACGTCACGCCTGGATCCTCCTGGCTGTCTGCTGCTGGGTGCCGCTTGGGTGTGGGTGGTGGCGGCCGGTCAGCCGGCGCTGGGGCTGCTGGACGGCGCGCCGGAGGTCGACGGCGCCGGTGCCGCCGCGGTGACCGGCTCACCGACGGTGAGGCTCTGGATCGTCACGTCGGTGCTGGGCTTGACCTTGGCCCCGGTCCCATTGTCCACGGTCGGGAGGGCACCGATCTTCTCGACCACGTCCAGCCCGCCGGTCACCCGGCCGATCACCGGATATTTCGGTTCGGCGGTGGTGAAGTCCTTGAAGAAGATCAGGAACTGGCTGCCGTTGCTGCCCGGCGGGTTGGCGATCATCGCCACGGTGCCCTTCGGGTACGTCGGTGGCTGGCCGGGAGCCGGGCTGGCCGACGGTGACGCCGACGGCACGGTCGGCAGCTCCTCGTCGTAGAACGAGTAGGTGGGCCCGCCCATGCCGGTGCCGCTCGGGTCGCCGCAGCGCAGCGCGCCGTCGGCGGTGATCTCGTGGCACTTGGTGTTGTCGTAGAACGACCGGCTCGCCAGGTGCGCGATGCTCGCCGCCGCACACGGGGAGTTGGTCAGGCTGAGCTCCGCGGTGATCGGCCCGCCCTGGTTGGTGGTCACCGTCATCGCCCGGGTGCCCTCGGTGGGCAGGCCCTTGCTCTCCGGCGTGCCGACGTCCTTGAGGTTGGTGTTGGCCGTCGCGTCCTGCGGCGTCCAGAGGCAGGTGTCCTCGTTTGCCGTGTTCTGCTTCGAGTCGGAGTCGAACGCCCCGAGTGCCCAGGCGGAGCCGGCCACGACCAACACCAGGATCAGGGCGGCGCCGACTCCGGCCTGGATCTGCCGACGTCGCCGTGTGGCGGCGGCCCGGCGAGCCAACTGCCGGTCGAGCTTGGCCCGCGCCAGTTTGCGCTGCCGGTCCCTGCTGGAAGCCACAGGTGCTCCCCTTTCCTCTACCTGGTCGTCGCCGGCGGCCGGGCGTCCCGGCCCGTCCGGGCGTCACGTGTGCCGCGCCACACGCCCGCCAGAGTGTACGGCTAGTGACTGGGAAAGTGGTGTACGAGGTCCACCCCGTTCCGAGCAGCGCTTATCGGGCGATGTCACTGTGCCCTGCGGGGCGTGCGGGACGGACGCGGCAAACTCGTTCGGTACGCCCGTTAGGCTGCTGGGCAGGACGACAGCCGTTCGACGAAAGGACAGCGCCAGTGCTCGTGGCCGGCTTTCCCGCGGACGCCTTCGGCACCAACTGCTACGTGGTTGCCACCGCGCCGGGGGAGCAGTGCGTGGTGGTCGACCCCGGTATCGGGGTGCTCGACCAGCTCGACGCCCTGCTCGCCGAGCACCGCCTGCATCCGGCCGCCGTGCTGCTCACCCACGGCCACCTCGACCACACCTTCTCGGTCGCGCCGGTGTGCGGTGCGCGGGGCATCACCGCGTACGTGCACCCCGGTGACCGGGAGATGCTGGCCGACCCGACCAAGGGCCTCTCCGCCGACCTGGCGTCGCTGTTCGGCGGCCGGCTGAGCTACACCGAGCCGGACGACGTGGCCGAGCTGACCGACGGCGCCACCCTCACCCTCGCCGGCCTGGAGATCGCCGTCGACCACGCCCCGGGCCATACCGGCGGGTCGGTGCTGTTCCGGCTGCCCGGCGCGGGCTCGGGCTGGGAGGCGGACGAGATCTGCCTGTCCGGTGACGTCCTCTTCGCCGGGTCGATCGGCCGTACCGACCTGCCGGGCGGGAGCATGCCGGCCATGCTCACCAGCCTGCGCGACAAGGTTCTTCCGCTGGCCGACGACACAGTGGTGCTGCCCGGCCACGGCCCCAGCACCACCATCGGCCGCGAGCGCGCCACCAACCCGTACCTCATCGAGGTGGCCGGCACGTCGCCGGCCGCTCCCACCCGGGGCCTCTAGATCTTCGTCCGCGCGGCGCGCGGACCCACGACACCACCGCGCCGTGGGCGCGGCACCGCAAGGAGTACGCCGATGAGCAAGCCCACGCCCATCTCCGGCTTCCCGGAGTGGACCCCCGGTCAGCGGATGATCGAGCAGTTCGTGCTCGACAGGATCCGGGCCACGTTCGAGCTGTACGGCTTCGCGCCGCTGGAGACCCGCGCGGTGGAGCCGCTGGACCAGTTGCTGCGCAAGGGCGAGACCTCGAAGGAGGTCTACGTGATCCGTCGGCTGCACGCCGACGCCGAGGGCGGGGGCGGCGACGACCAGCTCGGCCTGCACTTCGATCTGACCGTGCCGTTCGCCCGCTACGTGCTGGAGAACGCCGGCAAGTTGACCTTCCCGTTCCGTCGCTACCAGATCCAGAAGGTGTGGCGGGGGGAGCGGCCGCAGGAGGGGCGCTACCGGGAGTTCGTCCAGGCCGACATCGACATCGTCGACCGGGACACCCTGGCTGACCACCACGAGGCGGAGATGCCGCTGGTCATCGGGGACGCGCTGCGTTCGCTGCCGATCCCGCCGGTGACGATCCAGGTCAACAACCGCAAGATCTCCGAGGGCTTCTACCGGGGCATCGGGCTGACCGACCCCGAGGCGGCGCTGCGGGCGATCGACAAGCTCGACAAGATCGGCCCGGTGAAGGTGACCGAGCTGCTGGCCCAGACCGCCGGGGCGAGCGAGGCGCAGGCCAAGGCGTGCCTGGCGCTGGCCGAGATCTCCGCGCCGGACGCCTCGTTCGCCGACGCCGTGCGGGCGCTCGGGGTGAGCGACCCGCTGCTGGACGAGGGCCTCGATGAGCTGGTCCGGGTGGTGCAGACCGCCGCCGAGCACTCGCCCGGCCTCTGCGTGGCGGATCTGCGTATCGCCCGCGGCCTGGATTACTACACCGGCACCGTCTACGAGACCCAGTTGCGCGGCTACGAGCGGTTCGGCTCGATCTGCTCCGGCGGCCGGTACGACAACCTGGCCAGCGCGGGAGCCACCTCGTACCCCGGGGTGGGTATCTCGATCGGAGTGACCCGGCTGCTCGGGTTGCTGTTCGGCGCGGGTGAGCTGTCGGTCTCCCGCTCGGTGCCCACCTGTGTGCTGGTGGCGTTGGCCGACGAGGAGCACCGCCCGGCCAGTGGCCGGATCGCGGCGGCGTTGCGGGCCCGCGGCATCGCCACCGAGGTCTCGCCGAGCGCGGCGAAGTTCGGCAAGCAGATCCGCTACGCCGAGCGGCGGGGCATCCCGTACGTCTGGTTCCCGGGTGCCGACGGGGCACCGGACGAGGTGAAGGACATTCGGTCCGGTGCGCAGGTCACGGCCGGCGCGCAGGAGTGGATGCCACCCCTGGAGGACCTCCGGCCGACGGTCGGCTGACTCCCACCACTGGCGCTCATGGCCGCGGGGACCTACGGTAGCGTAAGTTACGCCACCGTAGGGAGTTTCTCGTGACCATGAGCACCACACTGAGCCAGACCGCGCTCCTCGTCGAGTTGGAGCCGGTGGTTGCCCGCAACCTCGACCGCCACCTTTCGCTGGCCAAGGAGTGGTTCCCGCACGAGTACGTGCCGTGGAGTGAGGGGCGGACCTTCGACGGGCCGCTCGGCGGCGAGGCGTGGTCACCTACCGACTCCACCATTCCCGACGTGGCCCGCACCGCGCTGATCGTGAACCTGCTGACCGAGGACAACCTGCCCTCGTACCACCACGAGATCGCCACCCTGTTCGGCCGGGACGGCGCGTGGGGCACCTGGGTGCACCGGTGGACCGCGGAGGAGGGCCGGCACGGTGTGGCGATCCGCGACTACCTGACGGTCACCCGGGCGGTCGACCCGGTGGCGTTGGAGCGGGCCCGGATGACGCACATGTCCGAGGGGTACACGAACGCCCACGGCGACGAGGTGCTGCACTCGCTGGCGTACGTCTCGTTCCAGGAGCTGGCCACCCGCATCTCGCACCGCAACACCGGCAAGGCCACCGGCGACCCCGCCTGTGAGGCGCTGCTGGCCCGGGTGGCCGCCGACGAGAACCTGCACATGGTCTTCTACCGCAACCTGCTCGCCGCCGCTTTCGAGTTGGCCCCGAGTCAGGCCATGCGGGCCGTCGCCGACGTGGTGGCCGACTTCCAGATGCCGGGTGCCGGCATCGACGGTTTCGCCCGCAAGTCGGTGGCGATCGCCCTCGCCGGCATCTACGACCTGCGCCAGCACCGCGACGAGGTGCTCCAGCCGGTGCTGCGCCAATGGGACGTCTTCAACGTGACGGGTCTCGACGCCGACGGCGAAGCCGCCCGCGAGCAGCTCGCCGGCCAGTTGGACGACCTGGACCGCGCCGCGAGCCGTTTCGAGGAGAAGCGCGAAGCCCGAGCCGCCCGCCTGGCCCTCCGCTGACCCCCTGCTGTCCCTTTCCCTCCCCCTCCCACCCCCCTTGCCTGCGTTGATCATGAGGTTGACGGGTCGTTCGGTAGTCGATTCACCCGTCAACCTCATGATCAACCACCCACAGCGGGTGGGGTCAGGGCTGGGGGAACAGGAGGCAGGTGCTTGTGGCGTGGGCGATCAGGCGGGAGTTGGCGTCGGTGATGCGCGCCTCGGCCAGGGCCGTGCGGCGGCCACGTTGCAGCACCGTGCCCTCGCAGCGCAGCGTGCCGCTGTCGATGGTGACCGGGCGGAGGAACTTCACGTTGAGGTCGAGCGAGGTGTAGCCGACGCCGGCCGGCAGGGTGCTGTGCACGGCACAGCCCGCGGCGGTGTCCAGCAGTGTCGAGAGGACACCACCGTGGACGCTGCCGAGCGGGTTGTAGTGGAACTCCTGCGGGGTCAGCTCGACGACCACCCGGCCCTCGTCGGCCACCATCCGGGTCATGTCGATGAGGTGCATCACCGGTGGTGCGGCCAGCTCGCCGGCGGTCATCGCCCGGAGCATGTCCAGACCGCTGCGTCGACCGAGCTGAGCGGCGTTGACCGCCGGGTCCGCCCAGGTGAAGGTGCGGCTGCGCGCCGGTTCCTGCGTCTGCGTCATGGGCGCAGCCTGGCAGCAGCTTGCTGAGTCTGTCAACGAGACCTAGCCTGGGCGGATGCGACCCGCAGCACTTGACTGGTCGGTGGAGAACTGCACCATCGCCCGCGCGATGGAGATCCTCGGTGAACGGTGGACCCTTGTGGTGCTCCGCGAGGTGTTCACCGGCATCCGCCGCTTCGACGACATGCGGGTGCGCACCGGCATTCCGCGACAGGTGCTGACCAATCGGCTGACCGCCCTGGTGGAGCAGGGCGTGCTGCGCCGCGAGCCGTACCGGGAGCCGGGCAGCCGACCGCGCCACGAGTACCGGTTGACCGAGAAGGGCCTGGACCTCTGGCCGGTCCTGGTGGCCGTGCTCGGGTGGGGTGACCGGTACCTCGCCGGCCCCGAGGGCCCGCCGCTGACCGTCACTCACCGTGACTGCGATGCTCGGGTGCGCGTCGAGTTGCGCTGTGCCGACGGGCATGACGTGGGGCAGGTGCGCGACGTCGTGCCCGGCCCCGGCCCCGGTGCCCGTCGCCGTACCCCCTGACGGGCGGCGCCCGCGCCGAGGGTGCGGCGAGACATCGATGACAGTGCGCGCCGGGGGAGCGTCCGGTGTGACGGTGGTTGTGCGTCAGCGTGTCGGTGGTGTTGCGGAGATGTGGCCGGCGACGTTCGCCGAATCCGGGCCGAACCAAGCCTTGTCAATGATCTTAAGTATGTGAATACTTCAGTGCACTTGGCCGGTTTCCCCAGATCGGCCGGGTTGCCATCGGGTCAGCCGACCTCGGCGAGACCCGCTCCCCCGCCCAGGAGGTTGTTACATGCGACCCACGAGGTCCACATTCCGCGTTGCGGCCACTGTCGCCGTTTCCGGAAGCCTGGTCGTCGGCGCGCTCATCGGCGCACCCGCCCAGGCCGCACCCGCCGCCTCGCCCGACGCCGCGGCCGCGCTGTCCGCGCAACTCGGCGACCGCTCGGCCGGCTCGTACCTCGACGCCAGCGGCCGGTCCGTCGTCACGGTGACCGACGCGGCCGCCGCCAGCGCGGCGAACAAGGCCGGCGCCGTCGTCCGCTACGTCACCCGCGGTGCCGGCGAACTCAACCGGGCCACCGCCGACCTGGAGCGCTCCGCCAAGATCCCAGGCACCGCCTGGTGGAGCGACCCGGTCACCAACCAGGTCGTCGTCTCCGTCGACAGCACCGTCACCGGCGCCAAGCTGGAGCGGGTCAAGGCCGCTGCCGCGCGGGCCAACGGCGCGGTCCGCGTCGAGGCCGAGGCTGGCGTGCTGAGCACCCGGATCTCCGGCGGCCAGGCCATCTACGCCGGCGGGGGCGGGCGCTGCTCGCTCGGCTTCAACGTGCGCAGCGGCAGCACCTACTACTTCGTGACCGCAGGACACTGCACGAACATCTCGGCCAGCTGGTATTCGAACTCCGCGCAGACCGCCCTCATCGGCACCCGGACCGGCACCAGCTTCCCGGGCAACGACTACGGCATCGTGCGGCACAGCAACTCGGCGAACGCCGCCGGCAACGTCTCCCTCTACAACGGCAGCTTCCGGGACATCACCGGCTCCGGTAACGCCTCCGTCGGCCAGTCGGTGCAGCGCTCCGGCAGCACCACCGGCCTGCACAGCGGCACGGTGAGCGCGACGAACGCCACTGTGAACTACGCCGAGGGCTCGGTCTCCGGCCTGATCCGCACCAACGTCTGCGCCGAGCCGGGCGACAGCGGCGGCTCGCTGTTCGCCGGCGGCACCGCCCTGGGCATGACCTCCGGCGGCAGTGGCAACTGCCGCACCGGTGGCACTACCTACTTCCAGCCCGTCACCGAGGCCCTGAGCCGCTACGGCGTCAGCGTCTTCTGATCCACGCACCGATCGCGGGCCGCCGGAACCCTCCGGCGGCCCGCGTCGCGTGCGGGGCCCGTCTCACGCGAGCCGATCGGGCCCGTCCGCTCGTCGCAGGGGATCCGGGGGTACGACACCAGGCAGCGACGGACCGACGGATGTGGTGCCGCTGGTGGCCCAGGCGAGGTGCGCCCGGCGGGCCGAGAGGACAGCCAGCAACGGCCAGAGCGACACGGCCACCGCCGTCACCCGCTCGGCCAACCCCGTGCGGGACCCGCTTGTCACCTCGAACGCGCTCCACCCGAAGAGGGCGAGCAGCACGAGCGTGGCACTCAGTCCCACGGCCCGCCGGAACGCCCACGGCGGCTGCGCGGCGTCCGGGTGCGCGGCGTCCGGGCCGCGGGGCAGCCGCAGCGCCGAGCCGGCCGGCCACAACGCCAGGGCGAGGACGGCCACCGTCGCCGCGATGCCGTGGCTGAGCGAACCGCCCACCGGCGGACGGGGAAACGCGACAAGCGCGATGGTGGACACCCCACCGACCGCCAGCAGGAACCGGCTGGGCAGCCCGGCCGCGTGCAGGACGGCGGCGACCGCCAGATAGCAGCAGCCGAGCAGCACCAGCGCCACCACCATGATCCAGGCGTCGGTGGCGTCCTGCCCCGCCAACTCGCTGATGGTGTCCCGGATCGGGTCGTACCCGGCGGGTTGCCGCGCCTGCGCGACCGTCCAGCCGCTCACCAGCAGCAGGGGTGCGGCTGCCGCCGTGGCGACGGCCCAGTTCGGTACGGCGCGCATTTCGCCACGTTAACCGGCGCGACGGTCGGTCGAGTCGGGTTCGCCGCCGCGCCCCACCAGCGAATCGCACCGGCCTGCCGGGTGCCCGGAGGTGGGGCGGCCACCCCTGACAGAATGCCGGTGAGGACTGTTCCACGATGAGGAGTTGCCAGCCGTGATCCGTACCCACAATGCCGGAAGCCTGCGCGCCGCGGACGCCGGCTCGACGGTGACGCTCGCCGGGTGGGTGGCCCGCCGGCGCGACCACGGCGGGGTCATCTTCGTCGACCTGCGCGACGGCACAGGCGTTGTCCAGGTGGTCTTTCGCGAGGAGGATGCGCACGCGCTGCGCAACGAGTTCTGCGTGAAGGTCGTCGGCGAGGTGACCCGCCGGCCGGCCGGCAACGAGAACCCGGAGCTGCCCACCGGTGAGGTCGAGGTGACCGTCGCCGAGTTGGAGGTGCTCTCCGAGGCCGCGCCGTTGCCGCTGCCGGTGGACGACCAGATCGAGGCCGGCGACGACATCCGGCTCAAGTACCGCTACCTGGACCTGCGGCGCAGCGGGCCGGCGAACGCGCTGCGGCTGCGCTCGCGCGCCAGCCACCTCGCCCGGGGTGTGCTGCACGAGCGGGACTTCCTGGAGATCGAGACGCCGACGTTGACCCGGTCGACGCCCGAGGGCGCCCGCGACTTCCTGGTCCCGGTGCGGCTTCAGCCCGGCAGTTGGTACGCGCTGCCGCAGTCGCCGCAGCTTTTCAAGCAGCTGCTGATGGTCGGCGGCATGGAGCGGTACTACCAGATCGCCCGCTGCTACCGCGACGAGGACTTCCGCGCCGACCGGCAGCCCGAGTTCACCCAGCTCGACATCGAGATGTCCTTCGTCACCGAGGACGACGTGATCGACCTCGGCGAGGCGATCGTCTCGACACTCTGGAAGGACCTGGCCGGGCACGAGATCGCCGGGCCGATCCCGCGAATCACCTGGCACGACGCCATGGCCCGGTACGGCTCCGACAAGCCGGACCTGCGCTACGGCGTCGAGCTGACCGAGCTGACCGACTACCTGCGCGGTACCGCGTTCCGGGTCTTCGCCGGGGCGATCGACGCGGGCGGCTACGTCGGCGCGGTGGTGATGCCGGGTGGCGCGGCGCAGAGCCGCAAGGAGCTGGACGGCTGGCAGGACTGGGCCAAGGCGCGCGGCGCGCGTGGCCTGGCGTACGTGGTGTTGGACGCCGAGACTGGCGAGGCGCGCGGCCCGGTGGCGAAGAACCTCTCCGCCGAGCACCTGGGCGGGCTCGCCGACGCGGTCGGCGCCAAGCCGGGCGACGCGGTGTTCTTCGCCGCCAGCGCCACCACCCGGGAGGCGCAGGAGCTGCTCGGGGCCGCCCGCGTCGAGATCGCCAAGCGGTCCGGCCTGATCGACGAGAGCGCGTGGGCGTTCTGCTGGGTGGTCGACGCGCCCATGTTCGAGCGCACCGACGAGGGCGGCTGGACGGCCGTGCACCACCCGTTCACCTCGCCGAACGCCGAGTGGGTCGACCGGTTCGAGGAGGCTCCGGACCGGGCCCTGGCGTACGCGTACGACATCGTCTGCAACGGCAACGAGATCGGCGGCGGGTCGATCCGTATCCACCGGGGTGACGTGCAGAAGCGGGTCTTCGACCTGCTCGGCATCACTCCCGAGGAGGCGCAGGACAAGTTCGGCTTCCTGCTGGAGGCGTTCAAGTACGGCGCTCCGCCGCACGGCGGCATCGCCTTCGGCTGGGACCGGGTCTGCATGCTGCTCGCCGGCGCGGACTCGATCCGCGAGGTCATCGCGTTCCCGAAGACCCGGGGCGGCTTCGACCCGCTGACCAGCGCTCCCACCCCGATCACCGCCCAGCAGCGCACCGAGGCCGGCATCGACGCCAAGCCGAAGCCCCCCGCGACGGCCCACACCGGAACGGCCGGCCCGGCAGCCCCGGTAGCCGACCCGGTCTAACCCCACCCACCCACCAGGCCGTAGAAGATGATGAACACCAGCATGCTCGGCTTGGCGGTGCCGGCGAACAGGCTCGGCAGGACCAGCAGAGACGCCCCACGCAGGGCG
>NZ_JBEZZW010000067.1:0-24647 GCF_040639415.1 Micromonospora sp. NPDC023888 | reverse complement strand
GCCGTCGGCACTGCCGAGGGGCTTGCCCAGCAGCAGGCGAACGTACTCCGACCCGATGAATCCGGCTCCGCCGGTGACGAGGATCCTCACGGGTCGGGAAGTGTACGCGAACTCGGGTGCGGTACGCGGGGCGCGACCCCCCCGCACATCCTGCTGTTGTGCCGCTACTCTTCCCCGGTGCGTGGAATCCTACTTGCTGGCGGCACCGGTTCCCGGCTCTGGCCGATCACCCGTGCGGTCTCGAAGCAGCTGATGCCGGTCTTCGACAAGCCGATGGTCTACTACCCGCTCTCCACCCTGGTGATGTCCGGGGTGCGGGAGATCCTGGTGATCACGACTCCGGAGGACCAGGACCAGTTCCGTCGGCTGCTCGGCGACGGCAGCCAGTTCGGGCTGCGGCTGGAGTACGTCAGCCAGGAGCGCCCGGAGGGCATCGCGCAGGCGTTCATCCTCGGCGCGGACTTCATCGGCGCGGAGTCGGTGGCGCTGATCCTCGGCGACAACATCTTCCACGGTGGTGGTCTCGGCCGGCAGCTCGCGGCGCACGGCGACCCGGTCGGCGGGCGGGTCTTCGCCTACCAGGTGGCCAACCCGCAGGAATACGGTGTGGTCGACTTCGACGACGCCGGTCGGGTGCTCTCCATCGAGGAGAAGCCGGCCCGGCCGAAGTCCCGCTACGCGGTGCCCGGCCTCTACTTCTACGACAACCGCGTCGTGGACATCGCCCGCAAGCTCACCCCGAGCGCCCGCGGCGAGCTGGAGATCACGGCGGTCAACGAGGTGTACCGGGAGACCGGGGAGCTGTCGGTGACGGTGCTGGATCGGGGCACCGCCTGGCTGGACACCGGCACGTTCACCTCGATGATGCAGGCAGCCGAGTTCGTCCGGGTGGTCGAGGAGCGGCAGGGTCTGAAGATCGGTTGTGTCGAGGAGGTGGCCTGGCGGGCCGGCCTCATCGACGACGACCAGCTCCGCGCGTTGGCGACGCCGTTGACCAAGAGCGGTTACGGCGACTACCTGCTCGGCCTGCTGGCCGAGCCGAACGGCCGGCACGGGGTGGCGTGGTGAAGATCCGGGAGCTGAGCATCGAGGGCGCCTGGGAGATCACCCCCCAGCAGCACGGCGACCCGCGCGGCATGTTCATGGAGTGGTACCGCTTCGACAAGCTCGCCGACGTGGTGGGGCATCCGTTGCGGCTGGCCCAGGCCAACCTGTCGGTCTCGGCGCGGGGCGTGGTGCGCGGCATCCACTTCGCCGACGTTCCGCCGGGGCAGGCCAAGTACGTCACCTGTGTGCGCGGCGCGGTCCTCGACGTGATCGTGGACCTGCGGGTGGGCTCGCCGACCTTCGGCCGTTGGGAGGGCGTCCGGCTGGACGACACCGACCGCCGGGCGGTCTACCTCAGCGAAGGGCTGGGGCACGGTTTCTGCGCGCTGACCGACGACGCGACGTTGAGCTACCTCTGCTCGGCCAGCTACAACCCGACGGGTGAGCACGCGGTGCACCCGCTGGACGAGGAGCTGGGCATCGAGTGGCCCGCCGACGTCCCGCTGCTGTCCGCGCGCGACGACGCGGCGCCGACCCTGGCGCAGGCCCGCGAGAGCGGCCTGCTGCCGGAGTACGACAGTTGCCGGCGGTTCGTGGCGAGCCTCGGCCCGGACGGAATGTCGCACTCAACCGGTATGTGACCGCCCCCGGGGCACGACCTGTGGTGTGACAGTGACGAACCGGGCCTCCGGGCGGCTAATGTCACACCATGGAGCGGCGAATCTTCGGCCTCGAGACCGAGTACGGCGTCACCTGCACCTATCGCGGGCAGCGGCGGCTGTCCCCGGACGAGGTCGCGCGGTATCTGTTCCGTCGCGTGGTCTCCTGGGGTCGGTCGAGCAACGTCTTCCTGCGTAATGGAGCCCGGCTCTACCTGGACGTCGGGTCGCATCCGGAGTACGCGACACCGGAGTGCGACTCGGTGACCGATCTCGTCGCCCACGACCGGGCTGGCGAGCGGATCCTGGAGGGCCTGCTCGTCGACGCGGAGAAGCGGCTGCACGACGAGGGCATCGCGGGTGAGATCTACCTGTTCAAGAACAACACCGACTCGGCCGGTAACTCGTACGGCTGCCACGAGAACTATCTGGTCTCCCGGCACGGGGAGTTCGGCCGGCTCGCCGACGTGCTCATCCCGTTCCTGGTCACCAGGCAGTTGATCTGCGGGGCCGGCAAGGTCCTGCAAACCCCGCGCGGCGCGGTCTACTGCCTGTCGCAGCGGGCCGAGCACATCTGGGAGGGCGTCTCCTCGGCGACCACCCGCAGCCGTCCGATCATCAACACCCGCGACGAGCCGCACGCCGACGCCGAGCGCTACCGGCGGCTGCACGTCATCGTCGGTGACTCCAACATGAACGAGGTCACCACGCTGCTCAAGGTCGGCACCGCCGACATCGTGCTGCGGATGATCGAGGCCGGGGTGGTGATGCGCGACCTGTCGCTGGAAAACCCGATCCGGGCGATCCGGGAGGTGTCGCACGACATCACCGGTCGGCGCAAGGTGCGGCTGGCCAACGGCAAGGAGGTCAGCGCGCTGGACATCCAGCAGGAGTACCTGTCCAAGGCGACCGAGTTCGTCGAGCGTCGCGGCGGCGACCAGGCCGCCAAGCGGGTCGTCGAGCTGTGGGGGCGGGTGCTCAACGCCGTGGAGACGGGCGACCTGGAGCCGGTCTCCCGGGAGATCGACTGGGTCAGCAAGTTGCGGCTGATCGAGCGCTACCAGCGCAAGCACGACCTGCCGCTGTCGCATCCCCGGGTGGCGCAGATGGATCTGGCCTACCACGACGTGCGTCGCGGTCGCGGCCTCTACGGTCTGCTGGAACGGCGTGGCGAGGTCGACCGGGTCGCCACCGACCCGGAGATCTTCGAGGCCAAGGAGACCCCACCGCAGACCACCCGGGCCCGGCTGCGCGGTGAGTTCATCCGGCACGCCCAGGAGAAGCGGCGCGACTTCACCGTCGACTGGGTGCACCTGAAGCTCAACGACCAGGCGCAGCGCACCGTGCTCTGCAAGGACCCGTTCCGGGCGTACGACGAGCGGGTGGAGCGGCTGATCGCCAGCATGTGACGGGTCTGCCGGCCCCGGCGGTGGTGTGCCGCCGGCGGGGCCGGCTGGCCCGGTAGGCTGGTCGCGCCATGACGACTTCTGGACCTTCCGACCGCCCTGAGCGCGGCGCCGAGCGGCAGAACTGGGTCGAACGCCGGCGGGAGAAGATCCGCGCCGAGGTCGACCGTAACCGCCGCGGTGAATACACGGTGCCGACCTGGGTGCTGGCCCTGGCGTTGGTGCTCATCGTCGGCGGCTGGCTCGCCCTGATCTTCCTGGCCTGACCGACACCCCCCTCAACCGAGCAGGCTGGCGGCGTGGCGGCCCGCCGCCGCGGCGGCCAGGAAGTACGCGTGGTCGGCGTCGAGACCACGGCCCATCGTGGACAGCGGCACGGCGCTGGCGCGCAGCGCGGCGTCGAGACCGGTGGTGGGCACCCGGACGATCCGGTGCCGGGCGGCGAGGGGGGCCAACGACGCGTCCACCTCGGCCGCGAGGGCCGGGTCCAGGCCATCGGGCACCACCAGCTCCGCCGGGGCGAGGGCCACCCGGCCGTACGCGGTGAGGCTGTGGTGTGACACGCCCCGGTGCCGGGGGCGGGGGTCGGCGGCGGAGACGCGCAGCGAGCCGACCGGCCGTCCACCGAGCGTGGCGATGGCGTTGACGGCCTCGCCGACGGCGACACCGGAGAACCCCCAGCGGGTGCCGGTGCCCAGGTTGCCCGGCCCCTGGGCGACGATGGCCACGTCGGCGCCGAGCACGTATCGGGCGGCGAGCAGGCCGCCGTGCAGGGTGGTCGCCTCCAGGTCACCGCCGAACGCCTGCCCGACGGTGATCGTGCCGGCCAGGTCGGCGCGCAGGCCGGCGAGGGTGCGGGAGAACCAGGCGGGCAGGGCCCCGCCGTCGGTGAGCAGGTACGCCACCTGCGCCTGCGGGGCGTCGGCCCGGATGCCGGCCAGGATCGCCGGCAGCGCCGAGTGCAGGTCGGCGGTGACCACCGGCAGGCCGCCCAGGTCGTCGGCGTCGGCGAGCACCGCGCGGTGCGGGGACGCCTCCTCGTCGACGCCGAGCAGGATCGGCTGCAACGGCGTGTACCGGGCCTTGACCAGGTGCCCGGCGTCGCGGGTGTCGCCGACCTCGGGCGGGTCCGGCGGCAGCCGGTCCGGCAGGGCCACCACCAGGGCGTACCCGCCGGTGCCCAACCCCATCAGCAGCGCACCGGCGTTGAGCAGCACCCGGTCGCCGGGCTCGGGTGTGCCGACCAGCTCCGGGTAGGCAAGCGCCCGCATGCGCGTGCCGTCGGGCAGGTCGACGTCGAGTTCCACCGCCCCGGTCCACTGCCGTCGCAGCGTCACCACCGTCCCCGTACGCCATCGCACCATGACGGGCACGCTAGCCGCGCGGACCCGACGGCCCGCGCCCGGGTGCGGCGGTGGTGGATCAGGTCGGTTCGGGGCCGCCGGCGTCCGGGGTCGGCCCGGCCTGGGTGTGTCGGGCGGTGCCGGTGGCCCCCGGCAGTGAGCGGGTGGGGTCGAGGAAGACGAAGCGGATCTCCGGGTACCGCGTGGTGAGCCGCCGCTCGGCCTGGTCGGCGGCGGCCTCGATCTGCGCGCCGGTGGCCTCGTCGCGGAAGTCGACCTTCGCGGCGACCAGGATGTCCTCCGGGCCGAGCTGCATGGTCAACAGGGTGTCGATGCGCTCCACCTCGGGCAGCCCGCTCAGCTCCTGTTCGATCTCGTGGCGCAGCCGCTCGGGGACCGCCCGGCCGACAAGCAGCGACAGGTTGTTGGCGGCGAGGATCCCGGCGACCGTCAGCAGCAGCAGCCCGATCAGGATCGACGCGATGCCGTCCCACACCTCGTCGCCGGTGGCGTGCGACAGGCCGACGCCGGCCCCGGCCAGCAGCAGACCGACAAGCGCCGCGCTGTCCTCCAGGAAGACCGCCTTGACTGTGGTGTCCGCGGTCAGCCGCAGGAACCGCCGCGGCGTGGTGCCCCAGCGCCGTGACTCGCTGCGGACCTGCCGCAGCGCACGGGCCAACGAGATCGACTCGATGACGAACGACACCGCCAGGACGATGTACGAGACCAGGTAGTCGCCGCTGTGCTCGTGCACCAGGATCGTGGTGACGCCGTGGGTGACGGCGAAACCGGCCCCGGCGACGAAGGTGAACATCGCGGCGAAGAACGCCCAGACGTAGCTTTCCTTGCCGTACCCGAAGGGGTGTCGCTGGTCGGCGGGCCGGGCGCCCCGGCGCAACGCCTGGAAGAGCAGCACCTCGGTGGTGGTGTCGGCGACCGAGTGGGCTGCCTCGGACAGCATCGCGGCCGACCCGGAGATCAGCCCGGCGATCAGCTTGGCGATCGCGATGGCGAGGTTGGCGGCGCCCGCCACGATCACCGTGCCGACGCTCTCGCTGTCCGGCCTGGCCTCCGCTTGCGACATGAGGATCACCCTAATGACCGCGGGCGGCGACGCGCTGGGGGAGGCCCGATCCGAACAAGTGTGCGGCACGCCCGCGTGGGTGCACGGGCTGGGCGCGTCGGCTGCTAGCGTCTACCGGGTGTCGCGGACCCGCACCGAACGCCTGGTCAACCTGGTGATCTGTCTGCTGTCCACGCGACGGTTCCTGACCGCCGCGCAGATCGCCGCGACCGTGCCCGGTTACGAGCACGACCCTGACGACGCGCGCGACCACGAGGCGTTCCAACGCAAGTTCGAACGGGACAAGGCCGAGCTGCGCGAGTTGGGTGTGCCACTGGAGACGGGCACGGCGAGCGCCTTCGACGCCGAGCCCGGTTACCGGATCGCCCACCGCGAGTACGCGCTGCCCGACATCCTGCTGGAGCCCGACGAGGCCGCCGCGGTGGGCATCGCCGCCCGGCTGTGGCAGCACGCCGGGCTGGCCGCCGCCGCGTCGTCCGGGCTGGCCAAGCTGCGCGCCGCCGGGGTGGACGTGGACCCGCAGGCCACCCTGGGCCTGGAGCCGATGGTCACTGTCGATCCGGCGTTCGCGCCGCTGACGGCCGCGGCCCGGGACCGCCGCGAGGTCGGTTTCGACTACCGGGTGCCCGACCGTGACGCGCCCAGCCGGCGACGGCTGCAACCGTGGGGCGTGGTCTGTTGGCGCGGCCGGTGGTATGTGGTCGGCCACGACCTGGACCGGGCGGCGACCCGCTGCTTCCGGCTGTCCCGGGTCGTCGGCACGGTCCGGGTGACAGGCGTGCCCGGCGCGTACCAGCCGCCGCCCAACGTCGACCTGATCAGCCACGTGGCCCGCTGGTCGGGCCCGGTGGAGCGCACCGGCCGGGCCACCGTGCTGGCCGCGCCGGGCCGGGCCGCCGGGCTGCGCCGCTGGGCGGTGGACGTGACCACCGGGCCGGACGGCGACCGGCTGGTCCTGCCGTACGCGGACCCGGACGGGTTGGCCGGGCACCTCGTCGGCTACGGCCCGGACGTGCGGGTGCTCGACCCGCCGGAGGTCCGCGAGGCGGTCATCCAACGACTCAAGGAGATTGCCGTCCGGCACGACGAGCTGGCCGTCACCGGGGGTGCCCGGTGACCCGCCCGACCGTCCGGGGCGGTTCCCGCGCGTCCGCCGACCGGTTGGCCCGCCTGCTCAACCTGGTGCCCTACCTGCTGGCCCGACCCGGCATCGAGATCGCCGAGGCGGCCGGTGACCTGGGTGTCACCGAGCGCCAGCTACGGGAGGACCTGGAGCTGCTCTGGGTCTGCGGGCTGCCCGGTTACGGCCCCGGCGACCTGATCGACATGGCGTTCGACGGTGACCGGGTGACGATCACCTACGACGCCGGCATCGACCGGCCGCTGCGGCTCACCCCGGACGAGGCCCTCGCGCTCGTGGTGGCGTTGCGGATGCTCGCCGAGACGCCCGGGGTGGCGAACCGCGAGGCCGTCGAACGGGCCCTGGCGAAGATCGAGGACGCGGGTGACCTGGTGGGCGCGCCGGTGGCGGTCCGGCTGCCCGGTGACACCCGGCGGGTCGAGGCGCTGCGTGCCGCCGTGGAGGGCGGCCGGGCGCTGCGGATCACCTACTACACGGCAGCCCGGGACGAGACCACCGAACGCGTCATCGACCCCCTGCGGATGCTGATGGTCGGCGGCCGGGCCTACGTGGAGGCGTGGTGTCGGCGCGCGGAGGCGGTCCGCCTGTTCCGGGCCGACCGGATCGACGCGATCACCGAGCTGGCCGAGCCGGCCACCGTGCCGCCGCAGGCCGTCCCGCACGACCTCACCGAGGGTGTCTTCCGCCCCTCGCCCGACCTGCCGCTGATCACGCTGCGCATCGGCCGCAGCGAACGGTGGATCACCGAGTACTACCCGTGCGAGCGGGTGGAGGCCGGCGACGGCGACCAGTGGCTGGTCTCCCTGCGGGTCACCGACCTGGGGTGGGCCCGCCGGTTCGTGCTGGGCCTCGGCCCGGACGCCGTGGTGGTCGCCCCGGTCGAGCTTGCCGAGCAGGTACGGGCGGCGGCGGCCGCCGCGTTGGACGCGTACGCGGTGCCCAGCCCCTTGGCCGCGCCCCGGCTGCCCGCGTCCGACGCCGTGCCGACCGACTCCGGTGTGCCGCTCGACGCGCCGTCGGGTGACCCGGCGGTGGCCGCCCGCACCCAGTAGGCTGACCGCCGTGCTGATCTGGATCGTGCTCGCGGTGGTGCTGCTCCCGCTCGTGGCGCTCGCGTTGGCCGTGCGCCCGATGCTGACCCGGCTGCCTCGGCTGCGTCGCGCCGCGGTGGCGTTGCAGCGGCGGGCCGCCGAGGCCGAGGCGCTGCGGGAGACCGCCGAGGTGTTGCAGCAGCGTGCCGAGGATGTCCAACGCCAGCTCGACACCACGGCGCAGCGGCTCGCGGTGATCAAGGCCAGGCGCGGCTGATCGACCCCTCGCCGGGCTGGGTGCCCGGCGGCGGTTGACGGATCATCGCGCGTTGGTCAAGACTTCACCCTTCGGGTCGAACCACCCCCACCCGGCGGGTGGCAGACAGCCGATCCGCACGTACGATGGGCTGCGTACCACCCCTCGGACACAGAGCGACTGGAGCTTCTCATGGGTGCCCTCAAGCCGTGGCACATCGCTGTTCTCGTGGTTGTGCTGATCCTGCTCTTCGGTGCGAAGCGGCTTCCCGACGCTGCCCGTTCGCTGGGTCGGTCGCTGCGGATCATCAAGGCCGAAACCAAGAGCCTGCAGGACGACGACCGCGACCTCGCCGAGAAGGCTGACGCGCAGGCCGGTTACCAGCCGTTGCCGCCGCACGCGGGGCAGCAGGCGCCGTACGCCGGGCAGCCGCAGCAGGCGCCGTACCAGCAGGCGCCGACGCAGCAGCCGGTTGTCGACCCGGTGCACCGCGTCCGCGACAACTGACCGAAGGGCCCCACCATCGTGGCCTTCGCACTGCGTAAACGCGCCCCCAAGTCGTTCGAGCGGGCCGCCGACGGCTCGATGACGCTCATCGAGCACGTCCGCGAGCTGCGCGACCGGTTGTTCCGCGCCTCGCTGGCGATCGTCGTCGGCCTGATCGTCGGCTTCTTCCTGGCTCAGCCGGCGTTCAATCTGCTGAAGGAGCCCTACTGCAGTTTGCCGGACGCCACCGACGCGCTCGGCAACTGCCGCTCGTTCCTTCAGCTATCTCCCGCGGACGGCTTCATCCTGAAGCTGAAGCTGGCGCTCTGGATCGGCCTGATCGTCGGGGCCCCGGTCTGGCTCTACCAGCTCTGGGCGTTCATCGCGCCGGGGTTGCACCGGCACGAGCGCAAGTGGGCGTACGTCTTCGTCGCGATCGCGGCCCCGCTGTTCGCCGGTGGTGCCATCCTGGCCTACCTCGTCGTGGACAAGGGCCTCGCGTTCCTGCTGGAGGCGGGCGTTACCGGCCTCTCCACCCAGTTGGAGGTCACCCGCTACATCTCGTTCGTCACGAACATGATCCTGTTGTTCGGGGTGGCGTTCGAGTTTCCGCTGATCCTGTTGATGCTCAACTTCACCGGGGTGGCCAGCGCCCGCCGGTTGTTGAGCTGGTGGCGGGCGGTCATCTTCATCTCCTTCGCCTTCGCCGCGATCGCGACTCCGGACCCGGGTCCGTTCGGCATGACGCTGCTGGCGCTCTCCCTCTCGCTGCTGTATTTCGTGGCGGTGGGGGTGGCGTTCATCAACGACAAGCGGCGTGGGCGTGGCAAGGAGATCTACGCCGGCATCGGCGACGACGAGGTGTCGCCGTTGGAGTTCGACGCGGATCCGGTCGTGGCCGGGCAGCGGGTGGACTCGACCGCGCCGATCGGTGTACCCGATCCGATCGCCCCACCGGCGCCGATCGAGCGGCGCTACGACGACATGACCTGACGGCCCCGCGCCGCCCGGTCAGCCGACGCCGTCCCCGTTTGCGGGGGCGGCGTCGCCGCGTTACCCGTGGCGTCGGCAACGGGACCGGTGGTGACCGCGCCTGCCTCCGGTGAACGTCGGGTGTCCGACCGGTACGGTGCTGCCCGTGACCGCAGACGATCACCTGTCCGCCCGGCCCACCGGTGGCCCGGTCCACCGCGCCCCGCACGCTGGTGGCCCCGTGGCGGTGCTCGCCAACCCGACCGCCGGTCGGGGGCGGCACCGAGCCCTGCTGCCCCGGCTGTTGGACGGGCTGGCCGCCGCCGGCCGGCCGGTCCACGTGCTGTCGGCGGCCACTCCGGGTGAGGCGGAGGTGGCCTGCCGTGCCGCCGTCGCCGACGGCATCGGCGCGCTTGTCGCGATCGGTGGGGACGGCACAGTGCACCGGGCGATGCAGGCGGTCGCCGGCACCGATGTGCCGTTCGGCCCGGTGCCGGCGGGGACCGGCAACGACTTCGCCCTCGACACCGGCTTTCCCGCCGACCCGGTGGCGGCGGTGGACGTGATCGCGTCAGCGCTGCGGGCCGACCGGACCCACGTCGTCGACCTGGCCCGGATGACCGGGGTCGACGGTGCCGAGCGCTGGTTCGGGGCGGTCCTCGCGGCGGGGTTCGACGCGATCGTCAACGAGCGGGCCAACCGGATGCGCTGGCCGCGTGGTCCCCGCCGGTACGACCTGGCGATCCTTGTCGAGTTGGCCCGGCTGCGACCCCGCCGCTACACGCTGCGCCTCGACGGGGTGCCGCACGAGGTGGACGCGGTGCTGGTGGCGGTGGGCAACTGCCCGACGTACGGGGGCGGGATGCGGATCTGTCCCGCCGCCGACCCGACCGACGGGCTGTTGGACGTGGTGGTGGCGGGTCGGGTCAACCGTCGGACGCTGATCCGGGTGAAGCCGCGCATCTACCAGGGCACCCACGTGAGTCACCCCCTGGTGACCAGTTACCGGGCGCGCACCGTGGAGGTGGCCGCCGAGGGCATCGTCACGTACGCCGACGGGGAACGCTCTCTGGCGCTGCCGGTGACGATCAGCGCCGTTCCGGGCGCGCTGCGGCTGCTGCGTTGACCCGTACCGCTCCGATGCTCGCCGCGATGACAAGCACGATGGCGGCGCACTCCAGCAGGGTCAGGGCCTGGCGCAGCACCAGCCAGCCGGCGAGCGTGGCGACGGCCGGGCCGAGGCTCATCAGCACCGCGAACGTGGCGGTCGGCATCCGTCGCAGCGCCAGCAGTTCCAGGGTGTAGGGCAGCCCGGAGGCGAGCACCGCGAGGGCGGTGCCGAGCGCCAGCACCGGCGGGTCGAGCAGGACCGCGCCGCCGTCGACGATGCCCAGCGGCAGGGTGACGAGCGCGGCGAGGGTCAGCGCCAGGGCCAGCCCGTCCGCGCCCGGGAACCGGCTGCCGACCCGGGCGCTCAGCACGATGTACGCGGCCCACATGGCGCCGGCGCCGAACGCGAAGGCCACCCCGACCGGGTTGAGCCGGTCGAAGCCGCCCTGCCCGAGCAGCGCCACCCCGGCCAGGGCCAGCCCGGCCCAACCCCAGCTGGCCGGTCGTCGGGCGCTGAACACCGACAGCGCCAACGGGCCGAGCACCTCAAGCGTCACCGTCGGACCCAACGGGATACGGTCGATGGCCTGGTAGAACAGCGAGTTCATGCCGGCCAGCGCCAGCCCGAACGCGCCCGCCGCGAGCCAGGCCGACCGGTCGTGCCCGCGCAGCCGGGGCCGGCACACGATGAGCAGCAGCACCGCCGAGATGGTCAGCCGCAGGGTCACCGCGCCGGCCACCCCGGTACGTGGGAAGAGCAGCGCGGCCACGGCGGACCCGAACTGCACCGACAGCGCCCCGCCGAGCACCAGGCCCACGGCGGCGATGCCACCGTGCCGGGCCGGTGGCGTGTCGGCCGGCGTGGGCGTGGGCAGCAGCGTCTCGGTCACGGGCACGACGGTAGGCGGTCGGCTCCGGCCGTCGTGCGGCGGTGTCGACCTGCCGAAAGGCGAGGAACTGATCTTCGTGCCCAAGTGTCCGCGCGGCTGGGCGCGGAGCCGACACGGCCGGACGTGTTCGCCAACGCGGTGCTACCGGCGTACGGTCCCTGGTATGACCAGCGCGATGCGGAAACTGTCGATCTCCGTGCCACCCGACGTGGCCGAGCGTCTGGAGCGCGAGTCCAACGCGAGCGCCTACATCACCCAGGCCGTCCGTGACCGGATGCGTCTGGACGCGTTGGACGCGGAGTTGGCCCACCAGGGCATCACCATCACCGAGCAGGGGGTGGCCGAGGCGCGCGCCCGCCGGGCCGCCGTGGAGGCCGACTGGTCCCCGGAGCGCCGCAGCGCGCTTCGCGAGCGGGCCCGCCAGCACGCGCTCGGCACGCTCGAACATCCGGCGGCATGAGCCCCGAGGACGACCGTCCGGTCCGGCTCGTGCTGGACCGGTCGGCACTGCTTGCCTACCTGGCGGGGTCGGTGCATGTCGGGGAGCCGTTGCACGAGGTCATCCAGGACCGCAACAGGTTCGGCGTGACCGCCGTGACCGCGGCGGAGGCGCTGGCGGTCGTCAGCGACCCGAAGGAACGGGCGACCCTGCACCGGCTGCTGGACCTGGACGCCTGCGAGGTGCTCTCGACCGAGGGGCACTCCTGGCACGAGCTCAGCTTCTGGCGCACGGTGACGGGCCGTGCCGATCTGGCCACCACGGTGCTGGCCGTCCTCGAACACGACGCCTCGATCCTCACCGCGGAGGACCGGTACGGCGACGGCGAGCTACCGGTGATCCACATCCCCGACTGACGGCGCCGCGACCGCGGGTCAGCCCGGCAGGGCGAGGTCGAGGACAGCGCCGAGCCCGTTCTCCCGACCCGGGTCGGCCGTGGGGAGCACCAGCACCGCGCAGCCGGCCGCCACCGCGCCCGCGTCCGCCGGGGTGTCACCGACCATCAGCGTCTGCTCCGGGTCGACGCCGAGCATCCCGCAGGCCCGCCAGAAGATCGCCGGGTCGGGTTTGCAGCGCCCCACCTCGTAGGAGAGCACGAACGCGTCGACCAGGTCGGTCAACCCCCAGGCGTCGAAGTGCGGCCGCAGGTCGAAGCCGATGTTGCTGACCACCGCCACGGGCACTCCGGCGGCGCGCAGCGCGGCCAGTGTGGGAGCGGTGTCCGGGTACGGCAACCAGCCCTCGGCGGTCAGCAGCCGCTCGTATAGCGCGTCGGCGAAGCCCTCGATGCCCGCGTCGACGGTCTCGGCCAGCCCGATGTACGCGCCCCGGTGGGCGTGCTGGTAGAGATCCCGGTCGGCCCACAGCTCGGCCAGTCGGGGTGGCACCCGCGCTGGCAGCGGCCCCCCGGCGCGCCCGGCGGTCAGCAGCCGGTCGGCAAGCGAGGTGGCGCGGACCCGGTCCAGGGTGACCCCGCACGCCGCCGCGGCCGCCAGCACCCACTGCCGGGGCTCCTCCACCTGGGCCAGGGTGCCGTGGAAGTCGAAGAGCACCGCCTTGACGGGCCGTCGGGACGCCCGGGGGGCGGCGGCCTCGGGGCTGCCCGGCGGACGAGTCTGGGGCGGTTCGGCATGGTCCGGCACGCCGTGCACCCTACCGACCGCCCCGGACGGCCCAACCGGACGGCCTTGTGGGGTGTCCTGTCCCGGCACGCACTAATCTTGGTGTCATGTCGAGCCCCGCCGAGCGGTACGCAGCGGCGCGCCGCCGGGCCACACAGGCCGCAGAGTTTCCGGCGCTGGACGAGTTCGCCCTTGACCTGGGGTTCGATCTCGACGACTTCCAGCGGGAGGCGTGTCAGTCACTGGAGCGGGGCAGCGGTGTGCTGGTCTGCGCTCCGACCGGCGCCGGTAAGACCGTGGTGGGGGAGTTCGCGGTCCACCTGGCGTTGCGCGGGCGGCCCGACGACCCGGTGTCCGGCGACGACCCCCCGGCCCGGCGCAAGTGCTTCTACACCACGCCGATCAAGGCGCTGTCCAACCAGAAGTACCACGACCTGGTCGCCCGGTACGGCGTCGAGCAGGTCGGTCTGTTGACCGGTGACAACGCGATAAACGGTGACGCGCCGGTGGTGGTGATGACCACCGAGGTGCTGCGCAACATGCTCTATGCGGGCTCCAGCACCCTGCAGGGGCTGGCGTACGTGGTGATGGACGAGGTGCACTACCTGGCCGACCGGTTCCGCGGTGGGGTGTGGGAAGAGGTGATCATCCACCTGCCCGCCTCGGTCACCCTGGTCTCGTTGTCGGCGACCGTGTCCAACGCCGAGGAGTTCGCCGACTGGCTGGTCACCGTGCGCGGCGAGACCGCCGTGGTGGTGAGCGAACACCGGCCGGTGCCGTTGTGGCAGCACATGCTCGTCGGCAAGCGGATGTTCGACCTGTTCCACGACGCGGACGCCGCCCGCAAGCACGACGTGCACCCGGAGCTGCTGCGCTACACCCGCGACCAGATGCGCCGCCTGGAGCTGGGGGAGGGGCGCAGCGCCGGGCCGGGCTCGGGTCGACGCGGCCCCCGCTGGCGTGGGCCGATGCGCCCGGACATCGTCGACCGGCTGGACCGGGAAGGGCTGCTGCCGGCGATCCTGTTCATCTTCAGCCGGGCCGGTTGCGCCGCCGCCGTGCAGCAGTGCCTCGCCGCCGGTCTGCGCCTCACCTCGCCCGACGAGCGGGCCGAGATCCGCCGGGTGGTCGAGTCCCGTGTCACCGCCATCCCCGGCGAGGACCTGACGGTGCTGGGCTACTGGGAGTGGCTCGACGGCCTCGAACGCGGCCTCGCGGCCCACCACGCCGGCATGCTGCCGGTGTTCAAGGAGATCGTCGAGGAGCTGTTCGTCCGCGGCCTGGTCAAGGCGGTCTTCGCCACCGAGACCCTGGCGTTGGGCATCAACATGCCGGCCCGCTGCGTGGTCCTGGAACGCCTCGTGAAGTACAACGGCGAGGCGCACGTCGACCTGACCCCGGGGGAGTACACGCAGCTCACCGGCCGGGCCGGCCGTCGTGGCATCGACGTGGAGGGGCACGCCGTCGTGGTGTGGTCCCCGGAGACCGACCCACGGCACGTGGCCGGGCTCGCGTCCACCCGCACGTACCCGCTGCGCTCCAGTTTCCGGCCGTCGTACAACATGGCGGTGAACCTGGTCGGCACGGTCGGCGCGGAGCCGGCCCGGGCGCTGCTGGAGTCCTCGTTCGCCCAGTTCCAGGCGGACCGGTCGGTGGTCGGCCTGGCCCGGCAGGTGCAGCGCAACACCGAGACCATCGAGGCGTACGGCGCGGAGGCCGCCTGCCACCACGGTGACTTCGACGAGTACTTCGCGCTGCGGGTGGCCATCGCGGACCGGGAGAAGGCGATCGCCCGGCAGGGGCAGACCCAGCGCAAGGCCGCCGCGGTGGCGTCGCTGGAGCGGCTGCGGATCGGCGACGTGATCCGGGTGCCGTCGGGCCGGCGGGCCGGGCTGGCCGTCGTGCTCGACCCGGCCACCGGCGGGTTCGGTGAGCCTCGGCCGCTGGTGCTCACCCAGGACCGGTGGGCCGGGCGGGTCAGCCCCGGCGACTTCACCACCCCGGCCGAGGTGCTGGCCCGGATCCGGGTGCCCAAGCACTTCAACCACCGTTCACCGGGCGCCCGCCGGGATCTCGCCGCCGAGGTCAGCGGCACCGGCCTGGACCGGCACGGCGGCCGACGGGGTGGCCGTTCCCGACAGACGGCCGGCGAGGACCACCAGATCGCCCAGCTCCGCACCGAGCTGCGGAACCACCCCTGCCACGCCTGCCCGGAGCGGGAGGACCACGCCCGCTGGGCGGAGCGCCGACGGCGGCTGGAGCGCGACACGGAGGAGCTGCGCGAGCGGGTCTCCGGGCGGACCGGGTCCCTCGCGCGGACCTTCGACCGGATCGTGGCGCTGTTGACCGACCGTGGTTATCTCGCTCGCGACGGCGCGGTCACCGACGCGGGGCGGATGCTCGGTCGGATCTGGACCGAGGCGGACCTGCTCGTCGCCGAGTGCCTGCGCCGGGGGGTGTGGAACGGCCTGTCCCCGGCCGAGTTGGCCGCCGCGGTGTCGGTGGTGGTCTTCGAGGCGCGCCGCGACGTCGACGAGCGGGCGTCGTTGCCGCGGGGGCCGGTGGCCGACGCGGTGGACGAGACGGTGAAGCTCTGGAGCGAGATCGAGGCCGACGAGGCGGCTCGCGGGCTGACCGCGACCCGGGAGCCGGATCTGGGCTTCGCCTGGCCGGTCTACCGGTGGGCCCGGGGCGAGGCGCTGGCCAAGGTGCTCGGCAGCGGCCACGAGATGGACGGTGAGATGCCCGCCGGCGACTTCGTCCGGTGGGCGCGACAGGTCGTCGACCTGCTCGGTCAGCTCGCCGACTCCGGCGGCGCGTCGCCGGACCTGCGGTCCACCGCCCGACAGGCCATCGCGGCCGTCAACCGGGGCGTGCTGGCCTACCACACCTCTGCCTGATCGTCACGTTCAGTGACGACCTTCGACGAATCGACGCGTCGGACAGTCACCGCGGCAGCACCCCCCGAATAGCTCGGGGGGCGCTGTTGCACCTGATCACGCCACCCCTGATCATTGCCGAGCGCCCTTTGTTGACGCGCCGGTAACGAACGGGGGAAGACCGCTGTGGCGGACATCAATCACTTTGAGTACGGGTGGCTAACACCCGCGTCGAGCTACGCGCTGTCCGTACTCGGTTCGATCCTCGGGCTGGTGTGCGCCGGGCGCATCCGTACCGCGCGCACGGCCGGCCAGCGGGCCTGGTGGGGGCTGCTGGCGGCCTGGGCGCTGGGCGGCACCGCCATCTGGGCGATGCACTTCATGGCCATGCTGGGCTTCGCCGTCGAGGGCACCCGGATCCGCTACGACGTGCCGCTGACCGCGGCGAGCACGGCCATCGCCGTGGTGGCGGTCGGCATCGGCCTGGCCATCGTGGGCACCGGCCGGTTGAATCCGGTACGCCTGATCGCCGGTGGTGTCTTCACCGGCGCCGGGGTGGCCTCCATGCACTACACCGGGATGGCGGCGATGCGCCTCAACGGCAGCCTCGGCTACGACACGGTCCGGGTCGTGCTCTCGGTGGCCATCGCTGTCGTGGCGTCCACCGTCGCGCTGTGGCTCGCGATGACCGTCCGGCGGGGGGTGGCGATCTTCGCCTCCGCGCTGGTCATGGGCATCGCCGTGAACGGCATGCACTTCACCGGGATGAGCGCCCTGTCGGTGCACCGGCACGAACAGGTGGGCGGGGTGACCGGTGCCCAGGTGAGCACACTGCTGGTGCCGATCATGGCGGCGGTGATCTTCGGCGTGGTCGGTCTGCTCTACGCCCTGCTCGCCGCCCCGACCGACGACGACCGGGCCGCCACCGCCTACCTGGACGGGCGACGGGTCCCGGAGCCGGCCCCCGCGACGCCCGCCGCCGCCCCGGACCCGGTCGGGCTGCGCGCCCGCTCCACCCTCGGCCAGCCGGGCACCCCGTTCCCGTCCCGCCGGGACACCCCACCGCGCTGACGGGGGACGCGCGGCCGGTGCGGGGTCAGGTCCCCGGGCGGCCCGACCAGTCGCCGTCGATGCTGAGGGTGGCCAGCAGCCCGGGGTGGTCGGTGGCCCCGTGCATGGTCACCGACCTGCGGCAACAGAGACCGATGTCGGTTGTCGCCACGATGTGTTGCAGCGCCCCGTCGTCGATGCGCTGGTGACCCGGCGGCGCGCAGGACCGCACATCGGGGTCACCGCCGTCGCGGAGATTGAGGTCACCGCTCAGCAGGACGGGCGGCTGCCCGGTGCGCCGGCGGATCGTCGGCAGGATCGTGTCGAGCAGTTGGCGGCACTGGGCGAGCGCGACCCCGTAACTGGTGTTCGCCAGGTGCGTGGTGCAGGCGAGCAGAACCGCGTCGACGCAGAGCCAGGCTCGTTCCTCGGGGTCCGCGAGGTCCTGCGTCGGGTGGATCCCGCGGTACACGGCGGGCGCGGCGTCCGAGGTCCGCGCCCGCGTCAGCAGTCCCAGGCCGTACGGTTGGCCGTTGCGGCACCGGGTGTCGCCCCCGCTGGGGCGGTCACCCGCGGCCTGGAACGCGGAGACGACCCGCCGCCCGGTGTGGACCGTCGCGAACACCCGCTCCAGGACGGCCACGTCGTCCTGGCAGATCTCGTTGAGGGTGACCAGATCGGGTGCCTCGGCGCTGATCACCTCGGTGGCTCGCTCCAGGGAGCGGCCCGTGTAACAGCCGGCGCGGCCGCTGTTGCAGAGGTTCAACTGCAACACCCGCAGGATGGTCGGCCCGCCGTGGTCCGTCGGGCCGGTCACCGACGACCCGGCGGGCAGCCCGGCGGCGGCGATGAGGCAGCCGACGGCCAGGGCTCGACGTAGGAAGCGGTGCGAACGGCGGTCGGCCACGCGGGCTCCGGGTGCAGAGGGCGGCAGTCGTCGCCGAGGTGTCCGTGATCCTACTGACGGCCGGTCTCCGCGCGGGGGGCGAGGGGGCACGCGGTGCGCGTACCCCCTCGGGGTGGCTCAGTGGGCGCGGACCGCGACCACTGTGTACGGCGTGGTCGGGGTCGGTGGTGTGGTGAAGCGGCCGTTGGGCAGGTAGAGCCGGCCCAGGGCCTCGGCGACGGTGGTGGGCACGTCGAAGTTCGGGTCGGTGATGGTGCCGGTGACCGTGCCCGTGGTGCCGGCCCGGTTCAGCGTGGCCACCGCGATCTGGTTGAGGCTGTTCTGCACGACGTAGAGGGTGCGGCCGCGCAGCAGCAGGCCGTCCCCGTTGGTGAAGGTGTAGCCGGGCACGTCCACGACGGTGGTCGCGCCGGTTGCCGGGTCGACCCGGTACAGCGTCCCGGTGTTGGACTGGACGACGATCAGCGCGCTGCCGTCCGGTGTGGTGGCGATGCCGTTGACGTTCACGCCGGTGCCGACCTGCTGGTACGCGCCGGTCAACGCGATGGTGGTGAACCCGTCGGCGGGCGGAAGGGCGCCACCGCGACCGAGTGGCAACCGGTAGAGCACCGGCCGGTGCGAGTCGGTGAAGTACGCGGCGTCGGGGGTCAGGACGACGTCGTTGACGAACGTCGGCGTGGTGGCGAACTGGTAGCGCGCCAGCACCTCGCCGGTGCGGGTGTCGAGCACACGGGCGTCGCCCGCGGTGCCCCCGGCGACGAAGAGCCGGCCGCGCGGGTCGATCTTGAGTCCGAGGGACGGGGTGCCGGTGGCCGCGCCGATCGTCGTACCCCGACCGGTGAGAAGGTCGACGCGCTGGATGGCGCCGGTGGTGCGGGAGCCGAGGTACGCGTACCGGCCGGCGGTGGCGATGCCCTCGGGTGTGAACCCGTCGGGCAGGGCGAGGACGGTGGGCAGCCGCCCGGCGGGGTGGGCCTGCGCGGGCGCGACGGCGACGCCGGTCAGGAGGGCGGCGGTCAGGGCGCCGCCGAGCGCGGCCCGAAGGGGTCGGTTCACTGTGCTCCTTCCGGGCGGACCGCGGCAACGAGCCGACAGATCCACCACGATCACTGCGGCCAGGACCCTGCCCACTGTACGACCGCTGCCGACCGCCCGCCCGGCGTCGCCGGCGCGGTCCTCGGGGTGACCGCGCCGGCGAGCCGGCGAGCTGGGCGGATCGTCAGGCGTTGCGGACCAGCCGCCACCTGTTGTCCGCGCTGCCGTTGTCCGAATCCTGCACCGCCTGCGCGCCCAAGGCGGTCGAGGCGTTGAGGATGCCGAGCAGCTTGTTGCTGTTGACGTTGCGGATCTTGTAGGTCCCGTCGCCGTTGTCCACGAGGATCCACCGGTGGTCGGCGGTGCCGTTGTCCGCCCACTGCAGGACCCGGGCGTTGTCGGCGGTGGACATGTTCTCCACGCCCAGCACCTTGTTGCTGTTGACGTTGCGGAACCGGACCGCGTTGCCGTCGGTCACGACCACCCAGTTGTGGTCGGCGGTGCCGCTGTCGCTCCACTGCACGGCCAGACCACCGTCGGCGGTGGACATGTTCTGGATGCCGAGCACCAGGCCGGTGCCGACGTTGACCAGGCGGTAGCTGCCGCTGGGGCCGCCGCTGCCGCTGGTGTTCCAGTAGACGGTGTAGTTGTAGCCGTGGGCGTCGTAGAAGGGGGCGAGGTTCACCGTGGACCCGTTGGCGCTGGCGGTGAACGCGAGCGAGCTGGTGCTGGTCCGGGTGATCGAGGAGACGGTCAGGGTGGGCAGGGTGCTCAGCGCCGTGTTGCCGTAGTTGCCGGCCAGCACCGTGGGGCCGTACGTGACCGCGCCGACGTTGGCGTTGTCGTTGGCGGCCTTGACGGCGATCTGCATCGGCAGCCGCACGGTGATGGTGTCGCCCGCGGCCCAGGTGCGCGTGACGGTGGCGTAGGTGCCCGGCGTGGTGGTGACGTTCTCCACAGTGCCGTTGACGGCGATCGTCGCGCCGCTGGTCCAGGACGGGATCCGCACCCGGATGCTCCACGAGCCGCTCATCGAGCCGCTCAGGGTCAGGGTGCTGGTGTCACTGACCGGGAAGCTGGTGGTCTGGGTGACCGTGATGCCGCGCTGCGTCCAGTCGAGCACCGACGGCGCGAACAGGTTCACGCTCAGCGTCGTGCCGTTGTAGAAGTAGATGGAGTCCATCAACCTCGTGTTGATCTCCAGGCCGGTGCCCTGGCAGCACCAGAACGAGTTGTAGTCGGTGCTCCAGGTGCCGCCACCCCAGGCCGGGCCCACGCCCCGCCGGCCACCCGGGCGCAGGGGGGTGAAGTAGGTGATGTGGCCGCGGCTGTCGGCCGGGTTCTGTCCGCCGATCAGGTGGTTGATCAGCGCGCGCTCGTAGAAGTCGAAGTAGTCGGCCCGGTTCGGGTCGAGCAGCCACAGCTCCCGGGTCAGTTTGAGCATGTTGTACGTGTTGCACTGCTCGCAGGTGTCGTTGCTCAGGTAACCGGCGATCGCGTTCGGCGCCCGGAAGTGCTCCGCCTGGCTGTTGCCGCCGATGACGTAGGTGTGCGCGCCGACGGTGATTCGCCACGCGTTGCTGGCGATGTCCCGGTAACGGGTGGTCCCGGTGGCCTTGTACTCGCGGGCGGCGCCGACCCACTTGGGGACCTGCGTGTTGGCGTGCAGCCCGTTGAGCTGGTCCTGGCCGGAGGCCAGGGGGTTGAACACGGCGGCGTGGTCGAACCGCTGTGCGGTGGTGAGCCACCGGCTGTCGCCGGTCTGCTGGTAGATGTCGGTGAGCACGTCGTTCATGCCCCCGAACTCGGTGCCCAGCATCGACTGCATCTGGCTGGAGCTCAGTCGGCTCGTGCGGGTGTCGACCCAGCCGGCGAGGGACAGCAGCACCGTGCGGGCCTGCGTGTTGCCGGTGTAGCGCCAGACGTCGAGCAGCCCCGCGAGGGTCTTGTGGATGCAGTAGTAGGGCACGTTGCCGTTGGACAGCGTCCGTGCCTCGAGCGCGGTGAAGTCGGACTCCGGGAAGCCGGAGAGGTAGCCCGCACCGAACCCGGCGGCGCCGTTGTTCGCCTGGCACTTGGCCAACTCGGCGACCATGTAGTTCGCCTTGTCCCGGCAGGTGGTGTCGCCCAGCACCGCGTACGCGTACGCCCAGGCGCTCAGGAAGTGGCCCTGCATGTGGGTCCGGAACGGGAAGTTCGGCGCGTCCCAGCCGCCGTTGGTGGCGGCGCCGTTCGTGGACAGCCGGTGGTTGGCGCGGAAGTTGTAGAGCATCCGGTCGACGTCGACGAACCGCAGGTAGTTGAGCGTCCGCGACTGGTTGTCCATCCACCGGCCGGAGGTCAGCCGTACCTGACCGAGGTCGAACGGGTACGCCGAGACGCCGATGTCCGGTCGGGCCGGCGGCACCACGGCGGCCGCGGCGCTGCCGGCGGCGACTGTGGTGCCGGCCGCGGAGAGCACCACTGTGGCTCCGGCGGCCTGGAGGAGGTGGCGGCGGCTGAGGGACGGGGGTGGCATGGGAACCTCCGGGAAATTCGGTACGGGACGGTGCGCTACGCGGTCATGCGGAAGGTGTGTCCGGGCGGCCCGCGGCGCTCGGGGGCTCGGCGCGCCCCTGGCGGTGGCTGCGGCGGACAGTGCGCCCGGGTGAACGCGCGTCGAGCGGACAAGCTGCCACCGTGGACGCCAGTGGCACGCCCGCGGGAGGCCTAATCGTGGCACATCAATGTGATCGCTAACATAGTTGGTCGTTAACACGCCCGCAACCCCCGAGGTCGCCCGGCGGGCCGTCCCGAGGGCGTCGGTCCGGTCGCCGCACGCCATGGTGCCTGGCCGGCGGTCGCCAAGGAGGCGCCCGAGGTCCGAAATGGACGGTATGGGGCTTGCGACCGGCAGGTGGTAACAGCGCGTAACGGACGACCACCGAGGGGGGCGGGGTCTGCCGTCCGTTGACGCCCGCCGCGCCGCTCAGTACGGTGCATCGTAAATCTTGGATGTCAACGTCGATACATCACTGCTGCGATGTGGTTACGACGGTCATCTCGAACGACTCAAAAGTCCAGGTCATCAGCGGAGGGGAGGTGTCGACAAAGATCTGTTAGCGCTAACACGGATGCCGCTCGTGCTACTTCGTACGCGCACGGTGAAGTCCTTTCGACGGCAACCCGGGTAGCGGTGGCTCGTCGACTCAGACCCCGCGCACGGCACACTCTCGGTGGGAGTAATCGTGAAGGTGAATGCTCGAACCACAACCCGGACCAATCGCCGGGCCAGGCGCGTCATCGCCTGGCTGGCGAGCCTCGTCTGCGTCCTCGCGCTGGTCCCCGCCGGCGTCGCGAAGGCGGACAATCCTATTGTTCAGCATGTTTATACGGCTGATCCGGCACCGTTGGTGTACAACGGCCGGGTCTATCTGTACACGGGTCATGATGAGGATGGCTCGACGTATTTCACGATGAGGGACTGGCGAGTGTGGTCGTCGGCGGACATGGTGAACTGGACTGATCATGGGTCGCCGATGAGTTTGGCGACGTTCGCGTGGGCGGATGCGAACGCGTGGGCTGGTCAGGTCGTGGCACGCAACGGGAAGTTCTACTGGTACGTGCCGGTGCGGCAGCGTTCGAACGGGCAGATGGTCATCGGGGTGGGGGTGGCGGACTCGCCGACTGGTCCGTTCCGGGATGCGATCGGTCGGCCGTTGGTCGGGAACAACGAGATCGATCCGACGGTGTTCATCGATGATGACGGGCAGGCGTATCTGTACTGGGGCAATCCGGGTCTGTGGTATGTGCGGTTGAACGCGGACATGGTTTCCTACTCGGGCAGCGCGACGCGGATCGCGTTGACCACGGCGGGGTTCGGTACGCGTAGTGGTAACGCGAGTCGGCCGACCCTGTACGAGGAGGGGCCGTGGGTGTTCAAGCGCAACGGGTTGTATTACAACGTGTTCGCGGCGGAGTGTTGTTCGGAGTTCATCGCGTACTCGACGGCTCCTGGGCCGACCGGGCCGTGGACGTACCGGGGGACGATCATGCCGCGGCAGGGTGCGAGTTTCACCAATCACGCCGGGGTCGTCGACTTCAGTGGTGGGTCGTATTTCTTCTATCACAACGGGGCGTTGCCCGGTGGTAGCGGTTACACCCGGTCGGTGGCGGTGGAGAAGTTCTCGTACACCGCCAATGGTCTGTTCCCGACGATCACGATGAGTACCGCGGGGGTGCCGCAGGTGGGCACGCTGAATCCGTACGTGCGGCAGGAGGCCGAGACGATCGCGTGGGGTTCGGGCATCGAGACCGAGGCCTCCAGCGAGGGCGGTATGAACGTCGGGTGGATCGAGAACGGCGACTGGGTCAAGGTCAAGGGCGTCGCGTTCGGCGCGGGCGCGTCGTCGTTCACGGCCCGGGTCGCCTCGGGCACCAGTGGTGGGCGCATCGAGGTACGCCTCGACAGCGCCACCGGCCCGGTCGTCGGGACCTGCGCCGTGGCCGGCACCGGCGGTTGGCAGGCCTGGACCACCACCACCTGCGCGGTGAACGGCGCGAGCGGCACCCATGACCTGTATCTGCGCTTCGCCGGCGGCACCGGCACCCTGCTCAACGTCAACTGGTGGCAGTTCAGCGGCACCGGCGGCAGCGGCACCGTGCTCACCAACGGTGACGTGGAGAACGGCACGACCGGCTGGGGTGTGCACGGCAGCGGAACGCTCTCCCGGAACACCACAGTCGCCCACGGCGGCAGCGGGTCTCTGTCGATCACCGGCCGGACCGCCGCGTGGAACGGCCCCAGCCAGGACGTCACCTCGAAGCTCACCAACGGCAAGAGCTACACCACGAACGTCTGGGTGCGGGCGCAGAGCGGCACGCCCTCGGCCAAGGCGACCCTGTCGCTGACCGCGAACGGCACGACGAACTACATCCAGCTCACCCCAGCCGTGGGAGTCAACGTCAACGGCTGGACCCTGCTCACCGGCACGACGACCGTGTCGTGGAGCGGCACGCTGTCCAGCGCGGCCTTCTACGTCGAGACGGCGGCGGGCACGGACAGCCTCCTCGTCGACGACGTCTCGTTCCAGTGACGCGTGCTGCGGAGCCGTCCTCGGACGGCTCCGCAGCACGAGGCCCCGGCGGAACGACCGGAGCAACCCCGCCCCCGGCGCGATTCGTTACGACTTGACGAACGGCATGTTATCGCTCACAGTCGATGCTTGAGGGCGGCCGCACCTGTGGTTCACCGGGCGAGCCTGCCGGCCGCACCTCGGAGCGCGACGTCCGCCCAGGGCATGCCGGACGTCGTGTCGGGGTCTCCCATCACCGGTGCCGTGACGGCGACCGAGCGTCCGCTCGTCATGCTCCGGGCACGGCGAGCCGACCCCGCGGTTGCTGGCATCGGCGTCGACATCGCCGGTGCCGATGTCACCGACTTCGCAGGAACAGATTCGGGCGCTGCACCTCCACCACCGAACCACCACAGACAAGGAATTCGCATGAATCACAAGAGAGTCCTGCGATTGGCGGTGACCGTCGCAGCCACCGGCGCACTCGCCGCCGGAATGACGATGACGCTGACCTCCACGGCCAGTGCCGGCACGACCCTGAGGGCGTCGGCGGCGGAGAAGGGCCGGTACTTCGGCGCGGCGGTCGCGGGGCAAAAGCTCTCCGACAACACGTACGTGACGATCCTGAACCGCGAGTTCAACAGTGTCGTGGCCGAGAACGACATGAAGTGGGACGC
>NZ_JBEZZW010000066.1:0-26411 GCF_040639415.1 Micromonospora sp. NPDC023888 | reverse complement strand
CTGGCTTTACAAGCACCCTGTTGAGTTCTCAAAGAACAACCACACACCGACCAGAAGCCCCACCTCAGTGGAACCCCAACCGGGGCTTTTCGTTCTGCGTGCCCGCCGCTCTCGCGCTGGGCACTTTTACTACGTTACCTCACCGTCTTGGCTGTGTCAAACCGTGTGTCCCGGTCTGTCATGCTTCGTACGGTTCGGCACCGCCGTCACTCACCCAGCGGCGAACCGCTGTGTCAGGTCGTCGGATTTGGCAGGCCGGCCGCTGTGGTCTCCCACAGTCGCGTCCGGTTCCCTGCCGGTCGTGAACCTTACCCGGTCGGCTTCGCTGCACCAAATCCGCCTCGCGGCCGATCCGGCGAGCCCCGCCCGGTCCGTGTCTCGCAGGAGTGAACCCTACTCGACCCGGTTGCCAGCTCGTTTCGGGGGCCTCAGGACTTCCGTCCCGTTTGCCCCGTTCCGCGCTGGCAGAGAGAAAGTTACGCGTCTGCGGGTTTGATCGTCAAATCCGCGGGTAGCGGCGCCCGTCACACTTACGTCGTCGGCCGATCGCCCGGCCCCGACCGACGCCTTCTCGGCCCTCGTTTCGACGCTGTCACCAGGACGAACGTGGGTCAGGACGCCTGCTGCCGACGGGCGGCGAGCCAGGCCCGGATGCCGAGGACACCGACTGTCGTCCCGATCGCCAGGGACGCCACGATCAGCAGCGCGTGCACCCACAGGAAGCTGGTGGCGGGGCCGTCGCCGACGATGCCCGACGTCCAGGCCCGCGGGTCCTGCCAGATGGCGACCGCGAATCTCGGCCAGATCACCCAGGTCCAGACCCCGACCCCGACCAGGAAGACAGCCCACCCTCGCGACAGCACCATGGCAGCCGAGTATGCCAGCGCACCTGTCCACCTGGCCGTTCGCGGACAACACCCGCCACCGGGCCGGCTGGGAAGACGCGACCCGCTCAGCCTCATCGACCGTTTCCGACACCAGTGCGGTGGGCACTTCGAAACAGGACAGCCGAGGACCGTCCCCCGGAGGTGCCCCATGCAACCCTCGATCTTCAATCCCTGGGCCTGGCGTGACCCGTCCGCCCTGGCCGGCGGATACACCGAGACCACCCCGTCGGTCACCCCGCCGCAACGCCAGGGCGGTCGCCACGACGGTCCGGACGCTCCCGGCCCCGGCACGCCGGTTGACCTGGTCGGCTACCAGGTGCGGGCGAGTGACGGGCGAATCGGCACCATCGACGAGGCGAGCGACGAGGCGGATGCCGGGTACCTGGTGGTGGACACCGGCCCCTGGATCTTCGGTCAGAAGGTGCTGCTGCCTGCCGGCACGGTGGAGCGGGTGGATCACCAGGAACGCGTCGTGCACGTCGACCGGACCAAGGAGCAGATCAAGGACGCTCCGCCGTTCGACGCGGATCCGGCCGACCCGGAGTACCGGGAGCGCGTCGGCGCCTACTACGCCGACGGTCACCTTCCCCGCCCGGCGCCGCCCCACGGGTAATGTGAGGCCGTGGTCCGGACGGGCAATTGCACAGCGGAGGCGGTCGACGTGGTCGACGGCCTCCCGCTCGGTGCAGTGCCCGGGGTCCCGACCAGCTCCGGCGATGGCCGTGAGCAACTTCTGAACGTCCTCCGTGCCGGTGGTCTGCGGTTCCGCGCCGGCGCGCGATGGCGGACGGCTCGCTGAGCCGATCCCGCTGACCGAGGGGGCTGACCTGCCCCGCTCGGCGCGCGCCCACGCGTGACCCCACCAACGGAAACGAGAGGCATCACCATGTCCGTCGCACGAATGCTCACCGGCGACCGGCCGACCGGCCGCCTGCACCTCGGCCACTACGTCGGCAGCATCGCCAACCGGGTGCGGCTGCACCGGCGCTACGAGAGCTTCTTCATCATCGCCGACCTGCACATGCTCACCACCCGCAACCGCCGCGAGGACATCGACCAGGTCTCCGGCAACGCCCGGGAGATGGTGACGGACATCCTCGCCGCCGGTGTCGACCCGGAGCGGGCCATCTTCTATCTCCAGTCGGCGATCCCCGAGGTCGGCGACCTCAACACCCTGCTCCAGAACCTGGTGACGGTTCCCCGGTTGGAACGGGTGCCGTCGCTCAAGGACATGGCCCGCGATGCCGGCAAGGAGGAGATGCCGTACGGGTTGCTTGGTTACCCGGTGCTCCAGGCCGCGGACATCCTCTGTGTGAAGGGAGAGGTGGTTCCGGTCGGTCGGGACAACGCCGCGCACGTCGAGGTGACCCGGGAGATCGCGCGGCGGTTCAACCACCTCTACGGGCCGGTCTTCCCGGTGCCCGAGCTGATCGCGGCGGACACGCCGAGCCTGGTGGGCACCGACGGGGCGGCCAAGATGAGCAAGAGCCGAGGGAACACCATCGCTCTCTCCGACGATGCGGCGACGGTTCGTCGGAAGGTGCTCGGCATGTACACCGATCCGAACCGGGTGCGGGCCGACGTGCCGGGCACGGTGGAGGGCAACCCGGTCTTCGCGTACCACGAGGTTTTCAATCCGGACCGCGACGAGGTGGCCGACCTGGCCGTGCGTTACCGGGCCGGGCGCGTCGGTGATGTGGAGGTCAAGGAACGGCTGGTGGCCGCGCTTGAGGGGTTCCTGGCGCCGATCCGGGAGCGCCGGGCCGAGATCGAAGCGGACCGGGGGTTGGTGGACCGGCTGATCGTCGAGGGCACGGAACGGACCCGCCAGGAGGTACGCCAGACCTTGATCGAGGTACGTCGGGCGATGGGGCTGACCGGCGCGTACCAGCAGGTGCGGCGGCGGGCTGAGCGGAGCCGGCGGGGTCTCAGCGGATCCGGACGTCCGCCAGGTCCAGGGTGATCGGCGTCCAGGAGAGGTCCGGGGTGCGGTCCTCCTGGCGGATGTGGATCCGGCGTCGTGTCGGCACGACCAGCCCGTCGACCTCGGTCGCCCCGCTCACGTAGTGCGCGACCGGGGAGGAGCCGTTGACCACCGGCTGATAGTCCATGCGCCGCAGCAGCCCGCTGTCGTCGAAGTAGTACAGCTGGGTGTCGGTGTGGGTGTCCAGGCTCTCGGGGTACGTGACGCGCAGCCCGCGCCACGACTCGCCGCCCTCCGACCACGGCTCGATCTCGTGCGCCTCGACGCCCGGCCAGGTGAACAGGAACGGCTCGACGAGGTAGTGCCAGGTGGCGTAGCCACGGAAGTAGGCGGCCTGGGCGAGCGTCCACTGGCTCTCCTGGGTGTAGCCGGCAAAGCTGGCCCGAGGATTCGTCAGCTCGTCGATGAGGCTGCCGTCGGCTGCGGTGACGGTGACCCGATCGGTGTCGCGGTCGTACTCGGCGACCCGGCCGGTGCCCTCCTGGACGTGCCGAATCTGCTCCCGGTGCAGGTCGGCCTCGACCAGTTCGGTGCCGTCGAAGTCGGGCCTGCCCTTGAACGCCCAGAACGGGCCGCCGTAGGTGAGCCGGGTGGTGAGGGTCGACGCGGAATTCCAGCGATCGAGGCCGCCGTGCCGATCGATCACCTTGGCGAGCAGTGCATCCACTGGTTACTCCTAAGTTAGGACTAGACGGTACGACGTTAGCACTGTTCGGTGAACGCCGACTACGATGACGATGTGACTCAGCGGACTTACCAGGACGCCTGCGGGGCGGCACGCACGATGGACATCGTCGGCGAGCGCTGGGCTCTGTTGATTGTTCGAGAGCTGGTGTTCGGCCCGAAACGTTTCGGCGATCTGCGGGCCGGCCTGCCGAAAGCCAGCCAGAATGTGCTCAGCCAGCGCCTCCGGGAGCTGGAGCAGTCCGGCATCGTCCGGCGGGTGCAACTCGGGCCACCGGCGAGCGTGCACGCGTACGAGCTGACGGAACGCGGTAAGCAACTGGAGCCGACACTGATCGAGCTGTCGCGGTGGGGGGCCGGCCTGCCAGCGGAGCCGGACGCCGAGATGAGCACCGACGCGTTCATGCTGCTGCTCAAGGCCCTCTATCGATCACCGGCCGACACGCCGATGGCCGCTCGACTCCGGTTGCAGGTGGGCACCGACGCCTTCGAGGTGGGGGTGGCTCCGAGTGGGATCAGCGTGGCCCGCGGTCGGTCGGGCCAGGTCGATGTCACGGTCACCGGCACAGTGAGTGCGCTGCGGGACGTGATGTTCGGCGGCACGCCGCTGCGATCGGCGGTCTCGGCGGGCGACATCGAGGTGCACGGCGACATCGGCGCGGCCGAGCGGTTCTTCCTGCTCTTCGGAGCGGCGCCGGGCGAGTAGACCGGATGAGGCGGCGACCCATATGGCGCAGAATGCGAGGGTGAGGAGGATTCTCGACATTCATCCGGTGCCGGCGGGGGTGACCCACCGGACCACGATGTTCGAGATCTTCTTCGACCTGGTCTTCGTCTTCGCACTCACCCGGGTCATCACGTTCATGGCGGCGTCGCCGAGCGCGCTCACGCTGGCCCAGGGGCTACTCCTCCTGCTACTGCTGCTCTACTCCTGGTCGCCGTACATCTGGGTGGGAAACCTGGTCCGGCCGGACGTGGGCCCGGTCCGCGCCATCACCCTGGTCGCGATGGCAGCGATCTTCGTGGCCGCGCTGGTGTTGCCGGACGCGTGGCAGCAGACCCCGAAGCTGTTCGACGCGCCGCTCACGCTCGCCCTGGCCTACGTGGTCGGCCGGACCGTACAACTCGTGATTCTGTTCTGGGCGAGCGCGACGAACCCCGCACTGCGCTCGACGCTGCGGTTCTTCACCGTGCCGGTGGTGCTGGGCTGGGTCCCGCTGATCATCGGTGCCCTGCTGGGCGGTGGGGCCCAGACGGCGCTCTGGACCGTCGCGTTTCTGCTGAACATCGTCGGTGCCCGGATCGCGTCCACCTTCCGCCCGTGGCAACTACGCAGCGTGGACCACTTCAGCGAGCGGTTCGGCCTGGTGCTCATCATCGCGCTTGGTGAGTCCCTGATCTCTGCCGGCGCAGGTCCGAGGGCGATGGCGCCGGCCGGCTCCGCCCTGCTGGCCGCACTGCTCGGCCTCACCAGCACGGTGTGCCTGTGGTGGCTCTACTTCGATCGGCTGGCGGCCGCCGCGCGCGAGGCCGTCAGCAACGTGCCGGGTGAGCGCCGGGCCAGCGTGGCCGGCGACGCGTACGGCCTCGCGCACTCCACGCTGATCATCGGTGCCATCTACGTCGCGCTCGGCATCGAGGAGGTGATCGCCCAGCTCACCGAAGGGCCGGCGCATCCCGGCCGGCTGGGCTGGGAGGCCGCGACCGCGCTCTACGGCGGCAGCGCCCTCTACCTGCTCAGCAGGTTGGTCTTCCGTCGGCTGACCGTTCGCGCGGTGTACCCGGGGCAGGTCGTCGCCGCGCTGCTGCCGCTGGCCCTGCTGCCGATCGGTCGATCCCTGCCCCCGCTGGCGGCGCTCACCCTGCTGACCGCCTTCCTGATCGGGGTGACCTGGTTCGAGCGACGAATGGACCGACGTGACCCGCGACAGGTGGACCGACGTGACCCGGCGTCGTGAACTCCCGGCCCGAAAAAACCTGACCGGCCGTGTCGATATCCCGGGGCCTCGACCGTCGTCATGCTGTACGGCGACACGCCGCACCGAGAGGAGCCGAGACGTGAAATACATGCTGCTGTTCATGAGCCCCATGGTCGACGGGGAGGCCGTCGACAACGGGTGCAGCTTCGAGGACTGGATCCGCTACGACCGGGAGATGAAGGACGCCGGGGTCTGGGTCTCCGGGCATCCCTTGCAGGACCTGACCACCTGCACGACGGTGCAGGTCGGCCCGGACGGCGAGCGCACGATCACCGACGGGCCGTTCGCCGAGACCCGCGAACTGCTCGGCGGGTACGACATCATCGACGTGCCGGACCTCGACGCCGCGCTGGACTGGGCGGCACGCAGCCCCGGGGCGGTCGGCACCGGATCGGTCCAGGTCCGTCCGATCGCCGAGATCGACATACCGGTCTGACCGTGCCGGATGAGGGGGCAGCCGTCGGGTCGTCGGTGGAGGCGGTGTTCCGGGAGGAACGCGGCCGGCTGCTCGCCTCGCTGGTGCGCCGCTTCGGCGACCTCGACCTGGCCGAGGAGGTCGCGTCCGAGGCCATCGAGGCGGCGCTGACCCACTGGCCGACCGACGGCGTCCCGAGCCGACCGGGCGCCTGGCTGCTCACCACGGCGCGGCGTCGAGCCGTGGACCGGCTGCGTCGCGACCGGGTGCTGGCGACGCGGCTCGCCCTCCTCCGGGCGGAGGCCGAGCGGGCCGACCACGCCCCGCCCGCCGACGCGAACCGGGACCTGCCCGACGACCGTCTGGCGCTCTTCTTCACCTGTGCGCACCCGGCCCTGGCCGCGCAGGATCGCGGCGCACTCACCCTGCGGTTCCTCGCCGGCCTCACCACCACCGAGGTCGCGCGGGCCTTCCTGGTACCGCCCGCCACCATGGCCCAGCGACTCGTCCGGGCCAAACGGAAGATCCGCGACGCACGCATCCCGTTCCGGGTGCCGGGCCCCGACGAGCTGCCCGGTCGTCTGCCCACGGTGCTCCAGGCCGTGTACTCCGTCTTCACCGAGGGGTACGCGGCCAGCTCCGGCCCGGACCTGCAACGGATCGACCTGGCCGAGGAGGCCATCCGGCTGGGCCGGATCCTGCGCCGGCTACTCCCGGCCGAGCGGGAGGTCGCCGGGCTGCTCGGCCTGATGCTGCTGGTCCACGCCCGACGCGCCGCGCGTACCGGACCGGACGGCGAAATGGTCCTCCTCGACGACCAGGATCGGGGACGGTGGGACCGTCCGATGATCGACGAGGGGCGCGGCCTGGTGGTGGTCGCCTTGACCGGCCGAGCCCCCGGCCCGTACGGGGTGCAGGCCGCCATCGCCGCGCTGCACGACGAGGCCGCCGACGTGGCAGGTACCGACTGGCCGCAGGTGGTGGCGCTCTACGACGTGCTGCTCGGCCTGGTGCCCTCGCCTGTCGTCGCGCTGAACCGGGCTGCTGCGGTGGCCATGCGGGACGGGCCGGAGGCGGGGCTCGCCCTGCTCGACGAGTTGGCCGACGACCCGCGGCTGCGCGGCCACCATCCCTATCCGGCGGCGCGGGCCGACCTGCTGCGCCGGCTTGGCCGGTACGACGAGGCCGCTGCCGCGTACCGCAGCGCGTTGACGCTTGTCGGCACCGAGCCGGAGCGCGCTCACCTGCTCAGCCAACTGAAAGCCGTCACGACCGAGTGAGCTGTACCCTTCCCCGGATGAGTCTGCCTCTGCCTCCCGGGCCGTTCGCCGCGTACCTGTTCGACTGCGACGGCACGATCGTCGACTCGATGCCGCTGCACTACCTGGCCTGGCAGCGGGCCCTGCACGAGTGGGGCTGCGAGTTCCCGGAGGACCTCTTCTACGCCTGGGGTGGACGGCCGACCGCCGACATCATCGTCGCGTTGAACGAGCAGCAGGGTCTGTCGATGCCGGTGGCGACAGTCGTCGAACGGCGGGAGAGCTACTACGAGGAGCTGCTGCCGCAGCTCGCCGCCGTACCCGAGGTGGTGGCGCACATCCACGACGCCCACCGGCGGGTCCCGTTCGCCGTCGTCTCCGGCAGCACCCGCGCCTCGGTCACCGCCTCCCTCGACGCGCTCGGGCTGCTGGACCGGTTCGACGTGCTGGTGTGCGCCGAGGACTACACCCGGGCCAAGCCCGACCCGGAGGCGTTCCTGCTCGCGGCGGAGCACCTCGGCGTACCCCCGGGGTCGTGCCTGGTCTTCGAGGACACCGACCTGGGCATCCAGGCCGCGACCGCGGCCGGCATGGCATCGGTACGCGTGCCGCAGCAGCGCACGCCGCGTTGAGGTCTCAGGCCACCGTCAGCAGCAGCTTGCCCTGGTAGGAGGTTTCCAGGCGTTGGTGTGCCTCCCGCACCTTGCCCAGCGGGAACTTCTCCGCGACGTGCACCACGAACGGCCCGGCTTCGATGAGCTCGTTGAGGCGTTGCAACTGTCGGGGGCTCGATTCGCCGTCGTAGGCCCGGACCACCACACCCGACCGTTCCTGCGGCTCCGGCTGCACCCCGTGGGGGAACGCGACCACACCGCCGTCGGTGAGCGCCTCGGTGAGACGGTCCAACGTCTTGCCGCCCGCCATCGCCAGGATGGCGTCCACCCCAGCCGGTGCCGCGTCCCGGATCCGGGCGAGCACCTCGGTCATGTCGCCGTGGCCCTCGATGGACACGTCGGCGCCGAGTCGGGTCACCAGCGCGACGCCGTCCGCCCCGGACGCCACGGCGATCACGTTCAGGCCCTGCCGCTTGGCCAACTGCACGGCCAGGTGGCCCTGGCCGCCGCTCGCCCCGAAGATCAACAACCAGGCGCCGGCCGACAGGCTGACGGTGTCGAGCCCGGCGAGCGCGGTCAGCGCGTCGGTGGGCATGGCCCCGGCGTGCTCGGCCGGTACGCCGTCGGGCACCTTCGCCGCGTACTCCGCCTTGACCGCGGCGTACTCGGCGTAGAAGCCTCCCTTGGGGCGGGTGGTGGCGGAGACGTAGACCAGGTCGCCGACCCCGACGTTCGACACCTTGCTGCCGGCGGCGATGACGGTGCCGGCACCATCGGAGCCGGGCACGATCGGGAGAGCGGAGCCCTCCGGCACCAGCACACCCTGCCGCTCGTACACGTCCCACACCCCCACGCCGGCGCTCCAGACCTTGATCAGCACCTCGTCGTCGGCGATCTGCGGGATCGGCAGCTTCCGCAGGGTGATCACCTCCGGCCCACCGAACTCGTCCAGGGCCGCGGCCTGCATCCGCTCTGGCACATCTCCGTCAACCATGTGGATTCCCCCTCTGTGCCGGCGTCACCGTCGCAGCATGCCGGCTCGAGGACAGGCGTGGTCCGGAGCTGAGTGCCGTTCACCCACAAGGGCGACCGCCCATGCCCGGCGGGCCTCGGCGGGCGTAGCCGGGGCGGGCACGGGAATGTCGGCGTACCGCGCCGGGGGCGTCGCGCCGGCCGCACGACCGACGGAAGGGGCACCGTGCACGCTCCGTCGACGCGGGCCACGGCCTGGCTGCTCGTGGCGTTGGCCGCGGCCTCCGGCTGCATCGACGTGATCTGCCTGACCAGGCTGAACGGGTACTTCGCGAGCGTGGTCACCGGCAACCTGGTGCACTTCGGCCACGCGCTCGCCACGGCGGACACCCGCTCGCTCGCGGGCGCGGTGGTGGCGGTCGGTGGTTACGCCGTGGGGGTGGCCGCCGCCACGGTGCCGTTGCGCCACGTCCCGCCCGGGTGGAACGGCCGTACCGCGGTGGTGACGTCCGCCGAGGCGGTGCTCCTGCTCGGATTCACGGTGGGCTGGTGGGTCTGCGCGGCACGTCCCGGGTACGGCTTCGGGCTCGTGCTGCTGGGGACGGCCGCCGTGGCGAGCGGCATCCAGAGCGTGATCACCGTTGGCGCCGGCGTGCCGGGCGCGTCGACCACCTATCTGACCGGCTCGCTGACCGAGCTGGTCCGGCGTCGCATCGTCGACCCGCACCGGTTCGCCGACGTCGGTGGCGTCGGCCGGCTGGCGGGGCTGGTGGTCGGCGCAGCGCTCGGCACTGTGGTGCTGCGCACGGCCCCGACCTGGGCGTCGGCGCTGGCGGCGGTGCTGGTGATCGCGGTGCTCGTGGTCGCTGTCGGCCTGACCCGCCGTGCCGTCGCCACCGGTGGGAGGAGCGGGCGGTGAGGCAGTTCCCCTGCGGTGCGGTGGCGGCAGCCTGCCGCTGGCCGGCGGCACCCCGGCGCGATCAGGAGGTCTGCGGCTCCTGACCACGCAGCGCCTGCGCGACGGCGTCGCGTACGCGGGCGTCCTCACGCACCTTGCGCTGCGTCCGGTTGCGACGCCGGTACAGGTACGCCCCGACGGCTGCGGCGACAAGCACGACGAGCACCAGCACCAACATCCACGGCAGCGCCCAGCCGTGCGCGGTGACCTGGACCGGCTTGAGCGAGGTGGTGGAGCCGGAGGCGTCGGTGAGCAGCGGCGTGAGGGTCACTGTCGCGGCAAGCGAGACGGCGGGAGCGACCCCGGCGATGGGCACGCTCACGTCCCAGCTCTCACCCGGCAGCAGCTCCGGTGGCGCGGCGATGTCCTTCGCCCGGACCCGCAGTACGCCGAACGGCCCCGAGACCGATACCGCCTGCTGCCCGGAGAGCGCGGCGTTGCCGACGTTGTGGATCTTGTAGGTGACGGTGGCGTCGCCCTTGCTGAACGGGTTGGCCGAGCCGCCGTACGTCACGTGCAGGCCTTCGATCGCGAGGTTCGGCTTCAGCTCGCCGCCGACCCGCAGCTTGATCCGGATGCCCAGGCGCCTGTCGACGTTTATGCCTTCGGCCTGATCGGCCTGGGTGAGCGTGGTGAGGATCCCGCCAACGTAGTCACCGGGCGTGGCATTGCCCGGGACGCTGATCGTGAAGGGGACCTGCGCGGTCTTCCCGGGCTGGACCACGACGCTGCCGGCCTTCGGCTTCGCCCAGGCGCCGATCGCGACGGACTTCTTGTCCCTGGTGAGCAGGTCGAGCTGGCCCGCGTCGGTCGTGAAGCCGTCGGCGGCGTACACGGACAGGGTCAGTGGCGCCGGGCCGCGGTTGGCCACCACCATGGCGTCATCGACGGCGCCACCCGGGTTGACGTTGTAGCTGTAACTGGACCGAGCCTCGCCGTAGCCGTTGGAGGCCGTGCGGACCGTCCAGGCGACGTTGCCGTCCGCCGCCACGGCGGGGCCGGCGACGACGCCGACGGTCGCGGCGGCGGCGAGCAGGGACAGCGCGGTGGTACGAGCAAGCTTCTTCCAGCGCGTTACGGACGGGTGCATGTCGGATCCTTGGGGTGATCTTGGGAGGAGTGCAAATGGGTGGCGGGGCGGGCCCCCGAAGGTGCCCACCCCGCCCGATCGAACTGTGCGACTAGCTGCTCAGCGCGGTGATCGTGAGCGTGGTGCGGTAGCTACCCTTCGCGATGCTGTCCGGGATCTTCAGATCCAGGTCGGCACCGAGGCGAGCGCCGCCCCGCGCGTGACCCTGCGCGGCAGCGGCGAGCGCGCTGGAGACCGAGAGGCCCTTGCCCTGGTCGTCGAGGGACGACAGGACCGGAGCGCCGGCCTCGGCGCCCGCGCCGCCGTCGAGCACGTACGGGGTCCAGCCCAGGTAGGAGCCGGAGAACTTCTTGTCGGCGTCGGAGAAGTCGCCGACGTTGGCCGAGATCGACCACGGGGCGAGCGAACGGCGGCTGTCCGACACGAGGATCGGGTTGATCTTGCCGGCCGCCTCGAAGAAGGTGCCGTCGCGCTCCTGGGCGGTGCCCAGGTCGACAAGGCCGTTGTAGCCGTCGATCGTCCAGCCGAACTCACCCGGAGCCGGGTTCGGCACGTTCACCTGGATGGCCTGACCGTCACCGTGGTACGGGTGCACAGTGACCTTGTCGACGATCGAGCCGACCGGCTGACCCTCCGGGGTGTTGACGCAGGAGAGGCCCTTCTCGACCGCCGCGTTCGGCGCCGCGCAGGTGCCGCTGCGGACGTTGGCCAGGACCAGCTTGTCGCCGCGCACCTGCACCTTCACGTAGCTGCGGACGTGCTCCTGGTTCTGCACCGAGTTGTACCAGTACTTGCCCGGGTCCAGCGGGTCCGGGCCGTTGCCGCGGATGCCGGTGCCGGTGTCGTCCGGCTTCTTGATGTCGTAGTACTTCGAGCCGGAGGCCGAGTTCGCCGTCACGTAGATGACGCCACCCGGGCCGGGGTAGACCTCGGGCGCGCCCGGCTTCTCAGCCGGGTTCTCCTTCTGGCCGTTCTTGATCGAGTAGCTACGGGAGTAGCTGTGGTCGTGACCCTGGAGCACCATGTCGACGCCGAGGTTGGAGAACGCCGTGGTGAAGTCCTCCCGACGCTGCTTGTTGTCGGTGTCGGTCGCGTGGCTGGCGGGCGAGTAGATGGAGTGGTGGTAGACCAGCACCTTCCACTTGGCCTCGGAGCCGTGCTTGTTGATCACGTCGGTGACGTACGCGACGTGCGCGGCGTCGCCGCCGGCGGAGCCGTCCGCCGGGTTGGCGTAGCTGTTGCTGTTCAGGTCGATGAACAGCACATCCTTGTGGATGAACCAGTAGTCGCCGCCGGACCGGGTCGCCTGGTCGCCGTTGTAGTACTGCGCCGAGCGGTCGGTGTTCGGGGTGAAGTGGTGCTGCTCGTAGGACTTGCCGCCGACATCGTGGTTACCGATGGTGGCCACGAGCGGGTACTGGCGCAGCGTGTCGGGGGCCAGGAACGAGGTCCACTGACCCTCGTCGTTGGCGCTCTCCACGTGGTCACCGGCGGAGACCAGCAGCTCGGCGTTCGGGTTGGCCCCGGTGGCGACCTTCAGGGTCTCCTCCCAGCCGGCCTGGTCCTTCAGCCGGTCACCGGAGGAGCCGATCTGCGGGTCACCGAAGAACAGGAAGTCGTAGTCGCCCTCGAAGTCCTGGGTCTTGAAGGCGTACGCCGGGGACCAGTCACCCTCGGCGCCGACCCGGTACGAGTACGCCGTGTTCTCACGCAGGTTGCTGATCGTGGCGTGCCGGTTGAAGCCGGTGGTGGAGGTGTTCGCCGCGCCAACGGCGTCGAAGCTGAGGGCGCTGGCCGGAAACTCGCCGTTGACGATCTCGGCGGTCGGGGCGAGCTGGATCTTCTGCGCGGTGTCCGTGGAGGAGTACCAGCTCACGATCCGCTGGGTCTCGTTGGCGCCGACGCCGAGGATCACGCCGGTGATCGTGGTGGACTCGGCCGCGCTGGCAGTGGCCGTGAGGCCGCTACCGAGGGCCGCGCCCATTCCCAGGAAGCCGGCTGCGACCCCGGCGACCACGCGCCGCCGCACAAGCCCGGGGGCCCGTGTCGAGGTGCTCAATGTCATCGACATTGTTCCCTTTTCAAATAGAGAAATGGATGGTGACTTCACCCGACGCTGGGGAAGCAAATCCACGGTTTCGCCGCCTCATGAACCGACCATGAACGTGATCTTGCGAAAACCTGCACTTCGCGAACTACTTAGCCTTACTCAGGACCCGGAAACGCGCTGGACAAACCAGATGAGCCCCATGACGGACACGGCTGCGGAAACAACACCGGTCGCCCAGACACCCGCTTTCGGCGCACGGCGCCGCAGGACGAGCAGCAGCGGGAAGACCACCGCGATAATCGTCAACTGAACGACCTCGATGCCGATGTTGAACACCAGCAGCGACCACAGCAGGGTCCACGACCACGCCTCGTCGATGCCCAACGCGCCCGCGAAGCCCAGGCCGTGCACGAGGCCGAAGCAGAACACCACCCCGAGCCGGACCCAGCCGGCCCGATCCAGGCTGAAGTGACCGTGCCCCGCCGTTTCCAGGTCCGTCGCGTGCTCGCCGCGCCGCCAGATCCCCCACAGGTGCCAGCCGGCCACGACGGCGATCGACAACGCGATGACCGGCTCCACGACCGCCCCCGGCACCTCGACCAGACCGAGTGCCGCGAGCATGAACGTCACCGAGTGCGCCAGGGTGAAGCTGGTGGCCGCGAGCACGATCTCCCGCAGGCGCCGCGATCCGGCGATGAGCGCCAGCAGGAACAGGATGTGGTCGATCCCGGACAGCAGATGCTCGGCGCCCAGCAGGAAGAACTCTCCGAACCGCTCGTACCATGCCTGCCCGGTCGAAAAGGTGGGGTTGGCGGTGTCAAGCGCCGCACTGCCCGAACGGCCGTCGATCTCGTAGGTGACGATCGTCTTGGTGCCCTTGACGTAGCCCTCGCCGTCCGGGAACAGCGCGCTGCGCACCTCGTGCTCGTCGACCCGCTCGGGGCAGGTCCAGTCGAGCAGCAGATTCGCGTACGGCACGCCCTCGCGCGCGCCGATCGTCGCGTCGCCCACCTGGGTCGGCCGACAGGCCGCGTCCCGCGCGGTCACCGAGAACCGGTCGGAGACATACCTGAGGACCGTCGACGAGTGGCTCTTCAGTGCCGCGGCCTGGGCGTCGCCGTCGCCCGCGTCGAACGCGGCGGTGCCCGCCTGGAAGAGCGGATCATCGTCACCCGAATCCGCGGCGGACACGACGAGAAGGTCGTATTCGAGGTCCATCGCCGTACGGATGTGACCCTCGTCTCCGGCCGTTATTTTCGCGTACACGGTCGACGAAAAGCCGTGCGCGGACGCCGTTCCGGCACCCAAAAACGGAAGCACCACTGCGGCAATCCCGACAGCGGTGACGATAACGGTACGGCGGACGCGCCCCAACATACGACTCCCTCGGTCGGCCAGTGCACGTTGCATGGCGCGGGTGAACACCAGCCCGCGCGCCGACGAACCGCCGGAAAACAAAGAGCCCGAACGATCGTCCGCGGATAAACGGCGCAGGGAATTGAGATAGGAATACGAGGCTGCCGCCACCACTCGAAAGGACGACCGCCTTGCGCCCCCCGCTTCGGGCCGTTGCCATGCTGGCCGCGACCGCCGCGCTGGTCACCGCTTGCAACTCCGGCGACGACTGGTCCCAGCCGCACCCCGCGCCCAGCGCCGTCGGGACGCTCGGCCCCGGATTCGTCGACCCCTCCACCACCCCCGCTCCGGAGGCGACGATCACGCCGCGACCCGGCTCGTGGGCCGGGGTCCACCCGCCGAAGGACTACCGGGTCGTCCTGCTCACCGCCGGCACCGACGACCCGACCCGGGCTCTCGTGACGGCCGTGCGGGAATGGGCCGACGACGAGCACGCGGATCTCCGGACGGTCGTCGTCGGCGACGCCCACGATGCCGTTCCCAGCATCGCCAAGGCCATGGAGATGAACCCGGATCTCATCGTCAGCGCCGGCGGCGACCTCATCGATCCGCTCGCCCTGGTCACCCCGAACCACCTGGACGAGAAGTTCCTCGTGGTGGGCGCCGAACTCGCGGAGCCCACCCACAACGTCACATCTGTCGACTGGGAAGGCGCGTCGTTCCGCGGGGAAGGGCTCGGCATGTCCTCGACGTACGACCCGAAGTCGTTCACCGCCGAGCGCTGCGCGGCAGCCATCCGGGCGGGTGTGGCGGCGGTCCTCAACGACCTGACCGGGATCGTGGTCTGGCTCTGACGGCGGAGGGTCGGGGCTGTCCGCCCCAGGGTTCGGCGGGGCCCGGTGCGGGGTGTGCGACTCCGCACCGGGCACCTGTGGGTCAGGGGGTCGAGCAGGTGGGTGTCATCCCCGCACCGCTGCCGGTGCCCTGGTAGCCGAATTCGGTTGACTGCCCAGCAGCGACGGAGCCGTTGTAGGCGACGTTCGTGAACCGGACCGTGCCGGTGTCGGCGCTGCGGTTGGCACTCCAGATGCTGGTGATGCCGGCACCCGACGGGAGCGTCATGGTGACGGTCCAGCCGTTGACCGGCGTGGCGCCGGCGGTCACCCGCACCGTGGCGACGAAGCCGCCCGCCCACTGGTTGACCGACACCGTCGCCGCACAACCACCATTCGTCGGGGGAGGCGTCGTCGGAGGCGGGGTCGTCGGAGGCGGCGTGGTCGGAGGCGGCGTCGTCGGAGGCGGCGTCGTCGGAGGCGGGGTCGTCGGGCCGTCTGCCAGGACCGGGGTCGGCCAGTCCCGCCAGTCGGCCAACCGGCCGAGCGCCCTGCTGGAAATCCGGATCACACCCGGCTCGTTGCCCGTCTTCGACAGGAACTTCCGGATGTTGTTCTGGAGCGGGGTACGCCAATCCGGGCGGTTGGCGCAGTGGGTGCCGTCCTGCACGTCGGACCAGTAGCTGATGTTGTCGCCGGCGCCGAGCGCCCGGTAGACCTCCGCGCCAGCCAGGGCCGCCACGCTCGCCGACCGGGGACCCAGATTGGCGATGTGCGGGTTGTCCATGATGAACAACCCGCGTGGCGCGACCATGGCGACCATTTCATGGGTGTCCACCGGGAGCCGGTTGGGGTTGCCGGTGAAGGAGCCGAACGCGTCACCCAACCACGGCTGCTCACCGTAGGCGCTACTCAGACTCTGGGCGCCCTCCCCGGGTATGCCACGGAAGATGGGTACGCCCGCACTGCCCGACTCGATCGGCATGGTCAGGGCGATGCGCTGGTCGAACGCACCGATCGCGAAGGCTCCCTTGCCGTAGCGCGAGCAGCCGGTGACGCCCATCGCGTCGGGCTTGAGGATCGTGCTGCCGGACTGCTCGATCACGTCGATGATCCGGCTCACGCCCCAACTCCAGGCGGCGAGCAGCCCGGTGCTGCTCGACGAACCGTAGATGCTGTAGAACGCGCCCTGCTTGTTGTTGCGGGGTGTGCCCTCGCGGCCGACGGCCAGCGGGTCGTAGCTGATGACGGCAGCACCGGCGGCCTTGATGGTGGCCGTGTCCGCGCCGAAACCGCCCACCACCACGACCGCCGGGAACGGGCCGGTGCCGCTCGGCAGCTCGACCCGCGCCGAGAAGCTGGAACTCCGGCCGCTCTGCGACACGTTCACAGTGATCGTGGTGTTCGAGACCGTTCCCGTGACGGTGGCCGGCTTGGCCGGCTTCTCGCCGAAGACGAACTTCTCCGCCAACTCCCTGATCTCCGCCCGGCGACAGCGCCAGTCGGACCTGGTGGTGATTGTCGCGCCGTTCAGCTTCTGGAAGGGATTGGGGAGCTTGGCGTTGGTGGGCAGCGAATTCAGGTCGGGCAGGCCGGACACCACGCAGTCGGCGCCCTCGTCCTCCACCGTCGCGGCGGCCAGGACGCCGGGGGCGGCCTGCGCGACGGTCGTTCTTGCTACGACGGATGCGGATCCGACGACCGCGAGCGCTGCGACGGCCAGCGCGACGACAGTGGACCGGATCCCTGAACGGCCCGAGTGGATGGTCACCAGGGCTCTCCTTCCGAGGGTGGTGGTGGGAAGGGACGAGAGGTGATCGATGATCACGAATGCCAGCCACGTCAAGTCTGCGCACGGCCATCGTTGCGCGTCAATTGATTTCCGAAACTTTCGGCAGCTCATCGGGGGTTCGACAGCCACCCGCGGCGCGGCTCCGCACGACCGTGCCGCCGGAGGTTCGAGCCCACACACCGGCCCCGCAGCAGCGACAGGCCCCGACTATCGGAAACCTTTCGACGATGGCGCTCAATCATCGGGCACCGTCGTGGACGTGCTTTGAAAGCCGTCCGGATGACCGCCGCCCGGCTCAAAACAGGACCACAGCCGCCGTACCCGCATGGGATCCTCTGTGCGCGGGTGGCCCTTGGCCCTCGTTTCATCATGGGGAGAATCAAACGTGCGTATACCTTCGCGTGCTCGTCGCCGGATGACGGCGGTGATCGCGGCATCGGCGCTCGCCTCCGCGGCGGTGGTGGGCCTCGCGGCCAGTCCGGCCGCCGCGGCCCTGTCGGCGCCGACCGCCCTCCAGACCGCCGGGCAGCCCTGCGCCGCTACCGCGCCGGGGCCGTACCTGAGCCCGGTCAGACTCAACGACGCCAACGCCGTGGTGCTCAAGGGCGCCCTCTCCGGCGCGGACGAGGGCGCCGAGTTGCAGGCCGACTTCCAGGTCTGGGACATCACCCACCCGGAGCAGCCGCAACAGTGGCTCACCGGCCTGGCCCCGAGCAACGACGAGGTCTACATCCAACTCGAGGACGATTCGCGGCAGCTCGACGGCGTCACGTACGCCTGGCGGGTTCGCGTTCTCGACGGTGCCACGGCGACGTCGTGGAGCGGCACGTGCTACTTCACGGTCGACCGCACCGGCGGCCCGGCGCCGACAGTCGCCTCCGCCGTGTACCCGCCCGGCGACTGGGACAACGCCAACGGCGCGATCGGCGTCCCCGGCACGTTCACGCTGACCCCGGCCAGCGCGGACACCGTCCGCTACGAGTACCAGTTCTACGAGAGCGAGCTGAGCGAGCAGACCCCTCCGGCCACCGTGGACGCCGACCGGCTCGGCGGTCCGGCGACTGTCGAGTCGACGCCTCACGTGGCGGGTTACCACTCTGTCTCGGTCTATGCGATCGACCGGGCCGGCAACTACTCCGAGCCGGCACACTACGTGTACTACGTCAAGGAGACCCGTCCGTCGATTTTCTCTTCCGCGTACCCGGAGGGAACGCCGAACCTGGACTACAACATCGGAGTCGCCGGCGCGTTCGAGTTGCGCTCCAGCGTCGCCAACACGGCGTCGTTGGTGTGGCGGATCGACGGGGGTGGCCCGTCGGGGACGGTGCCGGTGGCGGCCGACGGGACGGCGACGGCGATGATCGCGCCAACCCGCGCCGGCCAGCAGACCCTCTACGTCCACAGCGTCACCCGCGACGGCACGGCGCACGCCCCCCGCGCCTACCAGTTCACGGTCGACGACGGCCCGAAGCTCACCGGTGACGTCGACCGGGGTGTCACGATCGGCTCGTCGCTCAACTTCCACCTCGCCCCCCGGTCGCCGCAGGTGCAGGCCTACGTCTACTGGGTCGAACATGGCGGGCTGTTCCCACCGCCGATCGAGAAGATCACCATTCCGGCGCGGGCGGACGGCACCGCCGACCTCACCTGGGTCGCCAAGGAGACAAGCGTCAACGGTCTGCGAATCCAGAGCCGAAGCGCCGACGGCACCCTGTCGGTGCCTCGCTGGAACTACATCTCGGTCGACGGAGCGTCGCCGACGGTGACCCGCACCGGCGGCACCGACGTGGGCACGCCGGCCACCTTCACGGCCCGCACCGTGATGGCGAACGTCACCGAGTACGTGGCGACACTGAACGCCGACGAGGCCACCAAGCAGGTCGTCCGGCCAGCCGCCGACGGCAGCGCCACCTTCACCTACACGCCGACCAAGGGCGGCTACACCTACGTGAAGGTCTTCGCCCGTAACGCCGACGGGGTGCAGACCGACGAGGGCGGCACGTCCTGGTCCGTGCTGGACGGACCTCGGGTCACCTCGACCGATTTCCCGACGACCGGCACGGGCCGGCTGGCTCCGGGCACCTTCAGCCTCACGCCGCGCCTGCCGGGCACGACCGCCTACGAGTATTCGGTCAACTTCGGGTCCTACACCACGCTCGCCGCCCGGGCCGACGGCACCGCGACACTGGCCTGGACCCCTGAGGATGTCGGCCGGTATTACCTGACCGTTCGCAGCGTCACGGCCAGCGGCACCCGCTCCGGAGGCACGCAGTACAGCTTCGAGGTCGAGTCGGCGACGGTCTCGTCGGTGGCGCCGGCCGTCGTGCCGCCGGGCGCCGTTCGGCTGATCACCGTCAGCGGCACCGGGATGAATCCGAAGGACCGCGTCCAGGTGACCCCTGCTGGTGCGGAGCCGTTGACCGCCACGGTGAAGTCGGTCTCGTCGGACGGCACGTCCATGACCGTCGAGGTGAACCTCAGCTCCGCGCCGGCCGGCACGGCAAGCCTGACGCTGTACGCGTACGACTCCGGCAAGGCTGTGGTTCTGGATGACGCCTTCACCATCAATCCGCCCCTGGCGATCCGGGCGGTCAACCCGCCGACGATCACCGGAGCGGCAGTGATCGGCGGCACCGTCACCGCGGCACCGGGCGCGTGGACGCCCACCACGACGACCTACCGGTACCAGTGGTCAGCCGACGGCGTCCCGATCAGGGGCGCGACCGGTGCGACGTTCCAGATCTCCGAGGCGCTGCTCTGGAAGCGGCTCACCGTGGCCGTGACGGCCAGCCGGGACGGCTACGCCGAAGCGTCCGCCGTGTCGGCCGCCACGACGGCTGTCGTCCGGGGCAGTGAGGAGCGGCCTCCGCCGCGCCCGCCGATCGGCCGTCCGGGCTCGCCGTGGTCGGATCCGCGCCCGGCAGCCGGCTGAGCAGAGGGCGCATCACCAACAGTTCGCGGTTCAGCGTGGGGCAGGCCCACGATCCTCGAACTCGTACGTGGTGGTGAGGCCCTCGGGCAGGTCGGGGACCAGGGCGTTGGTGCCGTCGACCACCTGGACGTAGCGCTTCCCCTGAAAGATCGAGTAACTGCCGTCGGCGACCTGCTCGATCCGGAAGCGCTGCGTCGAGGCGGTCGCATCGCACGTCCGCCCGCGTACGCTGCCCGGCGCGGCGTCGTGCACGACGGTCATGCAGACCTGGTCGGCGCGGGGCGGGGCGGCCAGGACGATCTGGAACCTGTCACCGTCGGGGCGCAGCACCCACAGCGCCCGGTCGTCGCTGGCCCGGTCGGTGCTGGCCCGCACCTGATCGCCGCCGTCGTCGATCGCCAACGCGGCCCCACCCATGCCGGGCAGCACGATCCGGACCTGACGTCGGCCACCGAGGATGTCCTGCGGTCCAGCCGCTGCGGTCTCGGAGGGCACGACCGGGGACGACGGCACAGTGCTCGCCGGGCCGGCACCCAGGTCCGGCGTTCCGCCCGGTGCCGTCAGGACGGCGACACCCGCCGTGCCGGCCAGGAGGGCCAGCCCCGCGGCGGCAACAGTCATCCGGCGTCGCCGACGCTTGTCGCCGCGCTGCCGCAACGTCTGCGCGGGGGGAAGCGTGGTGACCCGCCGGACCTCGTCGACGATCGCGGTGAGTTCGTCGCGCGGATCAGCCATGGGACGTCTCCTCCTGGTGCGCATCGGTAAGCAACCCGGCCATCGCTCTCCGACCACGGGCGAGGTACGTCTTCACGGTCCCGACGGGGGCCTGCATCTCGGCCGCCACCTCGGCGACGCTGAGATCGTTCAGGTGGTGCAGCACGACGGCCCGGCGCTCGTTGGCGCTCAGCCGCTGCAACGCCTGGAGCAGGGCGACGTGGTCCTCGTTCAGTCCGGGAACGCCCTGGTCGACGGCGGCCCGGCGATGCGCGCGTACCCGGTTGAACGTCTTGCGCCAACTGCTGACCGCGATCCTGGACGCGACACGACGGACCCATGCCTCCGGGCTGTCCGCCTCCCGTACCGTCCGCCAGCGCTGCCAGGCCCGCATGAACGCCTCGGCGACGGCATCCTCCGCCTCGGCCCGGTTGCCGGTGAGCGCGTACACGTGACCCACGACCCGGCCCGCACAGGCCGCGTAGAGGGCGTCGAACTCCTCGGCATCACGCATCCGACCGGTGCCCTCCCTGCCGCGTCCGCTGGTCACCGCGCATGCAACAGGTTCGGGTGAATCGGACACGTCGGCGCGGGGCAGGATTGTGGCGACCGTCACAGCACAGTGATCAACCTAACGTGCCGGCCAGGCGTCATCGTGCCGTCCCGGGAGACGCCCGTGGCGGAGAGGACGATGTGCGACGACGGCAACGACGCGCGCTGACAGCCGGCGTACTCGCGACCGCGCTGGTGGCGGCGGGCCTGACGGCCACCCCGGCGAACGCGCGGGTGAAGCCGGGGGCCAGTGTCGACGGCAGACCCGGCACCTTCACGCTGATCACCGGCGACGAGGTCTCGCTCGACGCGGACGGTCACCCGACGATCAAGCGCGGGCCGGGTCGGGCCGGCATGCGGTTCGTGACCAGCCGCGAGGGCGGCCACCAGTTCGTCATCCCGGTGGACGCGATGCCGCTGCTGCGCGATGGGCGCCTCGACCGCCGGTTGTTCGACCTCACGGTGCTCGGCGGGTTCGGCTACGACGACCGGGCCGCCGAGCTGCCGCTGCTCGTCGCGTACCCGGAGAACTCGGCTGCGCAGGCGCGGGCCGCGACCGTCGGGGGTGCCGCACGGGTGCGGGCCGACCTGCCTGCCACCCACGCGTTGGCCGTGCGGGCGAAACCGGACGACCGGGTCACGCTCTGGGGATCGCTCACCCGTGGGACGGCCGCCGCGCGCACCCTCGCCGCCGGGGTCACCCACATCTGGCTGGACGGCAAGCGCAAGGTCTCCCTCGATCGCAGCGTGCCGCAGATCGGCGCGCCGACGGCCTGGCAGGCCGGCTTCGACGGCACCGGCGTCACTGTCGGCGTGCTGGACACCGGGATCGACGCCAGCCACCCCGACTTCGCCGGGCACCTCACCGAGGTCCGGGACTTCACCGGGGGCGACGACCCCGGCGACGCGGTCGGCCACGGCACCCACGTGGCGTCGACGATCGTGGGTAGCGGCGCTGCCTCTGGCGGAAAGTATCGCGGTGTGGCACCAGGGGCGAAGCTGCTCGTCGGCAAGGTCTGCGCCACCACCGAATGCCAGGACTCGGACATCATCACCGGCATGCAGTGGCTCGCGCCGCAGGCTCGGGTGGTCAACCTGAGCGTGGGTGGCGACGACGCTCCCGGCCTCGACCCGCTGGAGACCGCGGTTCAGGAGCTGAGCCACCAGTACGGCACGCTCTTCGTGGTCGCGGCCGGCAACGAGGGCAAGCCGAAGTCGGTCTCCTCGCCGGCCTCGGCCGACGACGCCCTCGCCGTCGCCGCCGTCGACGCCGATGACCTGCGGGCGTACTTCTCCAGCCGGGGCCCGCGCATCGGCGACAACCACATCAAGCCGGAGATCAGCGCGCCCGGCGTCGACATCGTCGCCGCCGCCCCCGGCGGTGACTACGCCACCATGTCGGGCACGTCGATGGCCACTCCGCACGTGGCCGGCACTGCCGCGATCCTCGCCGGGCAGCACCCGGACTGGACCGGCGCGCAGCTCAAGGCCGCCCTGATGGACTCCGCAAAGCCGACCGGCGAGGACACCCTCTACGAGCAGGGCGCCGGCCGGGTCGACATCGCCCGTGCGGTCGCCCAGCCGGTCGCCGCCGACGTCGCCGCCATCGACTTCCCGGTCCAGCGCTGGCCGCACGCCGACGACACCCCGTTCACCCAGGTCGTCGGCTACCGCAACACGGGTGCCGCCCCGGTAACCCTGACGCTTGGCATCGCCCCGGCCCCGGCCGGGATGCTCACCGTCAGCCCGACGACGCTCGTGGTGCCGGCCGGTGGTCGCGCCGAGGCGACGATCACCGTGGACACCCGCGTGGACGCTCCGGACGGCGTCTACCAGGGCGCGCTTACCGCGACCGGTGCCGGGGACCTGCGGGTACGCACGCCGTTCGCACTCAACCGCGAGATCGAGAGCTACGACGTACGGCTTCCCCACACCGGACGCGACGGCCGACCGGCGACCGAGTACACGACCGTGGCGGCGAGCCTGTCCACCGGCGAGTTCAGCACCCTCGACGGGGCACCGGGCGGCGGCACCCTGCGGCTACCCAAGGGCCGGTACGCGCTCTACAGCACCATCCACGAGGGCGACGCGTCGACGCTGCTCGTCCAGCCCGTGCTTGACGTACGCGGCCCGGTCACCGAGGCCGTCGACGCCCGCACCGCCAAGCCGGTCGCGCTGACGCTGCCTCAGCGTGACGCCGCACCCGTCGGGATCAACGTGAGCGCGAACTGGGACGACGGCTTCCGCTACCCGGGTGTCCAGCTCAGCGGGGTGTCGTTCGAGGACGTCTTCTTCGGCCGGATCGGGCCCGCCGTCGCCGCGCCCGAGTTCACCGCGACGCTTGGTGTCGGGCTCGCCCGCCCCGGCGCGGACGGGACCTTCCGGAACAGCCCCTACACGTACGACCTGGCGTACGTCCGCCCCGGCGACATGTTCACCGGCCTGGACAGGAAGCTGTCGGCGAAGAACCTCGCCACCGTCAGGACGACCTACCGGAGCCAGTCCACGGCCGCGACCGCCGTCCGGTTCCACCGCGCGTCGGCGCCCGGCGGGTCCGGCCCGATCGGTTCGCGCACGCCGCTCGACCTGCCGTTCAACGGCACGGAGTACTACAACACCGACGGCGGCATCACCTGGACGTCCACGTTCGTCGAGGGCGACAACTCAAGCACGCAGGACTCCACCTTCCAGCCCGGCCGGACGTACACCCAGACCTGGAACGCGGCACCCTTCGGCCCCACCGTGGCCCAGGCGCCCAGCCTGGCACCCCTGGGGTACGCGGGCCGCGACGGCGACACCATCTCGATCGCGGCGCTGCCGTTGTTCGGTGACGCGACCGGTCGCCCCGCGACCCGCGACGACCGGCCTGTGCAGTTGCGGCTGTTCCGCGACGGCACGGAGATCGGCAGCTCGGACAGCCCGTGGGCGGAGTTCGCCGTGCCTGCCGGCAAGGCCAGCTACCGGCTGGAGGCGACAATCACCCGCGCCGCGCCGGACACGCTGTCGACAGCGGTCTCGGTGGCGTGGACCTTCACCTCGGCGCACACGACGTCGCCACAGCGTCTGCCGCTGACGACGGCCCGACCGACGCCAGTGCTCGACGACACGAACACGGCCCGGACGGGCAGGGTCATGGCCATCCCGGTGGCGCTGGACCGGCAGGCGGGCTCGGCGGCGGCGGCCAACCGGACGCTCGGTGTCTCCGCGTCGTTCGACGACGGCAGAACGTGGATCGCGTTGCCGGTGCTGCGGGGTGTCGCTCTCATCGCTCATCCCCGCCGGCCCGGCTTCGTGTCGCTGCGGGTGACAGCGACGGACACCGCCGGCAACACGGTCACGCAGACGATCCAGCGGGCCTACCGGATCGCCTGACGGGCGCGCCCCGAGTGCGAGGTGGACGGTCGCTTGCCGACCGCCGTCCCGCGCTCGGGGCGTCCTCGGCCTCTCAGGCGGTGAGGGCACCGTCGATGGCGATGGACGCGCCGCTGATGAAGGTGGCCTCGTCGCTGATGAGGAAAGCGGTGAGCGCGGCGACCTCGTCGGGGGTGCCGGCCCGTCCGGTCGGTTGCACCGACAGGTAGCGCTCGGCCACCTCCGGGGCCTGACTGACGACGCCCTGCCAGAGCGGGGTGTCGATCAGGCCGGTGACCAGGGCGTTGACCCGCACACCGGAGCGGGCGACGTCGAGCGCCGCCGAGCGGGTCAGGCCGATGACACCGTGCTTCGACGCGTTGTAGGCGGCCTGCGTCGCGTCGCCCTTGACGCCGGAGACGGAGGCGTTGTTGACGATCGAGCCACCGCCGGAGGCGATGATCGCCGGGATCTCGTACTTGAGGCCGTAGAAGACACTCGTCAGGTTGAGGGCGAGCGACCGCTGCCAGTTGTCGCTGTCGGTCTCGCGGACACTTGCCATCGGGCCGCCGCCGGCGTTGTTGAACGCGCCGTCGAGCCGCCCGAACTCCGACACCGCGGTCTCGACGAGCCGCGCCATCTCCTCCTCGACCGTCACGTCGGTCGGCACGAACAGGGCGCTGCCGCCCGCGTTCCGGATCTGCGCGGCCACCTCCTCGCCCCGGTCCCTGTCCCGGGCGCCGATGACGACGCGTGCGCCTTCCGTGGCCGCCCGCTGCGCGAACGCCAGGCCCATGCCCTGCGTACCGCCGGTCACGACAAGCACCTTCGAATCCAACCGTCCAGACATCTCGTCTCACCTTCACTCGACAGTCATGCCGCTGCGCGGCGGGGCTGAAGATCCACGGAGTGGCACCGGAGGTGTCTGGCCTCGTCGACCGGTCCACAGGGCTTCACGAGGCGGAACGCTAGCCTTTTCTGGAACGATCGACAAAGTAACTGCGCTCACATCAGTCGAAGCCAGGCGGGGTTTAACGGAATTTGAAGGTCATACCACCGCGCTACGGGCTGTCAGCTTCGTTATATTCTGTGATGGACGTTCCACAACACTGTAGCGCATCTGGTCTAGGCGGTCCCGGTGGACGCCGGCGCTCCGAAGCACGTCCCGGCGGAGGGCCGCCCGAGCGGCACACCGGTGCCCGTGCACTGATCGTGCGGCTCGGCGCATGGTGGTGACCGAGGACACGGTGCACAGACACCTCGGAGAGAGTGAAATCAGAAGCGTGAGCAGAAAAGGCGCCAGCGAGTGACGTTGTGAGGTCCACCCTTTCCGACCGCGATCCGGGTTCCTCCGGTGCTGGCCCAGCCGCCGCAGCGGACGAACCGAACCGGGCTACGACCGCTCACCGGCAGCGATGGGCAGTGGAAACGATGGCTGTCGCACCGGACGATCAGGTGTTGGAGATCGGGTGCGGTCGGGGTGCGGCCATTTCCCTGGTCGCCAGCCGACTCACCACCGGCCGGATCGTCGCCATCGACCGCTCCGCGACGATGGTGCGGCTCGCGACCCAACGGAACCTGAGCCACATCAGCGCCGGCAGAGCCGAGATTCGATGTGCCGGGTTCGAGTCGGCCAACCTACCCGCCGACCGCTTCACCAGGATCTTCGCGGTGAACGTCAGCCTCTTCTGGTTGGGCGACGCGGCGCAGCAGATCGCCCGGATGCGAAGCCTGCTGGCACCGGGCGGGCGACTCCACGTGTTCGGCGAGCGACCCACTGCCGCACACGCCACCGCGAACCTCACAGCGACCCGACTGCTTCTCGAATCCCACGGTTTCGCCACGACCACATCGAGCGCCACTCGTGGTCAGCGCCAGGTGCTCACCTGCGTCACCGGCACAGCGCTCGAATGAGGCTGGGCTGATCGCGGTGCTCCTGGCACCGCTCGGCGTCCACACGATTCGGGCGGGCTCGGCGTTCGCCGAGCC
>NZ_JBEZZW010000065.1:0-26676 GCF_040639415.1 Micromonospora sp. NPDC023888 | reverse complement strand
TATAAATCATAATTGGCACTGGCTTTACAAGCACCCTGTTGAGTTCTCAAAGAACAACCACACACCGACCAGAAGCCCCACCTCAGTGGAACCCCGTTTCGGGGCAACCGCTCAAACCTACTTGGTCGAACTTTCATTGTCAACCTCAGGTTCGAGGTGATCAATGTGGCTCGTCCGGACCCACGATGACGCACGCCGAAGCCGGCGGTCGTTACTGTCGTGGGAAGCCGCAGACCGGCCGATCGCCGCTTCGCGGCTCTCCGCCCGGCTCCTGCCGGCTTCAGAACCTTACCCGGTCGGCTTCGCGTTCGCAACCCCGTTTCCGGGATGTTCCGCACCGCCCGTTCCTCAGTCTCGCTCGGCGTCTCCGCCACGAGCCTGGCGCCCGCTCTCGGCCGGTTTGTCCGGCCTCCCCCGTGCAGAGAGAAAGTTACGCGGACGGCCCGGAGAAGGCAAATCAGGGTTCATCACTGGTTCCGATCGGCTGGTCCGCAACGGTCCCGGTGCAGCCGGAGACGCGGGCCGCCCCGGCGTGCCAGAGTGTCAGACATGGATGAGTCCGGGCTCGGCACCAGCGTGCTCGCCGAGGAGTCGCTGCTCGGCGTTCTTCTGCCCTTCTGGCAGGTGGTGATCGGTGCGGTCGTGCTTGTCGTGCTTGTGCTCTCCGTGGGGCGACTGGCCCGACGGGGCAAGTCCCGAATGACCACGGCGCTGCTGATCACCGCCGCGGCCATCGCCGGGTTCGCGGTGATCGGCGTCCTGCTGGAGGGCTGAGGGTCAGAGCCGCCGGTTGGCCAGGCTTGGCAACTCGGCCCGGATCGCGGCGAGCCGGTCGAGGTCCAGGTCGACGACCGACACACCCGGACCGTCCGGCAACTGGGTGAGGACCGTCCCCCACGGATCAACCACCATGCTGCGCCCGAAGCAGGTGCGGCCGGGGTCGTGGTCGCCGGTCTGACCGGCCGCCGCCACGAAGCACTGGTTCTCGATCGCCCGGGCTCGCAACAGAACCTCCCAGTGGTCCCGGCCGGTGTGCATCATGAACGCCGCCGGGACCACGAGCAACTGTGCTCCGCCATCGGTGGCGAGCAGCCGGTACAACTCCGGGAAGCGCAGGTCGTAGCAGATCGACAGACCGACCCGCAGTCCCTCGATGTCCACCACCACCGGCTGGACCCCGGGCGCGACAACCTCCGACTCCCGGTAGGAGACCCGGCCGGGGATCTCCACGTCGTACAGATGGATCTTGCGGTAACTCGCGGCCAGACTGCCGGAACGGTCGAACACCAGCGACGTGTTCCAGGTGTGTTCCGGGTCCGGGCCCGCCTCGTGGAAGGAGCCGGCCACCAGCCAGATCCCGAGCCGCCGGGCGGTCTCGGCGAAGAAGCTGCCCACCTCGCCGTCCGCCGTCTCCGGCTCGGGCATCCCGGCGGACGGACCGAGGTAGTCGACGTACTCCGGCAGGACGGCGAGGTCCGCGCCGCCGGCGGCCGCGCGGCCCAGCAGGACCTCCGCGGCGGCCAGATTGGCCTTACGGTCGTCCCGGGCGTTCAGCTGGCAGACCGCGACGCGCATGAGCCCAGGGTACGGCCCGATGGGCGGCTCCGACAGCGTCAGAGGCTGGCCAGCACCAACGCACCGGCGGCGAAGCCGAGCCCGGTGATCTGGACTACGCGCAGCCGCTCCCGGTCCACGGCCAACGCCAGCAGCACGGTGCTGGCCGGGTAGAGCGCGGCGACCGCCGCGACGATGCTCAGGTGACCACGGGCAGCGGCGGCGAGGAAGAGCGCGTTGGCGCCGCTGTCGAGCAGACCGGCGACCCCCGCCCAGCCCAACTCCCGTCGCCCGAGCCGCAGCCGCGCCCGGGTGGTGACGGCCAGCACGAGGCCGAACGCGATCGAGCTTGCCCGAACCGCCGCCACCGGCCACATCCCGGCGCTCTCGTCGGCCTGGCCCAGGAGGGTGTAGAAGACACCGAACAGCGCCCCGGCGGCGAGGGCGAGCCCGACCAGCCGCGCCGGGATGGCCCGTCCGCCGCCGCTCTCCCCCAGGCTGACCAGTGCGATGGCCAGCACCGCGAGGCCAGCGCCGGTGAGCGCCAGAGCGCCCGGGAAGGATGCCGTGAAGAGACCGGCGATGATCGGCACCACCGCGGCGGTGATCGCGGTGACCGGCGCCACCACCACCATCATCCCGCCCGCGAGAGCCCGGTAGAGCAGCATGACACCGCCCGCGCCGGCCACCCCGGCGAGCAGCCCCCAACCGAGGTCACCGACATGCGGGGTCCCGGGCACGACAAGCACCAGCACGACCAGCAGCGGCACACTCAGGAGCTGGGAGATCACGGTCACGGCGATCGGGTCGGCGTGCCGGGACGCCTTACCGCCGGAGAAATCGGCAGTGCCGAACGCGACGGCGGCCAGCGCGGCCAGGACAATGGGTATCATGCATCTGTCGTACCACAATAGTGACCGCGAAGGATAGTTTAATGACCGAGCCGGGACCGGATCGGGTGGGCGCGGTCACCGCCGCGGTAGCCCGACAGGTACGCGAACTACGGGCCGACCGAGGCTGGTCCTTCGACGAGCTGGCCGGCCGGTCCGGGGTGAGCAAGGGCATGCTCGTGCAGATCGAGGGCGCACGCACCAACCCGAGCGTCGGCACCCTGTGCCGGGTCGCCGACGCGTTCGGCGTCAACATCGCCCGACTGCTCGAACCGGCCGAGGAACGGGCCGTGAAGATCAGCTCAGCCGGTGAGGCGCCCGTGCTCTGGCAGGGCGAGCACGGCGGCACGGGCCGCCTGCTGAGCGGGTTGGGCGAGCCGGATCTCGTCGAGTTCTGGGACTGGCGGCTCGCGCCCGGGGACGCGCACCGTTCCCTCGACCACCCCCGCGGCACACGCGAGGTGCTGCACATCCTGGACGGCACGGTGATCGTCCGGGTCGACGGGCAAAACCATCCCGTCCGCGCCGGTGAGACCATCGAGATTCACGCCGACCGCGAGCACGGTTACCGCAACGACAGCGACGCCCCCGCCCGACTGATGATGGTGGTCATCACCCCGTCGGGCGAATGGGACCGCCGAACGCGATCACGCCGGCCGCGTCACGAGTGAGCGGCCGGCGTGGCGTGCGGAGGATCAGGCCGACTTCTCCTCGCGGTCCCGCCGGGCCCGACGCCCGGTGAACTCACGCGGAACGATTGTCGGGTTGACGTTCTCCAGGACCACCTCGCGGGTGATCAACACCCGGGCGGCGTCGGGGTTGCTCGGCACCTCGAACATCGCGGAGAGCAGAACCTCCTCGATGATGGCGCGCAGACCCCGGGCACCGGTGCCCCGCAGCATCGCCTGGTCGGCGATCGCCTCCAGTGCCGGCTCGTCGAACTCCAGCTCGACCCCGTCCAGCTCGAACAGGCGCTGGTACTGCCGGACCAGGGCGTTGCGCGGCTCGGTGAGGATCCGGACCAGGGCGCTGCGGTCCAGACTGCGCACGTTGGTGATCACCGGCAGCCGGCCCACGAACTCGGGGATCAACCCGAACTTGAGCATGTCTTCCGGCATGACCTGGCTGAAGATGTCGTCGGTCGACCGCTCGGAGACCGACCGGAGCCGGGCACCGAAGCCGGTGCCGCCCTGCCCGGTGCGGGACTCGATGATCTGATCCAGGCCGGCGAACGCTCCGCCGCAGATGAACAGCACGTTCGTGGTGTCGATCTGGATGAACTCCTGGTGCGGGTGCTTGCGACCGCCCTGCGGCGGCACGTTGGCAACCGTGCCCTCGAGCATCTTGAGCAGGGCCTGCTGCACGCCCTCACCCGAGACGTCGCGCGTGATCGACGGATTCTCCGACTTGCGGGCGATCTTGTCGACCTCGTCGATGTAGATGATGCCGGTCTCGGCGCGCTTGATGTCGTAGTCCGCGGCCTGGATCAGCTTGAGGAGGATGTTCTCCACGTCCTCGCCGACGTAGCCCGCCTCGGTCAGGGCCGTGGCGTCGGCGATGGCGAACGGGACGTTCAACATCCGGGCGAGGGTCTGCGCCAGGTGGGTCTTGCCGCACCCCGTCGGGCCGAGCAGCAGGATGTTGGACTTGGCCAGCTCGACGGCATCATTGCCGGAGCCTGGCGCGTTGGCCGCCTCGGCCTGGATCCGCTTGTAGTGGTTGTAGACCGCGACCGCGAGCGCCTTCTTGGCCTGGTCCTGCCCCACGACGTAGTTGTCGAGGAACTGGCAGATCTCCATCGGCTTGGGAAGCTCTTCCCACTTCACCTCGCCGGACTCGGCCAACTCCTCTTCGATGATCTCGTTACAGAGGTCGATGCACTCGTCGCAGATGTAGACCCCTGGGCCCGCGATGAGCTTCTTGACCTGCTTCTGCGACTTGCCGCAGAAGGAGCATTTCAGTAGGTCGCCGCCGTCACCGATCCGTGCCACCTACGTTCTCCCTGCACTCATCGGCCGGAGACCCGGCCCTGACCTGCGGGCGCTGCGCGCCGCCCGGCTTGTTTCACCCCGCCGGCTCAACCGGCGAAGCGGTACGGACCCGACGTTACCCGCTGGCGGGGCATTCTCCGACCCCCAAAACGGGTGTGTCAGAGGTCGGCCGGGAACGGGTGCCCCGGCCAACCTCTGACCCGGTACTGCTCAGCTGGCGGAGTGGGTCGCCAGCAGACCCTTCTTGCGGCTGGTCAGGATCGTGTCGACCAGCCCGTACTCCTTGGACTCCTCGGCCGTCATGATCTTGTCACGGTCGATGTCCTTGCGAACCTGCTCGATCGGGCGGTTGCAGTGGCGGGACAGCATGTCCTCCAACTGCGTGCGCATCCGCAGGATCTCCCGGGCCTGGATCTCGATGTCCGAGCCCTGCCCGTAGCCGCCCTCGGTGGCCGGCTGGTGGATGATGATCCGCGAGTTCGGAAGAGCCATCCGCTTACCCGCGGTGCCCGCCGACAGCAACACCGCCGCCGCGCTGGCGGCCTGCCCGAGGCAGACCGTCTGGATGTCCGGACGGACGTACTGCATGGTGTCGTAGATCGCCGTCATCGCGGTGAACGAGCCACCCGGCGAGTTGATGTACATGATGATGTCGCGGTCCGGGTCGGTGCCCTCGAGCGTCAGCAGTTGGGCCATCACGTCGTTCGCCGACGCGTCGTCCACCTGGACGCCGAGGAAGATGATCCGGTCCTCGAAGAGCTTGTTGTACGGGTTCGACTCCTTGACCCCGTACGACGTGCGCTCGACGAACGACGGCAGCACGTAGCGGTTGTGCACGGCCGCGAACTGGGGCGGCAGGCTCAGATCGGTCATCGTCAGCTCCTCAGCTCAGGGTCCCGGCGCCATCCGGAACCTGTGCGGCCCCGATGATCACCTTGTCGATGAAGCCGTAGTCCATGGCCTCCTGGGCGGTGAACCAACGGTCCCGGTCCGAGTCCGCCTCGATCTGCGACTGGTCTTGGCCGGTGTGGTGCGCGACCCGCTCCTGGAACATCCGCTTCGTGTAGAGCATCTGCTCCGCCTGGATGGCGATGTCGGACGCCGTGCCGCCCAGACCACCGGACGGCTGGTGCATCATGATCCGGGCGTGGGGCAGGGCGTACCGCTTGCCCTTGGTGCCCGCGCAGAGCAGCAGCTGGCCCATCGAGGCAGCCATGCCCATCGCCACGGTCGACACGTCGTTGTCGATGAACTGCATGGTGTCGTAGATCGCCATGCCGGAGTAGACCGAGCCACCCGGCGAGTTGATCCACAGGTTGATGTCGCGGTCCGGGTCCTCCGCGGCGAGCAGCAGCAGCTGCGCGCAGATGCGGTTGGCGACCTGGTCGGTCACCTCACTGCCCAGGAAGATGATGCGCTCCTTGAGCAACCGGTTGTAGACCGAGTCGTCGAGGTTGCCAATGGAGTCGCCACCGCGCGCGTCAATCGCCCGGAGCGACTTCTTGGGGATGTGCATGTCGGTCATGGCAGCCCTTCGCTCTCCGTACCGTCTTTCCCGACACTAACCGCTGTGCGGGGCGGCAGAGTCCCGGTCGGGGCACTGTTCGCTCTCAGCGCAGCTCGTCGGGAGCACCCGCGGCGCGGGCTTCCGGGCGTACCCGGCAACGCTGACTACCGGGCGTACCCAGAGATGGATACGGCCGCCGTCCACCGCACAGCGGCGGACGGCGGCCGCACCCGACGATCAGTGCTCGTGGTTGTGCTCGGCCTCGTTGGCGGCGCGCAGGGCGTCGAGGGTGACCTCGTTGCCGGCCGAGTCCTTGATCGTGATCCGCTCCATGACGGCGGCGAGCGCCTTGCCCCGCCGCACGTCACCGAAGACCGCCGCCGCCGCACCGGAGCGCACGAGCTGGTCGTAGTACTGCTGGGGGGCCATCCCGGCGCGCTGCGCCCGGTGCACGATCTCGTGCCCGAACTCGTCGTCGGAGACCTGCACGTCCTCCGCGTCGGCGAGCGTGTCCAGCAGGAGCTGGACCTTGACCCCCTCGGTCGCCGCCTCGGTCAGCTCGGCGTCGATCTGCTCCTCGGTCTTGTCCTCGGCCGCGAGGTACTCCTCCATGGAGGCGCCGATCCGCTCGAGCTGGTCGACCATCGCCTGCTTGCGGCTCTCGACCTCCTCGCGGACGACACCCTCCGGCGCCGGCACGTCGGCGGCCTCGACCAACTGCGCCAGGGCCTTGTCCCGGGCGGCGTAGATCTGCTCGACCTGCTTGCCCTGGGTGACCCGGGCCCGCAGGTCGCCGCGCAGCTCCTCGATCGTGTCGAACTCGCTCGCCATCTGGGCGAACTCGTCGTTCAGCTCGGGCAGCTCCTTCTCCTTGACCGTGCGCACGGTCACCGCCACCTCGGCGTCCCGCCCGGCGAAGTCGCCGCCGACGAGCTGGGTGGTGAAGGTGGTGTCCTCGCCGGCGGCGAGGCCGACGACGGCCTCGTCGAGGCCGGGCAGGAGCTGCTTGCTGCCCACCTCGTGGGAGATGTTGCTCGCCTGGCCGCCGGGCACGTCCTCGCCGTCGACGGTGGCGTTCAGGTCGATCTGCACGTAGTCGCCCTCGGCGGCGGCCCGCTCGACGGTCTTGAGGGTCGCGAAACGCTCCCGCAGGTTCTTCACCTGCTCGTCGATCTCGCTCTCGTCGATCTGCAGCTCGTCGACCGTCACCTCGATGGAGGACGCGTCCGGGATGGTGATCTCCGGACGGACGTCGACCTCGGCGGTGAAGTTGAGCGAGTCACCGTCGTTGAACTCGGTGATCTCGACCTCGGGGCGCCCCAGCGTCTTCAGGTCGTGCTCGCGCACCGCGGCGAGGATGTTCTCCGGGATGGCCTCCTGCACCGCCTCGTTGAGGACGGTGCCGCGGCCCACCCGCTGGTCGATCACCGCGGTCGGCACCTTGCCCCGGCGGAAGCCCGGAACCTGGACCTGCGAACCGATCTCCCGGTACGCCTTCTTGAGGCTCGGCTCGAGCTCGACGAACGGCACCTCGATGGCGAGCCGCACGCGCGTCGGGCTCAGAGTCTCGACGGTGCTCTTCACAGGCGTACTCCTTGACGGATCTCAGTTGAGTCTGGGCGTGATTCAGCCCATCGAGTGTAGGCGAGCCGGCCTGACGCTCCGGCAGCGCCCGGGAACCGCACGGTGGCGGCACCCGGGGCGGCCCGGCCGCGGACGACAGTCGGGGTGGCGGGATTTGAACCCACGGCCCCTCGCTCCCAAAGCGAGTGCGCTACCAAGCTGCGCCACACCCCGTGGCGACGTGCAGTCTATGCCGTCGGCGCGACTCAGGCGGTGCCGGGGCACCCCCCACCCGGACAAATGTCCCCAAAACCCCCCGTAGTGTCGGCTCGGGGTGGTCGGCATCAAGATCCACACGACGTCACGGATCTCGCGGTGTCCGGGGCCGGAGAGACCACGACATCCCTGATGTCGAGTGGATCTTCGGGCTGCGGCGGAGCAGGCGCACGCGTAACCCCACGCCACCGGGCGGAGGCGTGGCTGCGCGGTCGGCAACGGCATTGGGTACGCTGTCCGCGCGCCCCGTTTCGGCGGGGTGCACGCGGGCGTAGCTCAATGGTAGAGCTTCAGTCTTCCAAACTGACTACGCGGGTTCGATTCCCGTCGCCCGCTCCAACGGTCTCCGGCCCAGGTCAGAGGCCGTCCAGCCCGAGCGCTGCGAGGCTGGACGGTCTACGACTGCCCGACGGGGAGATCCGCTCTCATCGACCAAGGAACCGCAGGATGGCGTCACGAAGTTCTCGGTCCGGGTCACCGGGCCTAGGGTCGGGGTCCGACAACGGGGGGCCAGCGATGAGCTTGGCCAGCACCGACGCCAATCGCTTGCGTTCCGCTCGTAGGTTTGACCAGGCTGAGTCGGGCAGCCGCAGCACATTGCGGAGCAGGTCGCCCGGAAAGTAGTCACCCTCTGCCATGGGGTCGCGGAGCAGGACCTGGATCGCCAGAGGCAGCAGGGCCGGCACGCCGATCTCCTGCCCGAGCATGATGCGCAGATCTTCGACCGTGAACTCAGCCAACGGCTTGCGTCGCAGCTCCGTGCAACGTGTCACGAGAAAAGTGTCATCCGGGTCGGGGTCCGGCCACACGTCCCGTTCGAGCTCTTCGATTGTCGTCACGGCGGTCAGGGTAGCCAGACGGTCCCTCGACGAACCGCGAGGCCGCGCAGCGCGGGCAGCTACCCACCACCGCATCCGACAGCGACATTCAGCGCCGACAGTCGACCCGCCCGGAACGCCGTCACCTGCTCGGCTGTCAGCCCGTAGTACGACAGGAGCGGATCGCTCGCCTTCAGGCGGTTGACGTGCACGAAACACCCGCGCCAACTACCGCGACCAATCATCTCGGCGTCCGAGAAGCCCGGATCACTCGACACCGGGCTGATGACGAGCCCGGGTCCCGACACTCGCGCCAGGACATCGTCATCCGGAGGCCCGACGAAGACCGCAATTGCGGCGCGAACCTCGGCAGGCGCCGAACCAGCGTCGATGTAGTCGCGCACCCGCTCGTAACCGCGCACGTCGACCTGAGACAGATGGCGTTGAGCCGAGGTCTCAACGGGGCCTCTCATCCTGAGCACGCCGAAACAGCAGCCGACAACCGCGAGGAACGACAGCAGCCAGAGACGTCGGCGTCTCGAACGCACCGGGAGGCGTCCGTCAGCGGCATCGACGGATCCAGGCACGACGACACTGTAGGCCAACCGCGACCCGCACTACGGGTGGGTGAGCACCTGCCATCGGGGTGCGGCGAGCCGTTCGGGTCGTACGACATGAAGGAGCAGGGCGAGACGCGAGTCGGTTCCGCCGCAGCGGCAGAGGTTCGACGTTCGCCGATACGGCTCCTGTGCAGACGATGGCGGGTGGCCGAGACTGTGGCGATGTCACACGATGTCGAGGGCACCCCACGCCGGCAGGTCACCATCGCCGCTCTCCTCATCGCGGCCGGTGTGCTCATCCTCTTCGTCCCCGCCGGCGACGAGGGCAGGGTCCTCGTCGCCCTCGGCGAAGGTCACGGGCTGTCGGCCGTCGACGTGGTCGGCGCGGCACTGCTGGCGTCGGGCGGCACCTGGTTGGAGGTGCTCGTGGTACGACGCCTGCCGCACCTCGCCCTGCCCGCACGGGCGTTGTTCGCCCTCGGCCTGCTGGCCGGCCTCGGTGTGGGGCTTCTGATCGCCTCGGTCTTCTCGGGATTCTTCTGGTGGTGGGCTGTCGGCGCCACCGCGCTCGGCGTCGTCGTCCTCGTCCTCGTGCCCCTCACGGCACGGCGCTGAGGTGTCACGAGGCGCGCGGCAGCGCCAGCCAGTCCGGCCAGGTGATGTCGTGGCCCAGGTAGCGGGGCTGCCGGAAGGGCCAGTCGGCGGCGATCCACCGTGGCACCAGCGCGTCGAGCGCGCGCTCCGCCGCGCTGCCGACCAGGTCGTTCACCACCCACCAGGAGATCTCGCCGTCGGCGCCGGTGCGCTCGGGCGGGTCGATGTAGACACAACCGAAAAGCGCGGTCTCCTCCTCGTCCAACAGCGCGTAGTTGAACGACTGGTGCGCGGCGATCTCCTTCTCGTGCCGCAGCAGGTCGATGCGGTCCTCTTCATAGGTCATCGTCTCCGGGGGCCAGGCCCAGGCCGGGCCGAAGATCTCCCACAGGCGCTCCCGGGAGCCCATCACGGCGGGGTAGTCGATCGCCGTGTCTGCCTCCCGGATCGGCCGCAGGTGCAGCGCGGTGTCGGGCACCGGCACGGAAACGGGGTGGACGAAGTCTTCGGGCAGCCAGCTCATGGGCCGAGGCTATCGCCGGTGGGTGCGGGATGGTCCAGGGGTTTACGCGCCGGGGCGGACGACGAACGGCCAACCGATCGCTGACTGTCGTCATCCGGGCAGAGACTTCCTCGGCTCCGGGCTTCGCCGGGCCGGTTCGGATGGGTCGGCATGGATATCATCACGTGGGCAAGCGGAAGAGGTCGCACATGCAGCCAATTGGTCCGTACCAACGGATCCGGAGACTGGGCGTCTGCCAGATTGGCAGCATCTGGTCCGCCGTCGACGGTGGGCAGCAGTCTCTCGTGGTGGTGGTGCTCGACGTCGGCATCGCCGGTGAGTCACGGTGGCGGGACGCCTTCGCGGCCACCAGCCACGCGATCGCTCGTTCGGAAGCGGGCAGCCCGCTCTGGGCCGATGCGGACTTCTCCGCCACCACTCCCTGGGTCGCGTACCCGAAGGATCTCCTGCCGACGGCCGAGCGCACCTTCGCCGCCCTCGGGATGACCTACCAGCCGGCTCCGGCCGAGCCGGACGATCCGCCCGCTGAGGCGGAGCAGGCACGACCGGCGGCGACACCGGTGCCGCGCCAGACGCCGCGGGCCGAGCAGACGGCCCCCACCGAGCAGACACCACCGGCGCAGACCACGCCGAAGCCACCGGTCGAGGCCCCGCCGAAGCCACCGGTCGAGAGCACGCGGAAGCCACCGGTCGAGGCCACGAGGACGCAACGGACCGAGGCGACGCGGACGCCACCGGCAGACCAGCGGCCCCCGGCCGAGCAGACGCCGACGCCGCCCGCCCCCCAGCCGACACCACGCGCCCCCCAGCCGACACCACGCGCCCACCAGCCGACGCCACGCGCCCACCAGAAGACGTCGACGGACGACCAGCCACCGCCGGCCGTCGAGCCACCACCGCTACCGCCACCACCATCGCTACCACTACTACCCCCACCGCCACCGCCGCCGACGACGGAGCAAGCTCCGATGCCGGTGTGGGCCGTCCCCTCGCCACCGAAGGTCACGCGACCTCGCTCGACCTCCACTGCCTCGGAACCCACACCGGAAGCCGAACCGGAGCCGGCTCCGACGCCAGCGCCGAGACAATCGCGCGCGGGCCGGTGGGCCATGCCGGTCATCGGTCTGGTGCTCGGCCTCGTCGCCGGTGGTGGTCTGGTCCTGCTGCTCGACCCCGGCACGGATCCCCCACAACCGACGCCCACGACGGGCCAGTCGGCACTGCCCGCACCGGCCCCGGCCTCCGCGCCGCTGAGCCCCGGGCTCGAACCGCCGGCTCAGGGCGAGTGGCCCGCCCAGTGGGTGCGGTTCGCCGCCACCGACCGGATCCTCACCCTCAACGGCCTGGACGGTCTGCCGTTTCCGGTGAAGGTGCCGCCGACCTGGCAGTGCACGTCCGTCGAGCGGGCCGCAGGGCTCAGCAGACACCAGTGCGGCGCGCCGGCCGGCAGCGAAGCCGCGCTCGGCGGTGAGTTGGTCGTGCGCGACTGCCCGGCGCCCTGCGACGGGCCACGCCAGACCGCGATGCGTACCGGCGAGGAAGCCTGGGGGCTGCAGTGGGTGCGCAGTGGCCCCACCTCGGCGTACGCCGAGACCAGCAGCCTCACCATCGATGGTGAGCAGCGGTACGGCCTGGTGGTGGTCGCGTACTGGCGCAGTGACAGCGGCGACATCGACAAACAGTTGGTGCTGCGGATGACCGCGCCGGTCGGTGGCGCCAACCAGCTCCGCCGGGTCGCCAACTACCTACGGGACGTCCTGATCTTCTGAGCTGGTCGCCTGCTCCGGCACGGGGCGGGGCAGCTCGGCTCGTGCGATCAGACCCAGCGGAAGCCAGGTCAGGTACCCGGCGAGGGTGACGGACACGTGCGATGCCTCCAGCCAGGAGACCCAGAGCAGCGCGACCAGGAAGAGCGCCGGCCCCGGCGTGCCGGCACCGGCCAGGAGCATCGACCGCCGCCAGACCTGGTACAGCAGCACCGCGAACAGCACGACGGTGAGCAGGCCGCCGATGGTCAGCAGGTGCACGAGCACGTTGTGCCCGTGGGTGTACCGGCCGCCGAGCGCCGCAGCCAGGTCCGGCTGCCGCTCGAAGTATTCCGGGCCGTGGCCGGTCAGTGGCCGCTCCGCCCACCGGCTCAGCAGGGCACGCCACGTCCGGCCCCGGTTGGTGAAACCGGCCGGGTCGGTCGTCAGTAGCGGGCAGAGAATGATCAGACCGAGCGCGACGACGAGCGGGACGCCGATCAGCATCGACAGGTGCCGCCGACGGCTCCGTTCGGACCGGTCGGCCCGCCCACCGGTACGCCTCCAGCGGAGCAGCCCCCAGGTCAGCAGGACGACGATGGCCGCGAGTTGACTGGTCCGGGAACCGGTCCAGAGCAACGCGACAAGGATCAACGTCAGGGTGACCCGACGCGCCGCCGTCGGCCGGATGCCGAACCCGAACGGCAGGCTGAGGGCGAGGATGAGCCCGAGCACGTTCGAGTGCGGGTACGGGCCGGCCAGCAACCCGCCGATCGCCCAACCCTTGTTGCCCGCGTCGGCGCCGGTGAGCAGCCCCAGGTCCGGCCGCACGACCGCCAACAGCATCGCGACGACGGCGGTGGCCGCGCCGAGCACACCGACCGCGGCAAGCGCCTGCGCCCCGGGTCGGAGCACCCAGATGGCGACGACGGCGATCGGGAGGGCCAGGGACACCGGCCCGGGGGGTTGCCCGTTCACCAGCCCGGCGAGGTGGATGGCGGCCAGTGGGGCGAGGACCACGACGAGCGCCCACAGCCGGTCCGGGCGTCGGTGCCGCAGCCCGTACGCGGTGAGGAGGAGGGCCAGGCCGATGAAGGCCGCGGTGGTGACGTCACCAAGGACGCGACCGGCAGGGGGCATCGAGTCGACTGCGGAGTTGAAGGCCGGTCGCCCGTTCTGCAGGATCTGGACGAGTTGGGGAGTGGTCACCCTGATCCAGGCGAGGACCAGCAGCCCGACGACGCCCGCGGTGCCGAGCCACTCGGCGGTGCCGGGGTCAGGTCGGATCAGTCTGCTGGCCCGGAGCAGGACACCCTTCGTCTGACCGCTGGACACCGTACTCATCGGACTCCCCCACCTGTGCCGGCTGACTGTGGATTGGCCGCATCCGGTGCCTCGGGAGGACCGGTCCGGCGAGACCGCCACCGCCGCGTGAGCCCGACGTGCAGGTGCCGGAGGTCCGCGGCGTACGGCACGGTAACCGCTCGCAGTGACGGCACCGCTGGCAACCTGCGTACCGACCGGGCCGCGATGCCGGCCGCGACGGCGTACCCCACCAGGCTGGCGACGGCCGCGCCGACCGCACCCAGCGGGGCCAGCACGACGAGCAGCAGCACGCCGGTGAGTGAGCCGACGACGAGGGCAACCGACGACCGGCCCGCCTTGTCGTGCACGAGCAGCAGGGCGCTGAAGATCTGTACGCAGGTGAACACGACGGTGGCCGCGCAGAGGATGACGGTGGGCAACGTGGCAGGGGCGAACGCGGCGCCGAAGAACCGTGGCACCAGCAGACCCGCGCTCGCGGCGAGGACCGCGCACCCGAGCGCCGCCACCGGGACGGCGACCCGCGCCACCCGCAGTACCGATTCGTGGTCATCGCTGCCCGCCCCGCCCATCAGGACGGTCCGGGCCGCGGTCGCCACGACGGTCGGCAGTTCCGCCACGCTCACCGCCACCGCGTAGAAGCCGAGTTCGCGTGCACCGAGCAGCGGTAGGCCGACAACCTGGTCGAGCCGGGCGCTGGAGGTCGCCGCGAGCACCCCGGGCAGACAGGTGAGCGCGTACCGGATCAGCGACCGGACGGGAATCGGCTCGGCCTGGTCGGCTGGTCCGGTAGGAGTCGCCGGCTCCGGGCGGCGGCGCAGCCGGAGCAGCCCGACGAGCGCTCCGCTGGCCGTCGCGGTCAGGAAGAGGGCAGCGGCCCAGAAGGCGCTCAGGTCGAGGGCCACGCAGGCGATGACGAGCAGGATCGTCCGCAGTGCCGCCGGCACGACCTTCATCAGGTTGACGCCGCCGATGTCGGCGGCACCGGTGAGGGCACCGATCGCCAGGTTCGCCAGGATGTGCAGCGGCGCGAGCAGTGCGAGCACCATGAACTGCTGCCTGTCGACCTGCGCCCGGTCGAAGACGAAGAGGCTCAACACGCCAAGTAGCAGCACGGCGACCAGACCGAGCGGCACGGCGGCCAGCAGGCTGACCCGGGCCGCGTCCCGCCGGGACAGCCGGCTCTGCCGGACGTGGAAGGTCAGCGCGTCCTGGAGGCCGTAGGTGCCCAGCCAGCCGCAGATCACGATCGGCAGGGTGAGCGCGGCGTACAGCCCACGCCCCTCCGGCCCGAGTTCGCGGGAGAGGAAGGGGCTGACGAGCAGCCCGCTGACCGGGATCAGCAGGTTGGCGGCGGTGGAGGCGACCAGCCGGTTGACGGCCATCACCGTGCGGGTTCGGTGCCGGCGACACCGCGATCGGTGAGGTAGCCGTCGGTGCCGAGCGCCGTGCGGAGGCGTTCCGCGAACCGGTCCTCGGAGAACTCCCGCCCCACCAGCCGCGTCGCCTCCGCGGCCATCGCGTCCAGGGCGGTCGAGGTGGTCGCGAGGAGTTCCGCGGCCATCGCGGGCGGGTCCGCGGCGATCCGGACGGCAGTGCTCGCCGGCACGCCCTCGGCACCGACCGTCGTGGTGAAGACCGGGACCGCGTGGGCCAGCAGGGTGAGGGTCTTCATCTTGACGCCGGCCCCACTCCACAGTGGCACCACCGCGGCGCGGGCGCTGGTGAGCGCGGTACGCAGGTCCTCCACGTAACCGCGTACCCGGACCCCGGGGTGCCGGCTCAGCTCGGCGCGGACCGGCCCGGTCAGACCCGAGCCGATGAGGGTGAGGGTGTAACCGGACCGGACCAGCGCGGGCCAGCCCTCGGCCAGGAAGCGCCGCAGGCCGGTCAGGTTCGGCTCGTACGCGAAGCTGCCCAGCCAGACCAACTCCCGCTCCTGCGGCCGGGGCTGGTGGCCGGACGGGAGCGGGACGCAGCTTGGTAACACGAAGGTGGCCGCCCGGCCGTGGTGCCGCCGCAGCCGCTCGGCCTCGTCCTCGCTTGTCACCGAGACCGTCGCGCAGGACGCCAGCGCCCGCCGCTCGAAGCGGGTCGAGACGGCGGTCAGGTAACGGGCGCGCAGTCGGTAGACGAGGTCGTCCGCCGCTTCGATCTCCTGCCGGAGGCTTGCGGCGAGCACGTTGGCCTTGTCCCAGTGCCAGCGCAACCTGGTCCCGGGGAAGTAGGCGCCGGCGGCCTCACCGAGGGCTATCGCCGCGCCGTCGTGTCGCCGCAGCTCGTCGTGCAGCTCCGCGCTGTAGCGGCTCCGGACCCATGGTGGCAGCCCGGACGCGAGGGCCTGTGCGTACCGGCCCGGCGGACCGAGGCGGTCGTAGCGGAAGGGCGTGGCTGCGAAGGTACGCACCCGCATCGGGTGCAGCAGCCGGCGCAACTGCTCGACCTGGTCGGCTGTGGTGTCGGGGCGGCGGACCACCAGCAGGGTGCAGTCCGGCACCTGAGCCAGCGCCCGCAACATCATCGACACCCGGACGGGATCGCCCCGGTCGACGGGGATCGGCAGGTACGACGAGACGACGCTGAGGGTCACCAGTGCCCACCTTCGCACGCCGCGGCGGGTCGGGTGAGGGTCGAGCCGGTCAGGTCCCGCCAGACCGACAGCAACCGGTCGGCCTGGACCGCCGGGGCGAATTCCGACCGCAGCCGGAGGAGCAGCACCTGGGCGCGCCGCTCGGCCGTGGCCGGCTCGGCGACCACCGTCCGGATCGCGGTGGCGAGGGCGACCGGGTCGTCCGGGGGGACGAGCCAGCCGCTGTCCGGGCCGACGAGTTCGGGGATGCCCGAGACCGCGGTGGTGACCACGGGCACGCCCTGACTGGCCGCCTCCATCAGGAACACCGGGATGCCGTCGAGGTCGCCGTCCGGGGCGGGCCGGCAGGGTAGGGCGGCGACCTGCGCGCCGGCGAGCGCGGCCGTAGCCACCGGATGTGGCACCGCGCCGTGCAGCACCACGGCGTCGGCCAGCCCTGCCGAGTCGGCCCGGCGGCGCAGATGGTCCCGCAGCGGACCGTCGCCGTAGATGTCGTACCGGATCGGATGCCCGGCCTGGACGAGCCGGGCCACCGCGTCGATGGTGGTGTCGATCCCCTTCTTCGGGATCAGCCGGGCGACGGTGACGATCCTCGTGGGGGTGCCCGGCGTGGGAGCGGGCGCGGTGGGCGGGGCGGCCAGGAGTCGGGCGTCGACGCCGGCCCGGACGACCCGGTGGGGAATCGTCGCGATCGGCACTCCCCGGTCGGCGAGTTGACCGGCGGTCGCCGCGGAGACGACGAAGAGGTGCCGCAGTCGGGTCAGCCGGCGACGCAGCGCGGCCCGGTCCGGGTCGAGCAGGAAGTCGGCGGCGTGCGCGGTAGCCGTCACGGGTCGGTCGAGTCGGCGCCCGACGAGCAGAGCGACCATGGTGGGCAGATTGACGAAGTGGGCGTGCAGGACGTCCGGGTCGAAGCGCCCGATCTCGTCGGCGAGGGCGGTGGCGGCGGCGTTTGCCAGCAGGCCACGCGCCAACCCCCGCCCCCCGGCGGCTCGCGACGGCAGCCCGAGCAGGCGCAGGTCGGCCGGGAGCCCGCCGGGACGGCGGAGCAGTTGGACGGCGGCCCGCCGCGGCTCGGCCCGACGGTTGCCGTCCGGGTTGGCGACGAACACCTCGACCGTCGCCCCGGCCGCCCGCACCGCCTCGATCTCGGCGGGGATGAAGGTCTCGGTGAGCCCGGGTGGGCGGACCTGGACGTACCCGATCCGTAGTGCCTTTGCGCTCACGCGGCGTCCCGCACGGGGGCCGACCGGTGGGCGCGGCGGACGGAATAGAAGAACCCGGCGTGCCGCTCGACGCAGTCCGCGTCGGACAGCAGGCCCGGGGTGTGGGCGGCGGCGGTCGCCAGGTCGTGCCGGAGCCGCTGCGACGCCACCAGGGTACGCAGCACCGAGGCGAGCGCGTCCGGATCTCCGGGCGGGACGAGCATTCCGTTGACCCCGGAACGGATCCACTCCCCCGGCCCACCACCCTCGGTGGCCACCACCGGCAGCGCCCGGGCCAGTCCCTGCAGCACGGTCTGGCCCAGCGGCTCGGCCCCGAGCGACGAGTGGACCAGGATGTCGATCGAGTCGAGGAAACCGTTGATGTCGTCGACGTGCCCGCGAAACGTGACCTGTTCGCTGATGCCAAGCGTGGCGGCGAGTTCCCGGAGCTGCGTCTCGTAGGCCTCCTCGCCGAAGAGCGGGGCACCGCAGAGGTACGCGCGCACGTCGGTGCCGCGCAGGCTCGCGGCGAACGCGCGGAGAAAGACGTGCTGGCCCTTCCAGTGCTGGAGCCGGCCGACCATCCCGATGGCCCTGACCTGGGGCCGGATCTCGGGGTGCGCGAGCCGCTCGGAGATCCCGCTGGGGCTCTGGATCACCGTCCGTTGGGCCGGGATCCGGGGGGCCGGCGGGACGCTGGCGAGGGTGAACCCGGAGTTGGCGATGAGCCCGTCGGCGCGCCGCAGGGCCAGCCGGCGGAACGCGGGCAGACCGATCGGGCCGAGGCTCTCGACGGTCAACGGGCCGCGGAGGTGCACCACGAGGGGGCGGCGCCCGGCCCGGTCGGCGAGCGCACAGATGATGGCCGCGGCGGCGGTGTTCGCGTGCACCAGGTCGGCCTGCTGAAACAGCGGGCTGCGCCGCAGCACCCGGGCGCCGTCCCGCAGCGCCGCCAGGTAACGGGCCGCCAGCAGTGGCGCCCCACTTCGGGTGCCCCCGGTCGGTAGGGTCGGCAGGTCCCGGGCCTGCGCCACCTCCTCGGCGGGGAGCTGGTCGAAGGCGACGCCGGCCGGTGGGGCGTACAGGGCCGCCTGCCAGGGGTGGCGCTGACCGAGCAGGCGGGCCAGGGCCAGCTCGGCCCCGCCGGGTTGCGCGGTGTGGGTGACGTGCAGCACCCGCATCGGGTCAGCCACACTCATGCTCGACCCACTCGCTCACCCGGCGGGCGAAGGTCTGTGTCGAGAACCGCTCCGCCTGAACGGGCATTTGCGCCTGGTCCAGCTCGTCGAGCCGGCCGATCGCCGCGGCGTGGTCACGCGGGTCGAGCGAGTCGACAAGGACACCGGTCTGCGCGTCGACGACCGTTTCCAGCAGGCCACCGCGGCGCAGCCCGAGGACCGGGGTGCGGCAGGCCTGCGCCTCGACCGGGACGATGCCGAAGTCCTCGTGGACCGGAAAGAGCAGGGCGCGGGCGCCCCAGTAGAGCTGTCGCAGCCGGTAGCGGTCCGGGTGGACCTCGATGGTGACGGGCACGCTCGCCTGGTGGGCCAGGCGCCGCAGTCGGGCCTCCTCGGGCCCGGAACCGGCAATGATCAGGGGAAGGCCGGCCTCCTCGGCGATCGCGATGATCAGGTCGAAGTTCTTGTAGCGCACCCAGCGCCCGACGCCCAGCAGGTAGTCGCGCGGTTGCGCCCGGTCGGCGCTCGGCGCGGCGGAGAAGAAGTCCACATCGACCGGCGGATTGATCACCCAGGCGTCGCGGCCCCAGTGCCGCCGGATCCGGTCGCGCACCTCGACGGAGTTGGCCGCGTAACTGTGCACGTGGTGGCTGAGACCGACGTCGAGCGCCCGCATCAGGCGTCGGGGCACCGCCAGCATCGGCCCGGACGCCCGGTCGTCGACCCCCGGGTTCCAGAGATAACGGGCGGGGGCGTGGACGTAGCTGAGGTACCGGGTGCGGTCGGGACTCCCGAGCCGGACCGTGTGCGCGAAGGCGTGGCTGGAGGAGATGACAACGTCGAACCGGTCGCGGGTGAGGGTCCGCCAGACCAGCGGCATGAACGGCAGGGCGACCGCCTTGTTGCCGCGCAGCGGTGTCCGGGCCAGCCAGGACACCCGCAGCGGTGGCGGGTCGGCGTCGTCGTCACTCCAGAGCGCGAAACGCTCGGCGGTCGGGAAGACCTCGGTGAGTTGGCGGAAGACCTGTTCCGCACCGCCGGTCGCGGTGAACCACTCGTGCACCAGCGCCACCGACCGTCCGGTCTGGACGGGCGGGACCGGGCGGGGCTCGACGGGTTGCGCCGGGGCACCCGGCCAGGTGTCGCTGCCCGCCGTGGCACCCGCGAGCGCGACCGGCGACTGACCGGAGGATTGGCGCAGGGTGGGCGGAACCGGCTGATCCATCACCTCGTACCCCCGTAAGAGCGTGGACGATCGGCGATGCAGCCGCCGATGATAGCGAGCATATAGAGCGAAATACATACCACGGCCGACAGAAGTCAGTAATCGGACATCGGATCACCGCCGCCATTAACGATCGTCCACACTCTATGCGGTACGTCCATCAGAGACGTATCGTCGGGGCGCGGCTCGACCCGTCGCCGACGGGCGGAATTCCGGATGATGGTGAAATGCCGCTTCCCTGTTGAGGGTTCCACCATGGTGTCGTTATGACCGACGACGTGGCTCTACTGCTGCGCCGAACGGGGTTCGGGCCGACCGCCAACGAGCTGGCGGCAGCGCGGCGGGCCGGCTTCACCGCCACCCTGGCCGCGCTCACCACCCCCACGGGGCCCGACATCGGCGCCACCCGGGCGCCCATGCCACCGCTCGGCCCCGACCCGTACGTCGGCGCGTCCGAGCCCACCCCGGCGCAGCGGGTCGAAGCCGACGGGCTGCGTCGGGCGCAGGCCGGCACCCTCACCCAGTGGTGGCTGGATCGGATGACCGTCGCCGACCACCAGGCCGCGGAGAAACTGCTCTTCTTCTGGCACGGCCACTGGGCCACCTCGATCGTCAAGGTCAAGAGCCCACAACTGATGCTGGCGCAACACCTCGCCCTACGGGAATCCCGGGACTTTCGCGACATGGCCCATCGCATGATCGTCGATCCGGCCCTGGTCTACTGGCTGGACGGCCAACTGAACAGCCGGGAAGCCCCGAACGAAAATCTCGCCCGGGAGTTCTTCGAGTTGTTCACCCTCGGCCTCGGGCAGTACACCGAATCCGACGTACAACAGGCCGGCCTGGCGTTGACCGGGTGGCGGATCGACCTCGCCGGACGGCGATCGGTCTTCGACCCCGGACGCCACCACGACGGCACATCGAGCATCCTCGGCGTGACCAGACACTTCACCGTCGGCAGCCTGGTCGACCTGGTGCTCGCGCAGGAGGCCTGCCCCCGGTTCGTGGCCGCCCGGCTCTGGCACCGGTACGCCTCCAGCACAGCGCCGATCCCGGAACACATCAGGGAGGAGATGGCCGCCGCCTTTCCCGAGCCGCTGCCGATGCTGCGGGTGCTGCTGGCCGACGAGATGTTCCCGACCACCCGGGCCACCATGGTCAAACAACCGGTCGAGTGGCTGGTCGGCGCACTGCGACAACTCGGGTTGCGACCGGCCACCCTCCCGGCGGAGACGGTCACCGGGCTGCTCGACGGGCTCGGCGGCCTCGGCCAACGCCCGTTCGCCCCGCCCAGTGTGGGCGGCTGGCCGGCCGGGGTGGCCTGGCTGACCTCGGCTGCCGCCCGGTTGAAACTGTCCCTGGCCGGCAAACTCGCCAGCCAGCTCAGCCCGGAGCGGATGACCCCGGAGGAGGTGGCCCACCTGCTCTGCGTGGACACCTGGACCGACCGCACGTACGAGGTGCTGCGCGGCACCACCAACTCCCGGCTGATGCTCACCCTCGGGCTGGTCAGCCCGGAATACCAGGTGACCTGAGATGGACCGACTCACCCGACGACGATTCCTGCTCGCCTCCGGGGTGGCCGGCGGCGGTGCCCTCGCCGCCGGCGCCGGCGCGATCACCCTGTCCCGGCTGCTCGACACCGCGAAACCCGAGCAGCGCGTCGCCAGGCGTCCGGTGGAGACCGTCGTCCTGGTCACCCTCTACGGCGGCAACGACGGCTTGAACACCGTCATCCCGTACGCCGACCCGGCCTACCGGGCCTCCCGCCCCGAGTTGGCGTACCCGGAGGAGCAGGTGCTGCGGTTGGACAGCGACCACGGTCTGCACCCGGCGATGCGCGGCCTACAGGGGCTCTGGTCGGCCGGTCGGCTCGCCATCGTGCACGGGGTCGGCTACCCGAAGCCGGACCGCAGCCACTTCCGGTCGATGGACATCTGGCAGACCGCGGCGCCGAGCGGCCCGGCCGACACCGGCTGGGTCGGGCGCTGGCTGGACGACACCCAGGCGCCGGTGGAGGCGGCGGTCAGCTTCGAACCGGTGCTGCCGCCACTGCTGGTCGGACGTCACCGGGTCGGCGCCTGCGTCAGCTACCAGGGGTTGGAGCTGCCCGACTGGGTGGCGCCCGCCATGGTGGCGTCGCTCGGCCGGGTACAGGCCGGCGAGTCGGCGATGCAGGCGCGGGCCGCCACCGCGTACGCCGATCTGGTCGACATGGGCCGGTTGGTCCGCGCGGCGGTGGCTCCGGCCGCCAGCCCGACCGACGCGACCCCGGTCGCCACCGCCACCGGAACCGGCGGCGGTGGCGCGCTCGGCGCGCAACTCGCCCTGGTCGCCCGCTGCGTCGAGGCGGGGGTACCCACCCGGGTGTACTCGGTCAGCCTCGGCGGCTTCGACACGCACGCCGGGGAACGGGCCGCGCAGGAGGCCCTGCTCGGTCAACTCGACGCCGCGGTGGCCGGTTTCGTGGACCGGATGGCCGGCAGCGACGCCGGCCGCCGGGTCGCGGTGGTCGTCTACAGCGAGTTCGGCAGGCGGGTACGCGCCAACGCCTCCGACGGCACCGACCACGGCACCGCCGGGCCGGTGCTGGTGGCCGGGGCGCGGGTGGCTGGCGGCTTCCACGGTCAACCGTCCAGCCTGACCGACCTGGACCAGGGCGACCTGAAGGCGACCACCGACTTCCGGGACGTGTTCGGAGCGGTGCTCGACACGGTGCTCGGGGCGGACCCGGAGCAGTATCTGCTCGGCTACCGGGGTCAGCCGCTCCCGCTGTTCCGCGCCGGTTGAGCGACGCTGATCGGGAACGAACTGCCGTGGCCGCCAAGATCCCGCCACCGCAGCTCGACACCCCGCTGACCGCTCACGCTCCCCAGGACGACCCCTCTCCGGCCGGGATGAGGTAGGACCTGGCGACAGTCTCGTCGAACAGAACGAGCAGCGAGTCCGGCATGTAGCGGGGTGTTCCCTGCTCGACTTCGCCGAGGGCGATGATGGCAGACCCAGGAGCGCCGAAATCGAGTCGCACGGACCACAGCAGGTCTGGACAGTCGTCGCACGGCTGGTGCCAGGCCCAGGAAATGCCCTCGACGCCATGGCCCAACCGGGATGGCCAAGGATGGATGCCGCTGGCATCGACCGCGACCGCCGACCTGCCGAAGAACAGCGGATCCACCGTATCGGTGGCGACGACGGCCAGACCTTCGTTGAACCCGTTCATCGACCAGGCCACGTTCAACGTGACGTCGTCAAAAATGAGTGAGACACCCATGTCGGCGACGTGGATCGGACCAGCACTTGAGTCCTCTTCCACCCACTCCAGGCCGGGCGGAACGAAGTAGGTGACACCCCGTAGCCGTCGCGCCGCTATCGCCGCGGACAACTCGTCAATCCGGGTCTTGTCCTCGCGCTTGATCAAAGCGATGCTCATCAACTGATCTTTCCGAAGAACTGGAATACGTTGTTCGCGTCGAAGAACGCCGAGATGAAGCCGTCACCGCCTGGTGAGATCATGTTGCTGACGACATGGTACCCGCCAGGGAAGTTGGTCTTGAGGCCAGCCGGGACCACGCTCGACAGAGGATCCGTCAAGATATTCTCGAGCATCTCCTTGCCGGCTTGGTTCAGGATTGTCGGCGACTGCGAGGGCAGATGCGGAAGATCGCCCTGCATCATGTGTTGTTGGTATTTCCTGCCGTCGTGCTTCAGGCCTGTTTTCGCTGCTTTCGCACTGTCGGCCGCGCGCTGCCCGGATGCCGCCATCTGGGTCAGGCAGCCGATCAGCCCGAGTGGATCGAGCCAGCCGAGCGGGTTCAGCACGTAGGCGTGCGGATTGGGGCCTGCGTCAAGGCCGATCGGATCGGTAGAGACGTAGCGGGCGGTGTCGGGGTCGTAGTGCCGGTGATAGTTGTACGAGGTGCCGCTTTCCGGGTCATGGATCTGGCCGGGGAAGCGCAGTGGGCAGTCGGCCCCCGTCACGCTGACGTGGGTGGGGATCCCCCAGATGGTGGTCCGCTGTTGCCAGACGACCTGGCCGTCCGGGCTGACCAGTTCGGTGGGTGCGCCGACCAGGTCGGTCACGATCGCGTAGAAGCGACGGTCCACCTCGTCCTGATCGGCCACGCCGTCGGTCTGACTGATCGGAGTGAACGTGTCGGGGGCGTACTCCCAGGTGCTGGTCCGTTCGCCGGCCTCGCCCCGGTGGGTCTGCTCGATCAGGCGAGGGCCGTCCCAGGCGAAGTCGACCTGCTCGACCACGGCGCCGTCGGCGTCGAGGCGTTGCTTGGCGACCCGGCGGCCCAACGCGTCGTAGCGGTAGCGCCAGCGGGTGCCGTCCGGAGTGGTGACGGCGGTCAGCCGATCCTCGGAGTCCCAGGTGTACCGCCAGGTCAAGGGCTTAGCCGAACGTTGCTTGAGCTGCCGCAGCGTGACCCGACCGGCGTTGTCGTGCTCGTAGCGCACGTCTCCGGCGCGGCGGATCAGGGTGCCGGTGTACTCCCGCTCGCCTCGAGCGCCGCGTTCGCTGTCTCCGCCCGTGGCGTCGGGCCAGGTGCCGCTGGCCACGTTGCCGGCCTCGTCGTAGGCGTACCGCTCGGTCCAGTCGGCGGCCTGCACGGCGGTGATCCGGCCGGCCCGGTCCACCTCCAGCCGTCGCTCGCCGGTGAGGTGGTCGGCGATGTCGGTCAGGTAGCCGTCGGCGCGGTACCGGTAGGCCCGGTGGGCGACCAGGTCCGGGACCGCGGCCGGCTCCGCGGCGTTCGCGGTGAGGATCTGGGAGAGCAGCCGGTGGTTGGCGTCCCAACTCTGGGTCAGAGCGAGGCTGCCGACCACGCGCCGCGTCTCCCGGCCGGCCGCGTCGTGGGTGAAGCTGACCGTCGCGCCGCCGGTGCGCAGCGCGACCGGCCGGTGACCGGCCGCGTACTCCCAGACGCTCTCGACGCCCTGGGGGGTTCGCCGCCGCGTCTGCCGACCGAGCTCGTCGTAGGACGAGGTGACGGTCTGACCGTCGCGGATCTCGGCCAGTACCCGGCCTACCGGATCCCGTTCGAAGCGGAGATCAACATCGGGTGAGGTGGCGTGCAGCAACCGGCCGACCGGGTCGTACTCGAAGGTGGTGACGCCTTCGACTGTGTGTTTCTCGACGACGTTGCCAAGCGTGTCGCGGACCAGTTCGATGCTTTGCCCGACGCCGTTGGTGCGGGCCACCAACTGACCGGCGGCGTCGTGCGTATAGGTCTGCGTGCGCCCGTTGAAGTCGGTTTCGGCGACGAGCCGGCCCGCCGGGTCGTAGTCGTAACGCCACACGAGGCCCTGGGGGTTGCTGACCGTGGTGAGCCGCAGCTCAGCGTCGTAATCGAAGGCGAGGCGGGAACCGTCCGGCCCGGTACGCGCCACCGGCAGGTCGAAGGGCCCGATCTCGAACTCGGTGGTCGCCCCGGTCTGGTCGGTGTGGCTGACCAGGTTGCCTTCCGGGTCGTAGGTCCACTCCTCGCTCGCTCCGTCCGGGCCACGCCGCCACGCCAACCGTCCCTCGACGGTCCAGCCCAGACGAGTGATGCCACCGAGCGGATCGATCACCTCGGCGACGCGTCCGGCCGAGTCCCGCTGATAACGTGTCACCGCGCCGGTGGGCTCGGTGACCTGGCTGATCAACCCGGCCGAATCGGTGGTCACCAGCAGGGTGTTGCCGAGCGCGTCGGTCACCTCGGTGAGGTGACCCGAGTCGTCGTACCGGTAGCGGGTGGCCGCGCCGGTCGGGTCGGTGATCTTGGTCAGGTTGCCGCGCTCGTCGTGCTCGCGCCGCCAGACCGCACCATCGACGTCGGTGACGACAAGCGGCTGACGCAGACCGTTGTACGACGCGGTCGCCCGGCTGCCGTCCGGACGGGTGACCTCGACCAGGTTGCCGTCGTCATCGTAGGACCAACGAGTCGTCCGCCCGAGAGCGTCGGTCTCGGACAGCTTCCGATCGAAACCGTCCCAGGTGGAAGCCACGACATGGCCCAACGGATCGGTCATCCGCTCGGTCTGACCGCGTTCGGTGAGTTCGTAGACGGTGGTGTGGCCGAGCGAGTCGGTCACGGTGGTGACCCGGTCGGCCGGGTTGTAGTGCAGCCGTGCGGACAGGAAGCCGCCCGAGCCGGCAGCGGCGATGCAGCGGCCCTGCTCGTCGTAGGTGTAGCGGTACTCCTGCTGGTTACGGTCCTGCCAACGGACCAACCGGCCCTCGTCGTCATAGCCGAACCGCAGCGGCAACCCTGATCCGTTGATCACCTCGGCGAGGTGACCGCCCTCGTCGTAGCCGAACCGGACGAGAGTCCGGGCGTCACCCGAGGCTTCCGCGTCGAGCAGACTCAGCGCCGCCACCTGCCCGTGCAGGGTGTCGACCGCGATCCGATACCCACCGCTGTGCCGAATCTCGGTGACCACACCGTCGCGCCACTCCAGGTCGATCCGATGGCCGTTACGGTCAGTCACGGCAACCAGGGGCAACACTCGGACGGGGTCACCCTCGCCCGCCGGCTCGGGCAGGTCGGGCACCGCCCGGAAATGCAGCGCGCGACCGGTATCTGGCTGGTCGACCCGGAATCCGTCAACCGTCGCGACAAGCGGCCACCGAGGCCCGACTGCCGGCATCGTCCGCGCTCCATCACCGGCGGGCGCCGGATAGGTGAGGACCATGCCGTCCTCTGCCACGAAGCAGACACCCTCGTCATCGACCTCAACCCGCTGATCAAGGGTCGACGCCCAGGACGGCCCGAACCAGCGACCGGCCCGGTACGACGACACGTGACTACGGCTCAACACCAGCGGCAGCAGGCCCGGCAGTTCGGCGTCGGTCTGGGCAAACACCACCTCACCGCTCGCCACGTCGATCGGGTCTGCCGCAACCCTGCGGGCTCCCATGGGGATGCTCGCGCGTGGCAGCTTCGGCAGGGCCGCACGCGCCTTGGTCAGGCCCCTTGCCAGAGTGGGCAATCCGCGCTTGGCGAGGGCCAGGGCCGGCTTGGCGAGCTTGAGCAGCCTGCCGATGGGTACAACGGTGAGCACCGTGTCGATCAACAGGTTGGTCAGACTGCCCTTACCGGTCGCCGCATACAGCGACGCGTCAATCAGCAGAGCCGCAGCACCGGC